>CAKQPE010000006.1 GCA_934256695.1 uncultured Eubacteriales bacterium
GGTCAAGCCTTTTCAATGGCTTGCAGGTGTGGACGGAGTCCGCGGTTTTAATCAGTTCGATAAATTTGTATTTTTTGGTTATTTTAAAAATCCACAGCTTTTAACCGAACTCGGCTATGGGGACAGATTTTTGTCACAGTTTTTACTAAATCCGCTGTTGAACCGAGAGTCTGTTTAAACTTGTGTGAGTTGTTAAAAAAAGTAATGATTTTTTACATTATACATTAAAAAATAATCAATAACAAAAAATAACAAAAACACTCTTTTTCAAAATCATTGGACACATACATAAGTGCAGCTGAATTTTTTCTAAGCGGATTAAGACGGAAGGTATATTAATCTGGCATTTCAATTTCCATTTTAACGGTTGAGTTTACAAGATCAAGTGCCGTCTGGATTTTTCTAAGTTCATCGGACACTCTTTTATAATCCTCCTTAGCCTTGTCAACGGAATAGTTTGTGTATTGGTAATCGATAACTGTATTGCTGCCTATTCCGACTACAGAGGTTCTTTGCTTTGGAAGGCGGTTCTGCATATCATAAAGTCGGCGGCACATTTCCGAAAGCTGTGGAATATAGACAAGAATCTGATCAATGGTCATTCCGGTATCACCGACAGTCTGTGATGTATTAAAACAGTTAATTACGTGTTTTAAAATTCTGATTTGCTCGTTGTATTTTTCAAGCATTTTTTGTGTTTCTTCGTAGTCATATACAGGGCGGACAGATTCAACATCTTCTCCGAGAGAAGCGTTAAATACCGAACTTTGTGCTTCATTGATAAAAAGCATATTTTTCTCATCGAGAACTTTTTTCAACATTTTTGCAGCTTCTGCTGATGTGACGATATACTTCATATAACAGACCTCCTTTGTATTTTAGGCTTGTTTTTGCAAAAGATTTAATTTATATATTTTCCTGCTTCGGCTTTAAGGTTTTCGTAGGTGTTAAGCTTAGGATTTTTTATAACCGAGGCAAGAAGTGTTTTTAAAATTTCTCCCATTTCTTTTCCGGGCTTTGCACCGAAGGATATAAGGTCTTTGCCTGATATTTTCAAATCTTTTATAAACATACAGTCATTGTTTTTAACAGCGGCATCGAGCATTTCTTTTGCAGAGGAGCTTTTTTTGTCTCCCTGAGCTTTTTTAAATTCGTAAAAAAGATAGGAATCCTCAATGCCGATTTTTGATGCAAGAAGTCTTACTTCATAATTGGTTTCGGGAACAGTTTCGTTTCTTAGTTTGTTAAGGCAAAGTATATGGTTAAGTGTTTTGTTGTCAAATTTATAAAGTGCCGTTTCGGCTTTTATTTCGTTTGGCGGAACAAACTGCATAAGCAGTGCAAACAAAACGGCAGGCTCTTTTATACTTTTTGAAATTTGTTCGGAAACAACATCTTCCTTACCCGATATGGACTTATAGAGTCTCGGAGATATATATTTCAAAAGCCCTGTTTCCCAGAGGAGAGGAAGTTTATCCATATGTTTTGACATAAGAAGCTTTGTAAGTTCCTCACGGATACGCTCGGCACTTATGTTTTTAATAAGCTGGGCATTTTCGATTAATGCCTTTTTTGTTTCCGGCTCAATATCAAACCCAAGCTGTGCCGAAAAACGTACTGCCCTAAGCATACGAAGGGCATCTTCACGAAATCTTTCCGCAGGCTCACCGACACCTTTTATTATTTTGTTTTTTATATCTTCCGCACCACCGAAAATGTCGGTGTATCCGTCATAGGGATTGTAAGCGATTGCGTTCATTGTAAAGTCACGGCGTAAAAGATCCTCGTGAATATCTTTTGTAAAGCTTACTTCCTTTGGGTGGCGGCAGTCCTCATAGCTGCCGTCTACACGGAATGTTGTTACCTCGTAGTTTTCCTTGTTCATAACAACGGTAACGGTACCGTGCTGTATACCTGTATCAAAGGTGTGGTCGAATATTTTTTTTACTTCTTCCGGCTGAGCTGAGGTAGTTATATCATAATCGTGTGGCGGTATGCCCATTATGGCATCACGTACACAGCCGCCTACAATATGTCCCTCGAAACCGTTTTCACGCAGTCGGTCTATTATGAAAGCCGCATCGGGCGGCAGTTTGATTTTATCCACAAATTCTCCTCCAAAATTTATCTTATTCTAAAACCGTGGGACTCTGTCCCACACCCTGCGATTAAGGAACCGCAAAGATAAATGCGGCGAGCGTAGCTCGTTTTCGCAAAGCGAAAATTCCTGACCATGAAAAAATCGAGTAAAACTTTTATCAAATCCCATGACTTATGTCATGGGATTTTCGGAAAAAAATAGATTAATGATTTAAAATTTTTCCATTGACAGAAAAGGTCACGTAAGTGACAAATAAGGGGAAAACAATGTAAAATTAATCAGAAATAACCCCTCATCCGTTTCGCTGCACTCAACACCTTCTCCCAAGGGAGAAGGGTTAACCCTTCCGTCACTGCGTGACACCTTCCATTTCAGGGACGGTAAAAAGCAGTGCAAATGGATTTACGAAAAAAGCAATGAAATTGCGTTTTGATGAAAGTCTTGATTGAACTTTAAGGAACCGCAAAGATAGATGCGGCGACGAAGTCGATTTCCGAAGGAAATTTCCTGACCAAGAAAGTTCATAGGGCATTGGGGCAACGCCCCAAGGTCTTGCGGTTATGCGTTTTTGATAAATGCTTTGTAGCATTTTTCGGCTTCGTAAATGTCTGCCTTGCTTGTTACCTCCCAAGGAGCATGCATACTGAGTACGGCAACACCGCTGTCGATAACCTCCATGCCGTAAAGAGCAAGTATATAGGCTATTGTTCCGCCGCCGCCAAGGTCAACTCGTCCAAGCTCCGCTGTCTGGAAATGAACGTCATTGTTGTCGAGTATATTCCTTAAATCGGCAATATATTCGGCATTAGCGTCGTTTGAACCTGATTTTCCTCTTGCTCCCGTAAATTTGTTGAATACAATACCATGGGAAAGGAAAGCGACATTCTTCTTTTCAAAAGCAGACGCATAGGCAGGGTCATAGGCAGAGCTTACATCAGATGACAACATTCTGCTGTTTCTTAAAGCACGTCTTAAACCAAGTTCGCCGTACTCGCCTGTAAGTGCCATAAGCTCGGCAACTGTGTTTTCAAAAAATCTGGACTGCATACCTGTTGCACCTACACTGCCGATTTCTTCCTTGTCTACAAGAAGGCAGCAGGCTGTTTTTTCGCTTTCTTCTGTTTCAAGCATAGCTTTAAGTGATGTATAGGCACACACCCTGTCGTCCTGACCGTAGGATATAATCATGCTTCTGTCAAGACCGGCTTCTCTTGCTTTTCCGGCAGGAACGGCTTCTATTTCGGCGGATATAAAATCTTCTTCGTCAATGTTGTACTTGTCTTTAAGGAGCTTTATTACATTTGCTTTTACAGCTTCCTTTTCGGTTCCTTCAACAGGAGAATTTCCTATTAATATATTTAAATCCTCACCTTCAACAACTCTTGCACCTTTCTTTTCCATCTGCTCCTGTGCAAGGTGCGGAAGAAGGTCTGTAACGCAGAAAACAGGGTCTGTGTCGGCTTCGCCTATGTTAATATCAATAACAGTGCCGTCTTTTTTTACTACAGTGCCATGGAGTGCAAGAGGAAGTGTTACCCACTGGTATTTCTTTATTCCGCCGTAATAATGGGTGTCAAGAAAAGCAAGTTCTCCGTCCTCAAAAAGTGGATTTTGTTTAATATCAAGTCTCGGTGAGTCAATATGGGCTCCGAGTATATTCATTCCCTGCTCAAGAGGTGTTTTGCCTATTCTGAAAAGGGCAACGGCTTTTTTCATGCATACGCTGTATACTTTATCACCGTAAGAAAGTTTTTTATTATCTTTTATGGCTGTTTCGATATTTATGTATCCGGCATCTTCTGCCTGACGGATAATTTCTTTTACACACTCACGCTCAGTTTTGCATTTGCTTAAAAAGTCTATGTAAAGAGAGCTTGTAGTTTCCATGTTTTTTCTGTCGGTTTCATTATATAAACTGAAACAATTTTTGTTTTCCATACAAAAATCCTCCTTAAATATTATTTTTTCGATTGGAATAATTATAAATCAGCGGTTATTTATTTACAAGAGAAAAACAAAAACCGTGGACTTTGTCCACACCTGCGATTTTTTGAAAAAAATCGAGTAAAACTTTTATCAAAATGCAATTACATTGCATTTTTCGTAAATCCGTTTGTACTGATTTAAAAGCCTTCCCTTGGGTGAAGGTGGCGAGCGTAGCGAGCCGGATGAGGGAAAACGATAAAATAGATTATGGAAAAAATATAATTTAAGTTCAAAAACAGCCCTCATCCGTCACTGCATTACACCTTCTCCCAGAAGAAGGCAAACCCCTCAGTCACTTCGTGACAGCTCCACTTTTAGGGTAGCCTTCCCAACTCGAAAGCCGTCCTTGAAAGGAAAGGTGGCGAGCATAGCGAGCCGGATGAGGGAAAACGATAAAATAGATTATGGGAAAAATATAATTTAAGTTCAAAAACAGCCCTCATCCGTCACTGCGTGACACCTTCTCCCAGAAGAAGGCAAACCCCTCAGTCACTTCGTGACAGCTCCCCTTTCAGGGTAGCCTTCCCAACTCAAAAGCCGTCCCTGAAAGGGAAGGTGGCGAGTGTAGCGAGCTGGATGAGGGAAAACGATAAAATAGATTATGGAAAAAAATATAATTTAAGTTCAAAAACAGCCCTCATCCGTCACTGCGTGACACCTTCTCCCAGGAGAAGGCAAACCCCTCAGTCACTTCGTGACAGCTCCACTTTCAGGGTAGCCTTCCCAACTCGAAAGCTGTCCCTGAAAGGGAAGGTGTCAAGGGTAGCTTGACGGAAGGGTTAAAACAAATTAACTTAAATTTTATATTTAAACCAAAAATACCGTGACTTTGTCACGGTATTTTACTAAAAGTTTTACTCAATTTTTTTTAAAAAATTGTGGGTGTGGGCAACGCCCACGGTTTTAAGATTTTCAGTTAAGAGGTGCTTCAAACTTAACCATGCCTTCGGCATAAGGCTTGATTGTGCTTGCGGCGGCAAATATAATGAGTTTGTTTTCACCGAAATAACATCCGTAACAACCGGTATCATCAGCAAAAACATAGTCTGCGGCATTATCCGTATATTCCGAAGGATTAGCCTTTATCTGTTCTTTGATATAGTTTACGGCTCTGTCCGTATCCGAAATAGCTGTAGATGAATTGTCTCCGGCAACATCGCTTACGGAAACCTCTTTGCCTGTTTTAAGGTCGAATGTCATACCGTAGCCATAGGTTGAAGGGTGTGCTCCGCCTAAATAAATACTGCTTGTGGCAAGGTATGAAAGTATATCGTCATTGTGGTAAAGATCCTCAAATGAAATATAAATAGAATGCATTCTGTAATCATCTTTAAGCTCGGCTTTTTCTGCGGCTGCTGACTGGGAATCTTTGTCTATAAAGCTTTCTGCCATTGTCTGGGCACTTTTGGCAATATATGCGTTTATACTGCCGTCCATAGCTGTTTTGCCGTTAAGCTGAGGATATGTAATATTTACGTCAATAAGTTCGGTTCCGTCCTCGCCTTTAACCGACCAGATTTCCGTTGCGTTGCTGTAATAGTTTTCATCGGAGGCTTCTAATGCTGCATTGCCTTTTTCGACAGTTGTTTTGTAAACTGTTTTTTCCGGAACGGTGATTTCTACGGTTTTTGTTTCTTCGTTCCAGCCTACCTTTGCACCGAAAGCTTCCGCTACAGCACGGATAGGGAGCATTGTACGGTTATTCATTATTTCCGGTGCAGTGTCAAGAGGTTCTTCAACACCGTTTACAAAAAGTGAAAGCTTTCCTATAGTAAGCTGAGCAGTTGTATCATTATCATACATATAAACGGTTTTTGAAGCATCATCATAATCAACTGTTATGCCCATGCCTTCAAGAACACCTCTTAAAGGTATTAATGTACGGTCATTTTTTATAACCGGCTGCTGGTCGGAGAATGTGACTGTATCTGAATTTAATTTGACTTTTATGTCATCTGCAAATGCAGGTGTGGCACTTGATGCAAGTGCAAGAACCAATGTTAACGCTAAAATTTTTCTTTTCATTATAAATCCCTCCTTAGTGGATTTTGTTTAAAGCAATTATAGAACAATAAAACCGTAAAAACAACACAAAAGGCCCTTAAAAATGAAAGTTTAATAAAACATTAATAATTTAAAGGCAATAAATTTTTTAAAGCAAAATTGAGTTTTAACATTAAAAAGTTTTTATATAAATTTACGAAAATTAAATCTTTATGCAAAAACATAAGTATATATGATACAATATAATAAAAATTAATTTATTTCGGAGGAAGGATATGACATTTTTACAGCTTAACTATGTTACGGAAATATATAACTGCGGTTCTATAAATAAAGCAGCACAAAATTTGTTTGTATCCCAGTCCAGTCTTTCAAATTCTATCCGTGAACTTGAGGATGAACTCGGCATAAAAATATTCATAAGAAGCAACAGAGGAATAATTCTTACAGATGACGGACGGGAATTTATTACACAGATAAGGCCTATAATAGAACAGCAGAAGAAGGTTGAAAAATTTTACAGGGACAGGGACGAAAACAGTTGTTCAATACTTAAAATTTCATCGCAAAGATACCCTTTCTGTGCTGACGCTTTTGTAAATATGCTAAGAGAAAATACTTTTGAGAATTTTGAATTTACATTTAAAGAAACAGATATGGATAAAGTAATAGAAAATGTTTCGCAGCGTAAAAGCGACATAGGCATATTGTTTCTGTCTGATATGAGTGAAAAATTTATGAACCGTATTTTAAGTGCCAATGATCTGGAATATAATGAAATAGCGAGAATACGTCCTCATGTGTTTATAAATAAAGATCATGTTCTGGCAGGGAAAGAACATATTAATTTAAGTGAGTTGACGGATTATCCGTATATTGTTTTTTCAAAAAAGGATAATACTACGTCAAACTATTCGGAAGAAGCGGTATTTTGCGGTTCTCTTGATTTTAAGAAAATAATATATGTAAACGACAGGGCCACTGTATATAACATAATAGGTCATACGGACGCTTTTACAACCGGCAGCGGAATATTGCCGGCAGGATATGCTCCGGATAATATAACATCTATACCGATAGGTGATAACCTTGATTATATGCGGCTTGTATGGATAAAGCTGAAGGATTTTAATATAAACCCGTTGGCTGAAAAATTTATAAATAAGCTTGAACAGGCACTAAAGGAAATTTGAAAAATAATAAAATGCCTTTATGTTTCACATAGGTGTGGAATATTAAATTTTAGCTTAACCCCAAATGGCGTAACAAAGTCAGTTGGGGTTAAGCTTTATTTAGTATTAAAAAAAATCACCATATAAGGGACAGAGCCAAAATGTTTTTTAGAATATTTATTGTGTCAGTATCATAAACTGTATAACAGGCAGCTGCCTGATATGGGGGATTTGATATGGACGAAATATTTGAAAAAATTCTTTTTAACGGGTATGGCTTAAAGCTTTATTCGGCAAAGAGGACAAGAACCTGTCTTGTATGCAACACGGACAAAGGTGTTATAGCACTAAAAAAACGTCCTGCAGACAGCCTTATGGTATCATTCGAAGGTGCGTGCAGAGAAAAAATTACACAAAACGGATTTGATAAAATAAACTGTTTTATAAAGACCGTCGAAGATGAATACTGCTTTACATACCTTGATCAAACATATACTGCCGAGCCTTACTGCGAGCTAAGTATGCCGGATACCGATGATAAAAAAGTTATTTTCTCTGCGGTAGAGACTCTTGCCAATATGCACAATGCGGCGTATGGTCTGGAGTTTGATGGAGGCAGAAGCACTATTGGCAGATTAGAGGAGCTGTTTAACAAAAGAACGGCATATCTGAGGCATATACGTAAGGATATAGTCCGCAGAGGCGATTATGACATAATGGACATGATTATAAAAAATAATTATGATTACTTTATAAACAGAAGTGTTGAGGCTATTGAAAAACTTAAAAATTCCGGCTATGAAAAAATTGTTTCTGACTCTGCCGAAAAAAAAACATTTTGCCATAACTCGTATAAAAGCGGAAATTATATGGTTGACAAAAACAATAATATTTTCATAGAAAGTATGCCTAAGGCAGCCTACGAAATACCTTGTTGGGATATTGCGTTTTTCTTGAGAAGAATGATGAAAAAACCATGTTTTGACGGCGAATATACAAAAAAGATTTTATTCATATACTCAAATAATACTGCCTTTACAAAACAGGAAGAAGATGTTGTAATGGCTGTAATAACATTCCCTTGGAAATTTATGAATTTATGCAATGAATATTACAATAAAAAGAGAAACTACTGTCTTACTCCTGCTGTGGAAAGATTTCAAAGGTGCATAGAGGCATCGGTAAACGAAGAAAAAATACTTCTGGGTGAGAGTTGATTTTATTAAAAATACCCTTTTCGTCAAGCTACGCTTGCCACCTTCCATTTCGGGAACGGCTTATTAGCGACAATTTTATATTTAATCACAAAATACCGTGACTTGTCACGGTATTTTCAGACTGTAGACAAAGTTATTTTATAAAGCGGAAGGGTTCGGGAAACGAATGGGTTTCCCGAATGGAATCCGCAGTCGGAATTCATTTCCGACGAGGAAAACAGCAGGTTTCAAGGCTTTTAAGCCGATGGAACCTGTCTGTTTATTCCTTTGTTTGAACAAGTCGAAATCCTGATTTCGACTTAGGTGTCGACTTTGTCGACACCCTCAAAATACTGTGACTTGTCACGGTATTTTATTAAAAGTTCATAGGGTTTGAGATATTTTAATGATATGTTATGCCATATAATTATGCTTGCTATTTTTAGGCTTAAATAATAAAATATATTATATAGAAGGATATGCTGGTTTATTGAAAATAAAAATATACAAAGGCGGTATGCCATGGGAAAATATAATTTTGAAAAAGATAATGGAAATTTCAGTGAGACACGGCGTCTTGACACAATAAACAAAGAAATAAAGAAAATAGAGAAAAAACGCACAGAAAATCAAGATTTTGATTTTGAAAATATCGATGACGAGTGTGACGAAAAAGTTTTTGGTTTCAATAAAATAATCGCCGTTATAATAATAGTTTTGTGTACTGTTTTTATAGCAGGCGGGTGTTATGTCGTTTCTCAGATTATATCCATAGGAAAGGATACCGGCAACAGACATTCCGATATAATAATGGATAGTTCATCATCAGGTCAAACAGCCGATACGGCAGAGGACAACAACGTAGACCTTGGTGTTGTTGTGGGGAAAACGGGAAAGGGTATTTCTGTTTTCGATACAGTTTCGGATAAGACGGTTAAGGCAGAGGTATCAAACAGCACAATAATAACAGGTGCAAACGGCGGAAGAATTTCACTTTCGGATATTTCGGAAGGTGATCTGGTAACGATTAAATTTACAGATGACAATAAAGCAGAAGAAATTCGTTTTCCGCAAGATGCATGGAGATATAATTCCGTAACGGGAATGAAAATTGATGTTGAAAAAATGACCGCAGAAATAGATGATACCTTGTTTGATTATGATAACGGCACATTCTTTACATACAGCGGAAACGAGATTTATCCCGGAGACATTGAAATAAGCGATACAGTAACTCTTTACGGAGTTAAAAACCATGTGCTTAGTGCAAGAGTGGAGAAGTATCACGGATATATTGTGCTTAAAAATGCCGAAAAAGTTGAAAATATATCCGTGACAGTGGATTTCGGAGAGCCTTTAAGCTTAAATATATATGAAATACCTGTTTCCTGTGGCAGACATACAGTTGTTGTAACCGGTTCAAATATAGATGACTATATGGCAGAACTTGATGTGGCAGAAAAAGAAAAATCCGAAATAGATATTTCTTCCTCGGCAAACAGGGCAAGGATTGTTCTTAATGTAAATGCAGACAACTATAATGTCTATATAAACGGAGCCGAATATCCTAAAAATACAACTGAGGTTTATGTAAATAAGGGTATATATGATATTACCGTAACAGCAGACGGTTATACGGATTATTCATCTAAAGCAGACTGTACGTCGGGAAATATTGAAATGGATATAAACCTTGAAAAAGGGTCAATATTAAGCGGCGATACGCCAAATGGACATTCGGCAAATACAGCACAGGTACAGGAAAAAACGCAACAGGCAGCACCTAAGGGAAATATTACTGTTTATACAAATCCCGGCTGGGCAAAGGTATATGTTGACGATGAGTATGTTGGTGTTTCTCCGGTTATGGTTAATCTTGAATACGGTCAGCATACAATAAAGGCAAAAGACAGTGCCGGAAATGTACGTGAAGAAACAGCTGACATTGACGGACCTGACGAAACAATAAAGATTGATTTTTAATTATTTAAAAATAATTGATAAAAATAAGGGAGGCAATGAGCAAATGGGCTACAGAGAAAAATATGAAAGCTGGCTTAATGACCCATGCTTTGATGAGACAACAAAGGCAGAGCTTAGATCAATAGCAGATGATGACAAAGAAATAAAGGAAAGATTTTATAAAGATTTGGAGTTCGGTACAGGCGGTCTTAGAGGAATAATGGGTGCCGGTACAAACAGAATGAATATATACACAGTAGGAAAGGCAACACAGGGTCTTGCCGACTATATTCTTGAAAATAATCCAAACGGCGGAAAAATGGGTGTTGCCGTTGCATATGATTCAAGAAATATGTCACCGGAGTTTGCGAAAAGAACAGGTCTTATACTTGCGGCAAACGGAATAAAGGCATATGTTTTTGAATCCTTGAGACCTACACCTGAGCTTTCTTTTAGTGTAAGGTATCTTGGCTGTACGGCAGGTGTTGTTATTACCGCAAGCCATAATCCGCCGGAATACAACGGATATAAGGTTTACTGGCAGGACGGCGGACAGGTGCCTTTCCCAAGAGATGGAGAAATAATAAAGAAGGTAAATGCCATTGAAAGCTATGCTTGTGTAAAGACTATGGATTATGATAAGGCTGTAGAAGAAGGTCTTTATGTTTCCATAGGTGCCGATGTTGACAATGAGTTTATAAAGAATGTAAAAGCACAGTCAATTAATCCCGATATAGTAGCAAAAACGGCAGACAGCCTTAAAATAGTTTATACGCCGCTTCATGGAACAGGCAATCTTCCTGTAAGGCGTGTGCTTAAAGAAATTGGTTTTAAGAACGTATATGTTGTGCCGGAGCAGGAGCTTCCGGACGGAAACTTCTCTACAGTAGGCTATCCTAATCCGGAGGACCCTAAGGCATTTGCACTTGCTGTTGAGCTGGCAAAGAATGTTGACGCAGATGTAATAATAGGTACAGACCCGGACTGTGACAGAGTAGGTGTTGTTGTTAAGGATTCGGAAGGAAAATACGAGGTGCTTACAGGCAATATGACAGGAGCACTTCTTACAAACTATGTCCTTTCCCAGAAAAAAGAAAAGGGTATGCTTCCTGCAAACGGTGCTGTTGTAAAAACAATAGTTACAACGGAGATGATAAGACCTATAGCGGAAAAATACAATGTTAAGCTTTTTGATGTACTTACAGGCTTTAAATATATCGGTGAAAAAATAAAACAGTTTGAAGAAAGCGGAGACTATTCTTTTGTGTTCGGTTTTGAAGAAAGCTACGGCTGCCTTTCCGGTACATATGCAAGAGATAAGGACGCAGTTGTTGCCTCAATGCTTATTGCGGAGCTTACGGCATTTTACAAAAATCAGGGCAAGACACTTTATGACGGACTTATTGAGCTTTACAAAGAATACGGATTCTATAAAGAAGGCATAACTTCTATTACACTTAAAGGCATAGAGGGCGTTGAAAAGATAAAGTATATCATGGATACTTTAAGAAATAATCCGCCTAAGGAGTTTAACGGAACAAATGTAAAATGGCTTAGGGATTATACAAAGACAGAATTTACAAATATGCTTACAGGTGAGAAAGAAGAAAATAAGCTGCCTTCCTCAAACGTACTTCACTATACATTGGAAAACGGTGACTGGGTATGTGTAAGACCTTCCGGCACAGAGCCTAAGATAAAGATTTATTACGGAATTAAGGGAACAAGCCTTTCCGATGCGGCAGAAAAGAAAGATGCTTTGGAAAGCTATGTTAAAAAACTTGTAGACAGTCTTTAAGTTTTAAAAATACATATTTGAGTTTTTATAATTGTTAATAAATATAAGGGGTTTAAGGGAGAAGAAAATGAACAAAAGATTAGCTGTTTTAATGTCGCTTATAATGTGCCTTTTTGTACCGAGTGTATGTATGGCATCACAGGGCGGCGGAGTACCGACTTTTACAAAGATACTTGCCGTTGTACTTATTATAATTTTTATTTTAACATCTTTGATTATGATTGTTTTCAATAAGAATAATAAGAAGTAAAATATAAGGGCTTAAAACCAACGATAATTTTATATTTATAATAAAAGTCCATGACGTTTGTCATGGACTTTTTTAAAGTTTAGGTCAATCCTTTTTAAAGGATTGTGGGGTTTGGGGCAACGCCCCAAGGTCTTTTATCTTTATTATCTCGCAGAGATTTTTAATCATTCGTGCCGTAAGTCCCCAGATAACATCACCGTTGTATTCGTAGAAATATTCAATCATTTTAGGCTTGGACCACTGATAGTTCTTTCCGCCGAATATTTTGTCAAAAGGAAAATCGGACGGAAATTCGTGCTTCATGTTGATTGTATATTTTTCCGGTACGGTTTCCATAAAAAACCTTAACGGAACGGATACTGCCTTTTCTACCTCGTCATGGCTTAAAGTCATGTTTTTTACGGCAGAAAGATTTATTTTGGCAGCTATGGGAATTATGTATATGCCGAAGGGCGAAACAATAAAGTCAAGACGCCCCATTATATCAATATCTTTTTCTTGTATTCCTGTTTCCTCAAAGGTTTCACGTACTGCCGTTTCTTCGGGAGACTCGTTATTTTCCGCACGTCCGCCTGGGAAACAAAAATCTCCCGGCTGATGATCCAAGTCTAAGGCACGTTGGGTAATGAGAACTTTAATTTCGCCGTTTTCCTCATAAAGTGGGACAAGCACTGCCGCAGGCATAAGTCCGCCGGAAGAAGAAAGTGTACGCTGCCTGAATATATTTTCTATTTTTTTGAAATCAATATCCATTGTTATTCTCTCCTTAATTTTATAAATTTTGCCGCCTTTCGTCGGTTGCTGTCCTCCATACGGGCATAGTGTTTTTTGGTTGTGTTTACATCGGCATGACCTAAAACATCGGCTACAAGATAAATATCGCCGGTTTCGTTATAAAGTGTTGTGCCGTAGGTACTTCTTAATTTATGTGGTGTTATTTTTTTAAGCTGAACACTTACGGAGGAATATTTTTTAACAAGATTTTGTACGGCTCTTGTGGTAATTCGGCTTTTCTGTGTTGAAAGAAAAAGAGCCGTTTCACTGCCTTGCTTAGGTTCGATTTTTTTTCGTTCCTCAATATAATTTAAAAGAGCCTCACGGACTTCTTCGCCAAAGTAAAGGATAGTTTCGTTTCCGCCTTTTCTGGTTACTTTAACGCCGTTTAGGTTAAAATTTATGTCTGTTATATCTATTCCCACACATTCGGATACACGCATGCCTGTGCCTACCATAAGTGTTACTATGGCAAGGTCACGGAGCTTAGTTTTCTCGTGAAACAGTTTTTGCCTTTCCGTAAGGTCGTTTCCCGTTTCTATTTCGTCAAGAAGGTCTGCCGTTTCGTTTGGCTCAAGACGGATAATTTCCTTATCATGTATTTTAGGTGTATCTATAAGGGACGGCGGATTAGTTTTTATTTTCTGTATACGGACAAAATATTTATACATACTTCTTATGGCGGCAAGCTTTCTTGCTCTGCCTTTTTCACCGTTTTGTACGTTTATATATGAATATTTGCTGTCGGGGCGTTCTTTTTGATACAGGGTTATATGCTCCAAAAACAAATCAATATCCATTGTTTCGATTAAGTCCAAATCGGTTACGGCAAGGGTTTTCATTGTTTTGGTACACAAAACAGGGTGGTTATCCAGTATATAGTTAAAAAACAGACGCAGGTCATAGGCATAGTTTATTCTTGTTTTTACAGAAGTATTACGCTGACCGAGGCTTATAAAAAACTCAGCCGTAAAAGGCGGAATGGTTTCCAAAAGCTCACGAAGGCGAAAAAGTTCGGCTTTGTTCTGTTCCTCATAGTAGCTTTGTTTAGGCATAAGTTATCACTCCTTGCTCCAGCCGTCTATTTTTGAACGGGAGATGGCATTGAATATTTTTGTGTCTGCGTTATCGTATTTTCGGCATAAATCATTAATAAGATCCTTCATTTCCTGACGCTTAGTGTTTCCGTTGGCAGGACATGGATTTTTTATTATCGGAAGATTGTTTTTTCTTATGTATCCTTTTATATCACTTTCCGGAACATACATAAGCGGACGGATTGAAAAAAGCTTTTTCTTTTCGAGAAAGGATACGGGCTGGAAAGTGCTTATTCTTGCCTCAAATATAAGAGACATCATAAATGTTTCTATAATATCGTCACGGTTATGTCCGAGGGCAATTTTGTTGCAGCCAAGTTCATCTGCTTTGTTGTTTAAAGCACCCTTACGCATTTTGGCACAAAGTGAACATGGATTGGATTCTTTTCTTGCGTCAAATATAATTTCGCCTATTTGGGTATCTATAACATGGTAATCAACATTTATTTTTTTGCAAAGATCTTCCATAGGCGTAAAATCACTGCCATCGAAACCGAGAGAAACGGTTATGGCGCATATATCGAACTTTTTGGGATAAAATTTTCGTAAATCGCTTAAAGCAAGAAGAAGGGAGATGCTGTCCTTTCCGCCGGAAAGACCGATGGCTATTTTATCGTTTTCTTCAATCATTTTATAATCATCTACGGCTCGTCTGACGTAGCTTAAAAGTTTCTGGTGTTTCATAGGGACTCCTTTCGGTAAAGACCTTGAGACTCCGTCTCAAACTCTGCAAGCCTTTAAAAAGGCTTGACCTAAACTTTATTAAAACGCAATTTCATTGCGTTTTATGTTGAAATTTACGTCCACGCTTTTTAAAGGGTTGCAGCTGTGGGCAGAGCCCACGGTTTTACAAGCATAAAATCAATATTTATATTGAAATTGTTTTCTGTCTAAATTATAATATTTTTTATACCCCTCTTTCGGTTTAAGAGTAAAAATATGGCTGAAATGGGTTAAATATTTTTTTATAAGTATTTTGTTTTATTATCTCACAAATTGGCATTAAAAGCAAAAAGAAAGGGGGATTGGGGTTATGTCTATTGAAAATGAATTATATAAGGAACTTACCGACAGAATATTGCTGTATCATCCTACAAGGGATTTCAGAAAACTTGAAAATGCATTTAATTTTGCCGCAGGCGCACATAAAGAGCAGAAAAGAAAATCAGGAGAACCGTATATAATCCACCCTCTTAAAGTAGCATATATTCTGGCTGAACTTGAAATGGATATGGAGACAATTATAGCGGGATTGATCCACGATACAATAGAAGATACTCCTTACACATATGCCGATATAGAAAGATATTTCGGCGAAGAAGTAGCAACATTGGTTGACGGCGTTACCAAACTGGGAAGGCTGTCTTATTCCGTTTCCGTATCTAAGGAAGAAATACAGGCGGAAAATTTCAGAAAAATGTTCATGGCTATGGCTAAGGACATAAGGGTGCTTATTATAAAACTTGCAGACAGACTGCACAATATGCGTACTCTTAACTATATGACCGAGGCAAAGCAGCACGAAAAAGCAAAGGAAACACTGGATATTTACGCTCCTTTGGCAGACAGACTCGGTATAGCCAAAATAAAAACAGAGCTTGAGGACTTGTGCTTCAAATATCTCTATCCTAACGAATATGAGGATTTGAGAGAAAAAATAGAAATGAAAAAAGAAGAATGTCTCACATATGTAAATACTATCGTAAAAGATATTACCGCAAAGATGAAGGAAAATAACATCGAGGGAAAGGTTTACGGCAGAAACAAGCATATGTTCAGCATTTTTAAGAAAATGCGAAACCAGCATAAGACATTTGACCAGATATATGATCTTTTTGCGGTACGTGCAATAGTGGAAACCGTAGGCGACTGTTATGCGGTTTTGGGTATAGTACACGATATGTATAAGCCTATGCCGGGAAGGTTTAAGGACTATATAGCCATGCCTAAGCCTAATATGTATCAGTCACTGCACAATACCCTTATAGGCCCTAACGGAGAGCCTTTTGAAATACAGATACGTACATTTGAAATGCACCGTACATCTGAATACGGTATTGCCGCACACTGGAAATATAAAGAAGGTGACCACGGCCTTACAACCCAGCAGGAGGAAAAGAAACTTGCTTGGCTCAGACAGATACTTGAGTGGCAGCAGAACATGAACGACAACAAGGAGTTTATGGACACTGTAAAAACCGAGCTTAATATATACAATGACCGTATTTATGTTTTTTCGCCGAGAGGCGATGTAATAAACCTTCCGGCAGGCTCTACGCCTGTTGACTTTGCATACATGATTCATTCCGCCATAGGTAACAAAATGGTAGGTGCAAGGGTAAACGGAAAGATAGTTACATTTGATTATCAGCTTAAAAACGGCGACAGAGTAGAGATACTTACAAGCCAGAACTCAAAAGGCCCAAGCAACGACTGGCTCAATTTTGTAAAAAGTTCACAGGCAAGAACAAAAATAAACCAGTGGTTCAAAAAGGAATTAAAGGAAGAAAACATAGTTAAGGGCCGTGAACTTATATCGGCAGATGCAAAGAAAAAGGGCTATAACTTAAATGACCTTTTAAAACCGGAATGGGTTGAAATAGTATGCAGAAGATTTGCCGCAAGGGATTTTAACACACTTTGTTCATCGGTTGGTTTCGGTGCAATAAAAGAAGGTCAGGTAGTAAACCGACTTATAGAAGAAGATAAAAAGAACGAGAAGAAGAACCAGTCCGTTGACGATATAATAAAAAATATGCAGGCAGTTTCCCAGCAGAAGGCTGCGGCAGGCAAAAAGAAAAAAGGCAGCGGAGTTATAGTAAAAGGCATAGGCGATGTATCGGTAAGATTTTCGCACTGCTGTAACCCTGTTCCAGGTGATGAAATCGTAGGGTTTGTAACAAGAGGCAGAGGTGTATCAATACACCGTACCGACTGTGTGAACATAATAAACCTTGATGAAATAGAACGTCACAGACTGATAGAGGCTGAATGGGACGAAAGCAGCGAAACCGGAAACAATATGTCTTATACGGCAGAACTGCGTCTTATATGTGATGACAGAGTCGGTCTTGTTCTTGATGTGTCAAGGGTGCTTACAGACGAAGGAATGAGGGTAAAAACCCTCAGTGCCAGAAGTGTTAAGGACGGAACGGCAATACTTGATATTTCCGTAGATATTACAGGTAAGGAACAGCTTGAAAAGCTCTGCATGAAGTTTAACAACATTCCTGGTGTAGACGAAATACAGAGAGTAACAAGCTGACGGAGGAAAATTTCAATGAGAGCGGTTGTTCAGCGCTGCGGGTACGCAAGCGTAAATGTAAACGGAAAAATAGTGGGCGAAATAGGCAAGGGCGTAATGGTGCTTGTGGGTTTTGCTCCTGATGATACAGAAAAAGACATAGATTATATAATAGATAAAACTGTTAATTTAAGAATATTCGATGATGAAAATGACAAAATGAATTTATCGGTTAAAGATGTAAAGGGTGGAGTTTTATTCGTACCTAACTTTACTCTTTACGGTGATGCACGTCACGGAAGAAGACCGGGATATACGGCGGCAGCTGTGCCGGAAAAGGCAAATTTCCTTTTTGAGGAGCTTAAAATAAAGGCGTCACAGCTTGACATAGATAAAGTTGAGTTCGGTATTTTTCAGGCTGACATGAAGGTTGAACTTTTAAATGACGGCCCTATAACACTTCTTCTTGACAGTGCAAAAAATTTCTAAGGAGGCTTTTTATATGAAACTTCTTAAACACGTTGTAAGAAACATGGATCAGAATGTATATATATATTTTGACGAAAACACAAAAGAAGGCGTAGTTGTCGATCCGGGAAATGACGCCGAAGCAATAGAAAAGATTATAGATGATAATAATGTTGATGTTAAGGCAATTTTGCTTACACACGGTCACAGCGACCACACAGGTGCGGCAAATGCCGTTAAGAAAAGATACAACATTCCTATATGTGCACATAAATGGGAAGTGCCTGTACTTGATGACGAAGCAATAAGCTTTTCTTCAATGCTCGGCGGTGAAGGAAAAATTACCGTAGATAAAGAATTTAACGATGGTGATGAATTTAAATTTAATAACTGCACTTTAAAGGTTATACACACACCTGGTCATACACAGGGCGGAGTATGCTATTATGATGCGGAACACAAAGTTTTGTTCTCCGGAGATACGCTTTTTTACGGCTCTGTAGGACGTACTGATTTCCCAAATCCGCCAATGAAAGACGGCATGGGATTCCCTTCAAGCGAAAATACACAGAGACTTCTTTCGGCAATAAAGGAAAAGCTGTATGTTCTTCCGGACGATGTGCAGGTTTTTCCGGGACATGGCGGAGCAAGCAGAATAGGGTTTGAAAAGCAGTTCAATCCTTTTGTAAAAGGCTGATATTATGATTAATTTTATTTTAAAAGGGCATGAGTTTGAAAATGATATTCAGACTGCCATACAAATATTTTTCCCCAACAGACATTATTATCCTGCCGAAAATATTGCCGAAGAAGGAATGGCTGTTTTAAGTGTGCTTACAGACAAAACAGCAGAGGCATACCTTTATATAGACAACAAACTTATATCGGAAAGCGTTATTGAATATAGCGAAAATGCCGATAGGAAAGAAATTAAGCATATATTAAAAGAAACGGTTTTTAAGGTATTTAATGAGTTTACGGGATATATGCCTAAATGGGGAATGATTACCGGTGTACGTCCGGCAAAGACAGCAAGTGAGCTTTCGGCAGAGGGCATGAGCGACAAAGATATACTTGAATATTTCAAAAAAAGATTTTATGTGTCCGATAAAAAGGCACTCCTTGCACTTAATGTATCAAAGGCGGAAAGAGAAATTCTTGCTTCAAACACAGACAAGGATTTAAGTGTATATATCGGTATTCCGTTCTGTCCCACAAGGTGTCTTTACTGCTCCTTTACGTCATATCCCATAGACAGATATGCAAAAAAGGCAGACGAATATATTGAGTATCTTGCAAGGGAGCTTGACTTTGTAAAAGAAAGCATAAAAGGAAGAAATTTAAGGTCTGTGTATATCGGCGGAGGCACACCAACGTCTTTGAGTGACGAACAGTTTAAACGGCTTATGGAGATTGTATCAGAAAAATTCGATATAAGCCAAACGGACGAATTTACCGTTGAAGCCGGCAGACCCGATACCATAACCTATGGCAAGTTAAAGGCAATGGCAGAGGCAAATGTAAGCCGAATTTCAGTTAATCCCCAGACCATGAACCGGAAAACCCTTGACCTTATAGGCAGAAGGCACAGTGTTGAGGATATAAGAAAAGCCTTTTATATGGCAAGGGAAAACGGTTTTGGAAACATAAATATGGACTTGATTTTGGGACTTCCCGAAGAAACATTGGCAGATGTGGAAAATACAATGAAGGAAGTTGAGAAACTCTCGCCGGAAAGTGTAACGGTACATACCCTTGCAGTAAAGAGAGCCTCAAGACTGAAAGAAAATATATATGCTTACGACCTTGCTGCGGCAGACGAAATGGAAAAAATGATTGCCTTGTCTGCCGAATATGCACAGAAAATGGGTCTTAGTCCATACTATATGTATAGACAAAAGGCGATGGTAGGCAATTTTGAAAACGTAGGCTACTGCAAAAAAGGTATGGAAAGCATTTACAATGTGGAAATAATGGAGGAAAAACAGACTATTGTTGCCACAGGTGCAGGCGGAGCCACAAAGCTTTTCGACAGTGACAAGAATATGCTTACACGTGTGTTTAATGTAAAGAGCGTTGAGGACTATACTTCCCGCTTTGACGAAATGATAGAAAGAAAGCGAAAGGCGTTTTCGGAAGTTAAGTGGTAAAGCGGTAATTAATACCGTGGGACTCTGTCCCACACCCTGCGATTAAGGAACCGCAAAGATAAATGCGGCGAGCGAAGCTCGTTTGCGAAGCAAATTCCTGACCATGAAAAAAATCGAGTAAAACTTTTAATAAAATACCGTGACAAGTCACGGTATTTTGAATTTATAAATATGTTATTAAAGGCAACTTATAGGTAATAGATTTTGAATGGTTTTCCTAAAAACGCAATTTATTGCGTTTTTATAAAGTTTAGATTGAGCCTTTTTAAAGGCTCACAGGGTTTGGGACAGAGTCCAAAGGTTTTGTTTTTAAAGTATTATTTTCAATACG
Organism: uncultured Eubacteriales bacterium; assembly: GCA_934256695.1. GTDB lineage: Bacteria > Bacillota > Clostridia > Lachnospirales > Anaerotignaceae > Neoanaerotignum_A. The sequence goes on from CAKQPE010000006.1 coordinate 20,534, forward strand.
AAGCATAAAAAATTTAAAAATACTATTGACAAATCAAAATTGAATAATTACAATATAAAACAATTCAAAAATCAGAAATAAGCTGTGAACAAGAGGAGTAACAGACAACAGCCAAAAGAGAGAAAGACCTGTAGGCTGAGAGGTTTTTTGGGAGATGTATCTGTGAAGGTAGCTTGGGAGCTTTTGTATTAAAGTATCTTTTTGATATATAGATATAAACGTGTAGCGGCGTTATACGCTTAAATAAGAGTTCCGATTTTTATTCGGGAAATTAAGGTGGTACCGCGAGCTTTCGTCCTTTGTGCGAAAGCTCTTTTTTGTTTATTTTTTGGAGGTAGATTATTATGCTGACCCATTCACCAAAGGGGACAAAGGATATTTTCGGTGCCGAAATGCCAATGTGGCATAAGGTCGAAAATGAAATAAGAGCGTTATGCTCAAGTTTCGGTATAGAAGAAATTCGTACACCGATTTTTGAACACACGGAATTATTTTTAAGAAGTGTGGGAGATACAACTGATATTGTTCAGAAGGAAATGTATACATTTGATGACAAGGCCGGCAGAAGCATTACTTTAAAGCCTGAAAGCACAGCCGGTGTTGCAAGAGCGTATATTGAACACGGTATGTTCAATAATGCTCAGCCGACAAAGCTTTTTTATATCTCTCCTACTTTCAGGTATGAAAACACGCAGGCAGGCAGACAGAGACAGTTCCACCAGTTCGGTATCGAGATGTTCGGTTCTTATTCGCCGGCACTTGATGCAGAGGTTATTTCTGCGGCGGCAGAGCTTCTTGAAAACTTGGGCGTAAAGGATATTGAACTTAGAATAAACAGTCTTGGCGGCCCTGAGTGCAGAGCAAAGTACAACAAGGCACTTAAAGATTTCATAGGAGAAAACATTGACGGTCTTTGCAAGGAATGTAAAGCCAGATATGAAAAAAATCCTTTAAGAGTTCTTGACTGCAAGGAAGAAGGCTGTAAAAAAATTATAGCCGGTGCCCCTTCTATACTTGATTGTCTCGGCCCTGAATGTAAGGAACATTTTGAAACATTAAAGAGTATTCTTGACAGCATGGGAATTAAGTACACAGTTGATCCTCAGATAGTAAGAGGTCTTGATTATTATACAAGAACGGTATTTGAGTTTGTAACAACAAGTATCGGTGCTCAGTCAACTGTATGCGGTGGCGGAAGATACGATAACCTTATAGAAGAATGCGGCGGCCCTAAAACAGGAGCCGTAGGTTTCGGTCTCGGTATGGAAAGACTTCTTCTTACACTTGCCGCACAAAACGGTGAGCCTGAATATAAACCTTACAGAGATATTTTCATAGGCTCTATGGGAAATGAAGGTTTTATAAAGGCTCAGTCAATAGTTTATGAGCTTAGAAAAGCCGGAGTTAAAGCAGAAGCCGATACAGTAGGCAGAAGTGTTAAGGCCCAGATGAAATATGCCAACAAAATCGGTGCCACATATTCAATGATACTCGGTGCAGATGAAATAGAAAAAGGCAAGGCTGTTCTTAAATGCATGGAAAAAGGCGAAGGACAGGAAATAGAACTGAGCAATATTACAAATATTGTAAAAGAGATTATAAAGTAATTCGGCTGTGAATATAAAACGCAGTTTAATATATAAAAATTTAAGTTTATTCAATGGTGAATAACAGGAGGTTATAATTATGGATATCAAAATCGAATTAACAAAGAACAAAAAACAGAAACCGGACTATTCAAATCTTCCATTTGGCGTATACTATACAGACCATATGTTTGAGTGGGATTATACAGAAGGTATCGGCTGGCATGACCCACGTATCGTACCTTTCCACAATCTTGAAATGAGCCCATGTTCAATGGTTCTTCATTACGGTCAGTCTACATTTGAAGGCCTTAAAGCATACCTTGGCAAAGACGGCGAAATCAGACTTTTCAGACCAGAAAAGAACATGGAAAGACTTAATAACTCAAACGAAAGACTTGTTATTCCTAAATTTAACGTAGAAGACGGTGTTGACGCTATCAAGAAACTTGTAGAAATTGATAAGGATTGGATTCCTACAGGCGAAGGCACAAGCCTTTACATCAGACCGTTTATTATAGCTACAGACGTTCATATCGGCGTTCACCCTTCAAAGACATACAAATTTATGATCGTTCTTTCACCTGTTGGTTCTTACTACAAAGAAGGCATCAACCCTGTTAGAATTTATGTTGAAGACGAATACTGCAGAGCCGTTAAAGGCGGTATGGGCTTTACAAAGACAGCAGGCAACTATGCAGCAAGCCTTATTGCACAGGAAATTGCAGAAGAAAGAGGATATACACAGGTTCTTTGGCTTGACGGTATCGAAAAGAAATATGTAGAAGAAGTTGGTACAATGAACATCTTCTTCGTAATCAACAACGAAGTAATTACACCTGAACTTAACGGAAGCCTCCTTCCTGGTATAACAAGAAGAAGTGCAATAGAACTTCTTAGAGCTAAAGGCTACAAGGTAACAGAAAGAAAGATTGCTATTCAGGAAGTATTTGAAGCAGCAGACAACGGTACACTTAACGAAGTATTTGGTACAGGTACAGCAGCAGTTATCTCTCCTGTTGGCGAGCTTATGATGGAAGGCAAAACAGTTATAATCAACAACGGCGAAATCGGCCCTGTTTCACACCTTGTTTATGATACAATTACAGGTATCCAGAGCGGTAAAGTTAAAGATGAATTCGGCTGGGTAACAAAGGTTGACTAATTAAATAAAAATAACGGAATCAAAAAGATGTGTCGTCAAATGGCGGCACATCTTTTTTTATTTGCCCCTCATCCGCTTCGTCTGTGGCTCAGCACCTTCTCTACGAGGGAGAAGGCTTAAAACCATTCCGTCAAACCTGCGGTTTGACGCCTTCCGTTTCGGGGACGGCTTATTGGCGGCGAATTTATATTAACCTCAAAATACCGTGACTTGTCACGGTCTTTGATTTTATTTTTTGTAGAGTTTTTAATGTTATTGGTGTATAATAAACAGAATAAAAATAGGGCTTTTTAGGGGGAATATGTGTGGAGAAAACATCAAGCAAGAGCAAAGCAATAATGTTTATAGTAATGTCGGCATTTTTCTTTTCACTTATGACGGTTTTTGTACGTCTTTCGGGCGATGTACCTGTATTTGAAAAGAGCTTTTTCAGAAATCTTGTAGCTTTTTTGGTTGCGACAATCGTTCTTAGAAAAGAAAAACTTCCGTGGTTTCCAAATAAAAGTGCCATGGTTCCGCTTGTTATACGTTCTGTAGCCGGAACAATAGGAATACTTGGTAACTTTTATGCAGTTGACCACCTTCAGCTGGCAGATGCAACAATACTTAGTAAACTTTCGCCGTTTTTTGTAATTATATGTTCTGTATTTATATTGAAAGAAAGAGTAACGCTTTTTCAGATTTGTGCCGTTATAGTAGCTTTTATAGGTGCATTGTTTGTTATTAAACCTGGAGTGGGACTGTCTGAACAGTTTTTTGCATCAATGATAGGTGTTATAGGCGGTATAGGTGCAGGCATTGCATACACAATGGTAAGGCTTTGCGGAAAAAGAGGAGCGAAAGGCCCACAGATAGTATTTTTCTTTTCCGGGTTCTCATGCTTGGCAGTTTCGCCGTACATTCTTTTCTGCTATCATCCGATGGCTGTTTTACAGGTAAGTTCTCTTATTATGGCAGGTGTTTGTGCGGCTGTAGCACAGTTTTGCATAACGGCAGCATATTCAAATGCACCGGCAAAGGAAATTTCCATTTATGATTATTCACAGCTTATTTTTGCGGCTATATGGGGATTTGTTATATTCGGCAATATACCGGATCATTTAAGTGTAATAGGTTATATTATAATATGCGGATCTTCTGCGGCGATGTTTTTCTATAACAACAGAAAGCCAAACAGAGAAGGTTAATTAACAAAAATGTGTGTATTACTTTAAAAATCGGTGAACAAACGGTGTTTAATTTGATTTAAATGTTTATAACTCAAAAATATCTGCCGAATTACATCCAATGGATTCGGCAGATATTTTTATTTTTTATTCAATAAAAACAAGCCTGTCTATGTTAAATAATTATTTAATAAGTGCTTTTATTGCGGATTTCAAGAGTAATATTTGTTAAAATAAAAACTATTTTCTATGTAAAAATGCACAAAAATAAGAACATCAGATACATGATTACCAAAATGGCTGTATTTTTATGTTTGAAAGTTTGTAATATATGATATATAATAACCTCAATAAAAATATTATTGAATAAAGGAATTTTTAATGCCCTTTAAGCCGTAATACCTTAACCAAAGGTATTATGATAATATCATAGCAGAAACATATGCTGAAAGACCTATTACAGGCTGTAAGAAATATGTTTTGGCAGATGTTTGGATCAAACGAGTGCCTTAAAAAAATAAGCTGTAAAATATCAATATGGCAGAGACAAAAAAAGACAAAAAAGGCATACTCAAAAGGCTTAAAACATAGGCAGAAGGTGTAGTGAAATTTAACAAAATTTATTTAAGGGTTAGTTGCGGTATGACCACCAAACCGATAGTTTATTAACAAACAATGCCCCTTAAAGAAAAGCAATACTTTAACAAATTACGAATTTAAAAACAAGTAGTATTAAGTATCTAATTAAAGGAGGTTTTTTTAATGCCACAGTACAACAAAGTTACTGCAGACGTACTTGAAAAACTTAAAGCAATAGCTCCTAACAGAGTTTTTGCGGGAGAGGAAATTAACGAGGATTATATCCATGATGAAATGCCTATTTACGGAAAATTTGCTCCGGAGGCTGTTGTAGAAGCAGCTTCAACAGAGGAAATTTCCGAAATAATGAAGGTTTGTAACGAAAATTGTATTCCTGTTATCCCAAGAGGTGCGGGAACAGGTCTTGCCGGTGGTGCGGTAGCTATTGAAGGCGGTGTTGTTCTTGCTACAACAAGAATGAACAAAATTCTTGAATACGATATGGAAAACCTTTCCGTAACAGTTCAGCCAGGTGTTCTTTTACAGAACCTTGCCGATGATGCAGCCGCAAAAGGTCTCCTTTATCCGCCTGATCCTGGTGAAAAGTTCGCTACTCTCGGCGGAAATGTATCTACAAACGCCGGCGGTATGAGAGCTGTTAAGTACGGTACAACAAGAGACTATGTAAGAGCTATGACAGTAGTTCTTCCTACAGGCGAAATTATCAAATTAGGCAGCAACGTAAAGAAAACAAGCACAGGCTACAGCCTTTTAAACCTTATGATCGGTTCTGAAGGAACACTTGGTATTATTACAGAGCTTACACTTAAACTTGTTCCGGCTCCTAAGGAAATAATAAGCCTTATAGTTCCTTTTGAGGATCTTAACGCTTGTATAGCAGCAGTACCAAAGGTACTTCTTTCAGGCCTTAATCCACAGGCACTTGAGTTTATGGAAAAGGATATTGTAAGAATGAGTGAGGATTTCCTTGAAAAACAGGTATTCCCACAGGTTATAGACGGTGTTGAAGCAGGTGCATATCTTCTTATGTCATTTGACGGAAACACAATGGATGAACTTGAAGAAGTTGCGGAAAAGGTTTCCGAAATTCTCTTTGAAGAAGGTGCTATTGATATAATTGTTGCCGATACACCTGCTCTCAGAAAGAATGCATGGGCAGCAAGAGGCCAGTTCCTTGAGGCTATTATGGCTGATACAGATGAGCTTGACGAGTGTGACGTAGTTGTACCTATAAGCAAGATCGCATCTTACCTTGAATATGTAAACTCACTTCAGGATAAACACCAGATTAAGATCAGAAGTTTCGGTCATGCAGGCGACGGCAATCTTCATATTTATGTATGCCGTTACGGTATGCCACAGGACGAATGGGAAGCAAAATGCAAGGCTGCTATGGACGATATGTATGCGGAAGCAGACAGAATCGGCGGACTTGTATCAGGTGAGCATGGTATCGGCCACGCTAAACAGGAATACCTTGAAAAGTGCGTAGGTGAGGTTGAAATGAACCTTATGCAGAACATTAAAAAGGTATTTGACCCTAACCTTATTCTTAACCCTGGCAAGGTATGCTACAAACTTTAATTTTTGAAAATATTTTAATTAATATTTTATATATGTGTGTTGTGTAGGTTGAATCGTAAGTTATTTTGCATTGGAGGGACATATTATGTATATTCTTGATGATGACGGAAAAGATTTATTGGCTACAGTAAAAGAGTTTTGCGAAAAAGAAGTAAAAGAACAGTGCAAAGAATATGACGTAACAGGTGAATGGCCTAAGGCAATTTATGATAAGGCTACTGAGATGGGTCTCGGCTGTCTTGAAGTGCCGGAAGAATACGGCGGACTTGGGCTGGACAAAACGACAATAGCTGCCCTTTACGAAGAAATGAGCAAAGCCGATGCAGGATTTTTTACAACTATGTCTGCCTCCAATCTTGCCATGAAACCACTTCTCATAGCAGGAAGAAAAGATCAGATACAGAGAGCAGCCGACATTCTCCTTGAAGGCGGCTACGGTGCATTCTGTCTTACAGAGCCTATGGCAGGTTCAGATGCATCAAACAACAAAACAGTTGCAGTAAAAGACGGCGATGATTATATCATCAACGGCAGAAAATGCTTTATTACAAACGGCGGTATAGCTGATTTCTACATAGTAACAGCCATGACAGACAAGTCAAAGGGTGTTAAGGGAATGAGTGCATTCCTTGTTGAAAAAGGCACACCGGGACTTAGCTCCGGCAACGAAGAAAACAAAATGGGTATCAGAACATCAAACACAACAGATGTTGTATTTGAAGATATGAGAGTACCTGCTTCTGCCATGGTAGGCGAAGAAGGCAAAGGTTTTGTTATCTGTATGGAAACTCTTGACATAACAAGAGCACTTATGGGTATCGGTGCTACAGGCATTATGCAGAGATGTGTTGATGAGGCAGTGGCTTATTCAAAGCAGAGAATAACATTCGGTCAGCCTATAGGCAAATTTGAAGCAATACAGTTTATGATTGCCGATATGGAAATTAAGACAGAGACAGCACGTCAGATGTCACTTCATGCTATGCAGTTACAGGAACAGGGACTTCCTTACAGTAAGGAAAGTGCCATAGCAAAATGCTATGCCGGCGATTCTGCTGTACAGGTAGCACTTGATGCAATACAGATACTTGGCGGATATGGCTACAGCAGGGAATATCCTGTAGAAAAGCTTTTAAGAGACGCCAAGATATTCCAGATTTACGAAGGAACAAATCAGGTACAGAGAATGGTTATCTCTCGTGCCGTAATGGGAAGATTTTAAACAAACGATGTTAAAATGCCGCCTGTGCGTGCATTCACAGGCGGTTTGATGATTTATGGGGTGTGAAAAATAAGATGTATATTCTTAATGATGAAGCAAAGGACCTTCTTTTAACAGTAAAGGAATTTTGCGAAAAAGAAGTAAAAGAACAGTGCAAGGAATTTGACAAAAACGGCGAATGGGCAGAAGAAATGTACCAGAAGGCCGGAGAAATGGGACTTAATGCCATTGAAGTGCCTGAAGAATTAGGCGGTATCGGACTTGACAAGGTAGGCATTGCCGCTCTTTATGAAGAAATGGCAAAGGCAGACGCAGGTTTCTTTACTACAATGGCAGTAACAAACCTTGCCCTTAAACCGCTTATAATAGGCAAAAGCGAATACACACAGAAAGCAGCCGATATTCTTATGGAAGGCGGCTACGGTGCATTCTGTCTTACAGAGCCTATGGCAGGTTCAGATGCATCAAACAACAAAACAACAGCAGTAAAAGACGGCGACGATTATGTAATAAACGGCAGAAAATGCTTTATTACAAACGGCGGCGTAGCTGATTTTTACATAGTAACAGCCATGACAGACAAGTCAAAGGGTGTTAAGGGAATGAGTGCTTTTTATGTAGAAAAAGGCACAGCAGGTCTCAGTGTAGGCAACGAAGAAAATAAAATGGGTATCAGAACATCAAACACAACAGATGTTGTATTTGAGGATATGAGAGTACCTGCTTCGGCACTTATAGGCAAAGAAGGCGAAGGATTTAAGATAGCAATGCAGACGCTTGATATGGCAAGAGCAATAATGGGAATCGGTGCTGTTGGCGTAGCTCAGCGTGCTATTGATGAGGCAGTTGCATACTCAAAACAGAGAGTAACTTTCGGCCAGCCTATAGGCAAATTCGAAGCAATCCAGTTTATGATAGCCGATATGGAAATAAAGACAGAGACAGCACGTCAGATGTCACTTCATGCACTTAAACTTCAGGAGGAAGGACTTCCTTACGGAAAAGAAAGTGCCATAGCTAAGTGCTACGGCGGTGATATTGCCGTACAGGTAGCACTTGATGCAATACAGATACTTGGCGGCTACGGCTACAGCAGGGAATATCCTGTAGAAAAGCTTTTAAGAGACGCTAAGATATTCCAGATTTACGAGGGAACAAACCAGGTACAGAGAATGGTTATCTCCCGTGCTGTAATGGGAAAATTTTAATAGACAAAGCTTAATAAAAAAATTATAATATACAAAGAGAGGGAATTTCAAAATGGGTTACATACTTAACGAAGATGGAAAAGATTTACTTGCTACTGTAAAGGAGTTCTGTGAAAAGGAAGTAAAGGAACAGAGCAAAGCATATGACGTATCAGGAGAATTTCCTGAAGAAATTTATGCAAAAGGCTTAGAGATGGGTCTTGGCAGCCTTGAAGTACCGGAAGAATACGGCGGACTCGGCATTGACAAAATCACAGCTGCTGCTCTTTACGAAGAAATGGCAAAGGCAGATGCAGGTTTCTTTACAACTTTTGCAGCATCAAACCTTGGTTACAAACCGGTTCTTATTGCAGGCACAGAGGAACAGAAACAGTGGGCAAGTGATATTCTTCTTGAAGGCGGCTACGGTGCATTCTGCCTTACAGAGCCTATGGGAGGCTCTGATCCTGCATGCTGCAAGACAACAGCAGTAAAAGACGGTGACGACTATATCATCAACGGCAGAAAATGCTTTATAACAAACGGTGCTATAGCTAACTTCTATGTAGTAACATGTGCTACAGACAAAACAGCAGGCAACAAGGGAATTTCTGCATTCCTTATTCCGGCAGGAACAGAAGGTTTAAGTGCCGGCAACGAAGAAAACAAAATGGGTATCAGAACATCAAACACAACAGACGTTGTATTTGAAGATGTTCGTGTACCTGCATCAGCTATGTTAGGCAAAGAAGGCGAAGGCTTCAAAATAGCTATGAAAACTCTTGATATGGCAAGAACAACAATCGGCGTAGGTGCCGTAGGCGTTGCTCAGAGAGCCATTGACGAGGCAGTAGCTTACTCAAAACAGAGAGTAACATTCGGTCAGCCTATAGGCAAATTTGAAGCAATCCAGTTTATGATTGCCGACATGGAAATTAAGACAGAAACAGCACGCCAGATGTGCATACATTCACTTGACCTTATGGAAAAAGGTCTTCCTTTCAGCAAGGAAAGTGCAATAGCAAAATGCTATGCAGGTGATATTTCGGTAGAAGTTGCACTTGATGCAATACAGATACTTGGCGGCTACGGCTACAGCAGAGAATATCCTGTAGAAAAGCTTTTAAGAGATGCCAAGATATTCCAGATTTACGAAGGAACAAACCAGATTCAGCGTATAGTTATTTCAAGAGCTGTAATGGGCAAGTTCTGATAAACTTTAATTAAAGGAAAGGAAACGGCAAATGGGTTATATTTTATCAGAAGAAGGAAGCGAGCTTGTCTCAACCGTAAGAGAGTTTTGCGAAAACGAAGTAAAGGAACAGTGTAAGAGTTTTGACGAATCGGGAGAATTTCCTGCCGATATAGTTCGTCAGGGAGCGGAAATGGGTTTAAGCGCATTGGAAGTACCTGAAGAATACGGCGGTGTGGGAATAGACGCAATTACCTGTGCGGCAATATGCGAGGAAATGGCATATGCAGATACAGGCTTTTACACAACTATGTCAGCAAGCGGACTTGCATTAAGACCTGTTCTTATAGCAGGAAACGAGGAACAGAAAAAGTGGGCTTGCGATGTGCTTCTTAACGGCGGTCATGCGGCTTTCGGTCTTACAGAACCTATGGCCGGTTCCGATTCATCAAATACGAAAACAACAGCCGAAAAAGACGGTGACAGCTATATATTAAACGGCAGAAAATGCTTTATTACAAACGGCGGTATAGCTGACTTTTATACAATATTTGCCATGACAAACAAGGCAAGAGGCATAAGAGGCATAAGCACGTTCCTTGTACCGAGAGATACTCCGGGTCTCAGTGTAGGCAACCATGAAAACAAAATGGGCATCAGAACATCAAATACAACAGATGTTGTTATGGAAGATGTACGTGTACCTGCATCGGCACTGCTCGGAAAAGAAGGAAACGGTTTCCTTGTATCAATGAAAACACTTGATATGTCAAGACCTTATGTAGGCGCAGGTGCCGTAGGTATTGCACAGAGATGTATTGATGAAGCAGTTGCATATTCAAAACAGAGAGTAACTTTCGGTTCTGCAATATCCAACCATCAGGCAATACAGTTTATGCTTGCCGATATGGAAATAAGAACGGAAACAGCAAGGTCTATGGTTATTCAGGCTGTTACAAGACAGGAGCAGGGGCTTTCATACAGCAAGGAAAGTGCTATAGCAAAATGTTATGCAGGCGATATTGCCGTACAGAATGCACTTGATGCAATACAGATACTTGGCGGCTACGGCTACAGCAGGGAATATCCTGTAGAAAAGCTTTTAAGAGATGCAAAAATATTCCAGATTTATGAAGGAACAAATCAGATTCAGAGGTCAGTTATAGCTAAAAGTGTAATAAAGGGAAGATAATTATTAGGGAGGTATTTAATTTACCATGGAAATTTTAGTATGTGTAAAGCAGGTTCCAGATGATTCAGTAAAAATCGGACTTAATGCTTCAGGTGCTCCGGCAGTTGATGGTGTAACAATGGTTGCCAATGCTTTTGATACATATGCACTTGAAATGGCAACAAGACTTAAAGAAGCTAACGAAGGCACAATAACAGTAGTTTCTATCGGTTCCGAAAAAGCTAAAGACGCACTTAAAAGCTGTCTTGCAGTAGGTGCTTCAAAGGCTTATCTTGTAAGCGAAGACGGTCTTGGCGAAATGGACAGCCTTACAACAGGTTATGTTCTTTCAAAGGCAGTTGCAAAAATAGAAGAACTTAACGGTTCTAAGTTTGACATTGTTTTCTGCGGTAAGGAAACAACAGACTGCACAACAGGTATGGTAGGTGCAGAGCTTGCAGACAGACTCGGTGTAGGCTGTGTTGCAGGTATTGTAGACATAGAGCTTAAAGACGGCGGTATTTCAACAAAGCAGGAAACAGAAGAAGGCTACAACACAGTTGAAACAGCTATTCCTGCCGTTGTAACAGTAAACAAACCTGAATATGACCCAAGATACCCAACTATGAAGAGCAAAATGGCTGCAAGAAAGATTCCTATTGAAACACTTACAGGTGCTGATTTAGGTCTTGAAGCGGACAAACTTGTTCCTGCTGTTAAAGTAACAGGTCTCAGCGAGCCTCCTAAGAAACAGGCCGGTGTTAAGATAAACGAAAAGACACTTGAAGAAACTATGGCTAAGGCTATGGAAATTCTTAAAGAAGCCAAAGTATTCTAAGAGGAGGGAGAATTTTAAAATGGATAAATGTATATTTGTTGTTATGGAAGCTGTTGACGGCAGTGTAAAAAACGTAGGTTTTGAAATGATTACTCCTGCTAAGGAAATTGCTGCTGCAAAAGGCTTAAAGACAGTTGCGGTTCTTGTTGGAAACGATGTTGCAGAGGCTGCAAAGCTTGCCGGAAACTACGGTGCAGATGCTGCTTTAACAGTAGATGACAGAGCATATGAAACATATTCTGTAGAAGCACAGGCCTCAGTTCTTGCCCAGCTTGCAGAAAAATATAATCCGGAAATAATACTTATCGGTGCCACACCAAACGGCAAAGACCTTGCTCCAAGACTTGCAGTTAAACTTAATACAGGCTGTGCAAGTGATGTAACAGCTATGAAACTTAACGATGAAGGCAAAATAGCTTTTACTTGCCCTGTATACGGCGGAACAATTCTTGCCGAAAACGTAGTTGAAACTGTTCCTCAGATGGCTACAGTAAGAGGCGGTGCTTTTAAGAAAGCAGAAGCTTCCGAAAAAGAAATCGAAATTATCTGCGAGGACGAAATAGCTGCTAAGGCAGATGACCTTAAAACAAAGATTACAGACGTTGTAAAAGAAATTTCCGAGTCTGTAAACCTTGAAGATGCAGAAGTAATCGTTGCCGGCGGACGTGGTATGGGTTCAGAAGAAAACTTTGCACTTGTTAAAGAGCTTGCTGACCTTCTCGGCGGTGTTGTAGGTGCTACAAGAGCTCCTATCGAGTCAGGCTGGATTTCAAGAGCACACCAGATTGGACAGTCAGGAAAGATTGTTGCTCCTAAACTTTACATTGCCTGCGGTATTTCCGGTGCAACACAGCACGTAACAGGTATGGTTGGCTCAGACTATATTGTAGCAATCAACAAAGACGAAGATGCTCCTATATTCGATGTTGCAAATGTAGGTATTGTAGGCAACGTACTTCAGGTTATTCCTGAGATGATTGCAGAAATCAAAAAAATGAGAGCTTAAAATCTTTGGATTTTTGAAAAATCGAGTAAAGCTTAAATAAAAATCACTCCAAATTTTTGGGGTGATTTTTTGTTTGAGTTAATAGGATTATGGTATAACAAAATAAGGTTTTACAGGCAGTTTAATAAATTTTCAAGTTCTTTTATTTTTATCTTCATATCGGTTTTAATAGAATTTGTTTTTCTGATAATATCAAAAAAATTAGTATTTGTATTATATAATTTATTATGTCCTATGAGTTCATCTACAGATATGCCGAAAATATCTGAAATTTTTATCAAATCTTTAATAGAAGGTTCGTTTCTTCCATTTTTATAATTGCTTATAGCCGTATATCCGTAACCGAGCATATCTGCCAGTTCTTTTTGAGTAAGCTGCTTTTGTTTTCTAAGCATTTTTATATTTTTTACTGTTATATTATCAGCCATATATAATCACCTGTTATTTATTTACTCTTTTTAAATTTTCGAGTGCCATAAAAGCATTTGCATTTGAAAGAATAATAATACGTTCTTCTTTAGTCAATTTTAAAAGTATTGAAATAAATTCAACTATTTCATTAAGTTCTTCCTTTGAAAGTCCTGTTTTAATAAGTTCAGACACAAATAACACCTCTTATTAAAAAATATAAAGTCCTTACATATACAAGTATATGTCCTTATATAAATTTTGTCAATATACTTTTGTTGACTTAATATACATTTTTTGATAATATAAACATTATGGAGGTATATTAAATGATGAATGAAAGAATTAAAAAAATACGAAAAGATTTAGGTCTTAATCAAAAAGATTTTGGCGAAAAAATAAAAATCGTGCGTTCATCAGTTGCTAAAATTGAAACCGGTGAAAACAATCCTTCTGAACAGACAATAGACCTTATTTGCAGAGTATTTAATGTAAATGAAAAATGGCTTAGAACAGGAGAAGGTTCTGTTTACAAAGAAAAGCTGAGTATTGCCGAATACCTCGAAAATATAACCGATGAAGATTATCTTATTAAAGATATTATAGAAGTTTATATGGAGCTTGACCAAAACAGCAAAACGGCGTTAAAAAACATTGCTGAAAAAATGTGCAGCAAAATAAATGAAAGAAATAACAAATAGACATTTAAAGACCTTGGGGCAAAACCCAAGGTCTTTAAGCGATAAATTATAATTTATCTGTTTGCTGTTTTTATATAGCTTGAGCCGTCAAGAGGTATAAGCACCTGTACTTCCGGCGGTTCTTCAATAAGGCCTACAATATATGTGGTATATATGTTTCCGTTTTTAAGCACCATATTTGGGTGTGATACAACGGTAACGCCGTTTTCGGTACGTATATGCATGGTGTGTTTTCCTTCTTTAATTGCAAGGTAATCAGTGGTTTCGGTGTACTGCAAATCATATACGACAGGAATATCGTCTATAAAGACATTGAAGGCTGTATTTGACGGAGAAATGTTTATAAACCGCATAAAGGCTGTATCTTTATCTTTTATTTGATAATCTTCAAAGGCTTCAAGTTCAATATCAGAAACAGTGCCTATTACGGCAAGAGTATATATTTTGTCAGGCTCTGTTGTTATGCGTATATCCAAAAGCTGTTCGATTTTGTTTCCGGAAGGATAAATTTGTATTGAATATACACCGCTTTTTGCCGGAATGTATTCCGTAAAATCTTCATATTTCAGATTTTTTACAACCGGTTTGTTGTTTACGTAAATATCGATATTTACAGGCGGCGTGTTTGGAACGGCATGTAAAAAACGAATGAAGGACATATTGCTTTTCATATTTTCATTTTTGCAGTCATTTTGTGGATAGTACATACAGCTGTTACCTCCTTTAATATTGGTACAGTATATTTTAAAAAGAAAGAAATAGTGCCTGTACAACCAAAAATTAATTTGACTAAATAAGCCGAATAACGTATCATTTAAGCTATTGATAATTAAAGAAGGGGATAATGTTTATGAAAACAAAAAGTTATATGACAGAGCTTATGCTTTTATCGGCTGTAAGTGTTGTTATACTTCTTATTTTAAGCCGTGAAAAGGTACTTTTTGTCGTACCTGCACTTATTTGTGCCACACTTTTTGCTGTTGCGGCATTTACATCAAAGAAATATGAATCAATGTCAGCTGACAAACTTGCCAGCATAAATATATTTATACTGGCGGCATCAATAGTCAATTTTGCGTCATATATTTATCTTATATTTTTCGGCGGAGAAAATATAGAGAGAGGAATATACATTGCATTATATGTCTGTGGACTTGTAATGCTTTTGAGAATTATAAAAAGAATAAAGAAAAGTTAAATAAAACCGTTGACTTAGATAAAAAATCACTCTGAAATTTTTGGAGTGATTTTTTTGTAATATGGAATTTTGAGATATTTTAACCCCTGCCATCTTCTCTACCGAGGAGAAGGCAAAACTCCTCAGTCACTGCGTGACAGCTCCCCTTTCATGGGAGCCTTCCCAATTAGACAGCCGTCCATGAAAGGAAAGGTGGCAAACCGAAGGTTTGACGGAAGGGTTTAAATCAACGGTAATTTCTATTTAACGAAAACCCTGTGACTGTGTCACAGGGTTTGATAAAAGTTTTGGTTTCGCTTTTTCAAAAGCGAACAGGGTTTGGGACATAGTCCCAAGATATTTGGGTTTTAAGAAAAATTGTCGGATATAATTTTTACGGCAGGATTATGTATAAGTGTTTCGCCATGCTCCATAAGGAGATATTTTGTAAGAATATTGTTTGTATATTTATCTCCGTATTCGCTTAAAACAGATTCTGTTGTTTCTATATTTTCATCGGTATTATTCTGGAGAATAAGGAAATATTTTTTGTCATGTCTGTAAAGCTCGCTGTATCCGGAGAATGTATTTGCTATTCTTAAAGCCGCATCAACTGCATCATCAAAGCATTTGAATGAATATATTATGAGGTTATCCTCGCTTTCTGATGATTTCTTGATATGTTCAATATTCTTTTTCTTGTATCGGCGTAATTCTTTGTTCTGAGATATGAGAGAAAGACTGTCTTTGGGTGAAGCTTTTTCGGGAAGTTTGGTAACTATAATCATAAGACCGTCTAATGATATAGGCGTAGCTTCAACCATAAGAGGAGTATCGTCAACCTCAAAACCACACTGTGTAAATGCCTTTTCCATTATTTTTTTAAACAGTTCCTGAGCTTTTTCGTTAGGTTTTGTAAGGTCATCTAAACGGATATTGTTTTCTTTCAAATCAGAGCTTGTAAGAGTCAGTTTAATTTGGTTTTCGCTTATTTTTTCAACTTTCATGCTATCACTTCCAATCTATTATATTATGTAAGTATAATTAAAAATAAGCCTTATGTAAAGAGGTTATTAATGTATAAAATAAAGTAAAATAGTTTTTTAACCGATAACATATTAAGTATAGGCAAAAAATAACTATTATTAAAAATAAAAAGTATTTTTTGTACTAAATACTTGAATTATTGTTTTAAAAACTTTATAATGAAAAATATAAAAAGGAGGGTTTTTAGTATGGATAAAAAGGCACTTATGTTAAGACCTGTTGATACGGTTGCAACAGTAGTAGAGGATGTTGTTAAAGGTGACAAAATTTGTTACGTAAAAGACGGAGAAGCTTGTTCTGTTATTGCAAAGGAAAATATTCCGGCATATCACAAAATTGCTCTTAGAAATATGAAAACAGGTGAACATGTTATTAAGTACGGACAGATTATCGGTGCAATGACTGCTGATGCAGAAGAAGGAATGTGGATAAGCCATAAAAATATTATGTCACTTCCAAGAAATTATGAGGACGAACTTTAATTTTTAACAGAAATATATCTCGTTTTTGTATTAATAAGGAGGATTTTTGATTATGAATTTCATGGGATACAGAAGACCTGACGGAAAAGCAGGCATTAGAAACAAGGTACTTATACTTCCTACCTGTGTTTGTTCAAGCGAAACTTGCAGAATAGTTGCAGACCAGGTTGAGGGTGCTATATATACGAGCAATCAGGCAGGTTGTTCCGAGGTAGAGCAGAACCTTAAAATCTGCTACGATATGTATTCTGGCTTTGCCGCTAACCCTAACATATACGGTACTGTACTTATCGGTCTTGGCTGTGAAGGCTGTACACCTGATAAAATGGCAGATGCAATAAGAGAAAAAACAAACAAACCACTTGCCGTTGTTGTTATTCAGGACGAAGGCGGCACAGTAAACGCAATAAACAAAGCCGTTAAATATGCAAGAGAATTTGTTCAGGAGGCTTCACTTGTTCAGAAGGAAGAAATTCCTTTAAGTGAATTATTTATCGGTCTTGAATGCGGCGGAAGTGATGCCACAAGCGGTCTTGCCGCAAACCCTGTAGTAGGCAAGGTAAGCGACCTTGTAGTAGATAACGGCGGTTCTGCCGTAATGAGCGAAACAACAGAGTTTATCGGTGCAGAACATATACTTGCAAAGAGAGCTGCTACACCGGAAATCAAAAAACAGATTATAGGAATATGCAAGAATCTGGAAGAACACCTTGCAAACGTAAACCAGAATTTAAGAACAGGTCAGCCTACACCGGGAAACAAAGAAGGCGGTATTTCAACCATAGAAGAAAAGTCTCTCGGCTGTATTTACAAAGGTGGTACAAGACCTATAGTTGAGGTACTTGACTATGCACAGATGCCTACAAAGAAGGGTGCTCTTATTATGGATACACCTGGCTTTGATGTTGCTTCCGTTACAGCTATGGTTGCAGGAGGATGTCAGCTTGTAATATTTACAACAGGCAGGGGAACACCTACAGGCAATATAATTGCACCTGTAATTAAAGTAACGGGAAATGCAAAGACATACAAAAACATGAAGGACAACATCGACTTTGACGCAAGCCTTGTTCTTTCCGGCGAAAAGACAATAGACGAAAGAGGACAGGATCTTTTTGAAGAAATGCTTGAGGTTGCAAACGGAAAAGTAACAAAGGCAGAAGCATTCGGATTTAACGAATGTTCAATGCAGAGAATCTGCAAGTTTATCTAAAAAAAGACCTTGGGGTTTCACCCCAAACCCTGACAATTTTTTGAAAAAAATTGAGTAAAACTTTTAATAAAATACCGTGATAAAATCACGGTATTTTGGGATTAAGTACAAATTTGCCGTTAATAGCCGTCCCTGAAAGGGAAGGTGGCAAACCGCAGGTTTGACGGAAGGGTTAGTATTCCCCTTGGTGGGGAAGATGTCATGAAGTGACAGATGAGGGGAAAATGTGAAAATAGGACGAATATTACCCCTCATCCGTTTCGCTTACGCTCAACACCTTCTCCACCGGGGAGAAGGCTTAAAGACGGCAAATTATACTTAATATAACCGTATTGAGTTTTACAAAAATTGTTGAAATTTTTGGCAAAAACCGATGTCTTACGGTCTTTTTGTGCTGTTTGATTGACACTGTTTCTTCTTTGGAATATAATTAAATTGTTTATTGATTACAATTTGGAATATCAAAATATGTATTTTGTATAAATTGTGTATATAATTAAGTACAAAATATTTTTTTCGATAACATCAAATTTATGTCCAAAGGGGGATACTTATGCACAAATGTGTTGTAATTGCCGATGACCTTACAGGCGGAAATGCAACAGGTGTTATGATAAGCGGGTACGGATATGATACGTATTCCATAGTAAATATGGAAGGACTTGACCCTAATAATATGCCTGAGTGTGACTGTATTGTATATCCTACAAACAGCCGTCAGGTAAGTGCCGATACAGCTTATAAGCTTGTTTATAATGCAACAAAGTTCTTTATGAATGATGACATAAAGGTTTATTCAAAAAGAATTGACTCTACACTGAGAGGAAATTTAGGCAGTGAGACTGACGCTATGCTTGACGCTCTTGACAATGATGCCATAGCTATGGTTGTGCCGTGTTTTCCACAGGCAGAAAGAGTTATAATAGGCGGATATGTGCTTGTAAAGGGAATACCGCTTCATAAAACAGAGGCTGCGGCAGACCCGCTTGCATCTATAAATACTCCGCTTCCTGCAATGTTATTTAAAAAACAGTCCAAGTACGATGTTGGTTCTATTATGATAGACGATATGATGTACGGTGTTGACTATATTGCAGATAAGATTAAGCTCTTTAAAAAAGAAGGCAAGAGAATAATAATATTCGACAGCCTTTCACAAGAAGATATGGATACAGTTGCCGATGCTGTTATAAAAAGCGGTGTTAATTTTGTAACCGTAGACCCGGGTATATTTACCGCTACTGTTGTAAGCAGACTTTTGCCAAGCACGAAACAGCAGAAGGAACTTAACAGGGTTCTTGCGGTTGTGGGAACAACAAATGCCGTTGCAAGGGCACAGCTTGAAGAATTTTTACAGTCACAGCCTAAGACATTTAATATATATGCCGAAACAGAGGAATTTTTACGCAGTCCGGAAAGACGTGCCACGGAGATAGCGAGAATTGTAAATGAAGTCCTTTATAACTGTCAGAACTATGAAATGTGTGCTGTTGTAGGAGATGGAATATTCCCTTCAAAGAGAATTTCCTTTAAGACATATATGGAATATTACAATACGTCTGCTGATGGTGTATCAAGAATGATAAATGATGCTTTCGCTGAAATAACCGAAAAAATTCTCAGAGGAGACAAGTCATTCAGAGGTCTTTATACATCAGGCGGAGACATTACGGTTGCGGTATGCAAGAGGCTTAATGTTGCCGGACTTAAACTGGTAGAGGACGTTGCACCTTTGGCAGCTCATGGTGAAATGAGAATGGGTGAGTTTGACGGACTCAAGATAGTAACAAAAGGCGGTATGGTCGGTGACCGTTACGCAATGAAAACGTGCATGAACTATTTGGCAAGAAAAATAAATAATTAATTAATAAATTTCGGAGGTAATATTAATATGAAGCCACTTATAGCTATTCCTATAGGCGATGTTGCAGGTGTAGGTCCTGAAATTACAGTTAAAGCACTTGCCCTTAAAAATATTTTTGATGCAGCAAGATGTGTTGTTGTAGGTGATAAGAAAATAATGGAAAATGCCATTAAAATTACAGGCACAAATTTCAAAATAAATGTTATAACAGAGCCTGAAGAAGGAGATTATTCCGAAGGTATTTTAAATCTTATCGACCTTGACAATATTGATATGTCAACATTTGAGTTCGGTAAAGTTCAGGGAATGTGCGGAAAAGCAGCTTATGAATATATCGAAAAATCCGTTCAGCTTGCAAATTTAAGAAAGGTAGCTGCCGTAGCAACAACACCTATAAACAAAGAGGCTCTCAGAGCAGGCGGAATTAACTTTATAGGTCATACGGAAATTTTCGGTGCTTTAACAAACACACCTGACCCACTTACAATGTTTGAAGTAAGAGGTTTAAGAGTATTCTTCCTTACAAGACATGTATCACTCAGACAGGCTTGCGACATGGTTAAAAAAGACAGAATTATCGACTATGTTCAGAGATGCACAAAAGAGCTTGAACGTCTCGGCGTTACAGAAGGAACAATGGCTGTAGCAGGATTTAACCCACATAGTGGCGAACACGGTCTTTTCGGCATGGAAGAAGTGGAAGAAGTTGCACCTGCTGTTGAAGAACTTAAAAAGATGGGCTACAACGTAGCAGGCCCTATAAGTGCCGATTCCGTATTCCATCAGGCATTACAGGGCAGATACAACTGTGTATTAAGCCTTTATCACGATCAGGGACATATTGCCACAAAGACACTTGACTTTGAAAAAACAATAGCCATTACCTGTGGTATGCCTATACTCCGTACATCAGTTGACCACGGAACAGCTTTTGATATTGCCGGAAAGAATATCGTAAGCGAAGTAAGTATGGCAGAGGCTATTATTATTGCCGCTAAGTATGCTCCTAATTTTGCAAAATAAAATTATCCTCTTAATTTCAGATTAAAATTACAGTTAGTTTAATAATAATGTATTTATTAAAATACAAACATATGTAAAAATACATATTAACCTTGTGTAAAAAGTATTAATTTAACAACTATTGTATAAAAATTTGAAATAAGAATCAAAAAATTAAAATAACAGTTGCTAAAATAAAAAAATACCCTTATAATACTATCAAAAGTAAAGGGTATTTTTTTTACTGTTTTTACTTGTTTTTTACTGTAAATATAAAAAAACGTATGAAAGTTACATTTTTAACGGAGGGGATATACAGTGGAATTAAAATTTGCAGACAGAATGGATTTGTTTAAGGAAGGTATATTTACAACTCTTGCCAATATTAAGAAGGAAAGAATAAAAGAAAACAAGCCTGTTTTCGACCTTTCGGTAGGCACACCGGACTTTCTTCCTGAGCCGCATGTAGTAAACGCTCTTGTTGAAGCAGCAAAGATACCGGAAAACTTTAAGTATGCCATAACAGATACTGACGAAATGCTTGAAGCCGTTCAGAACTGGTATAAGAGAAGATATGACGTTGAGCTTGAAAAAGACGAAATTATGTCTCTCTACGGTTCACAGGAGGGCATAAGCCGTGTTGCACTTACAATAGCCAATCCGGGCGACACTGTACTTGTTCCTAATCCGGGATACCCTGTATTTGAACTTGGACCGCTCCTTAATGACGCACATATAGAATATTATGAGCTTAGAGAGGAAAATAATTACCTTATAGATTTTAATTCAATACCGGAAGATGTAGCAAAAAAGGCAAAGGCAATAATCGTTTCTTATCCTGCTAACCCTATATGCCGCCTTGCACCGGTAAGTTTTTACAAAGAACTTATTGCATGGGCAAACAAATATAACGTAATCGTTCTCCATGACAATGCTTATTCCGAGCTTGTATATGACGGCAAGAGAGGAATTTCATTCCTTTCCGTTGAAGGTGCAAAGGAAATAGGCATAGAGTTTAACTCACTTTCAAAGACATATAACCTTACGGGAGCAAGAATTTCTTTTGCCGTAGGCAACAAAGAAATTATATCCCAGTTTAAAAAATTACGTTCACAGATTGACTACGGTATTTTCCTTCCTGTTCAGAAAGCAGCCGTTGCGGCTCTTAACGGCCCTCAGGACAGCGTAGAAAGAAACAGGGCAGAGTATGAAAGAAGAAGAAATACTTTAAGAGACGGTCTTGACTCCATAGGCTGGAAAGGGCTTGTTTCCGAAGGAACTATGTTTGCATGGGCTCCACTTCCTAAGGGATATACAAACTCAAACGACTTTGTTCTTGAGCTTATAGACAAGGCAGGAGTTTTCTGTGTACCGGGCAGTGTATTCGGCTCTCTGGGAGAAGGCTATATACGTATAGCTCTTGTTCAGAATGTTGAAGGAATGAAAAAGGTTGTTGAAGCAGTTAAAAACAGCGGAATAATAAAAGAGTAATAAAAAACCCCACCGATTTTTTGTCGGTGGGGTTTTGCTGTATTTTTTAAAATAATGAGAAAAAGCTCCGAAATATAAATTTATCGGACTGATTAAAACCGTGGACTCCGTCCACACCTGTGAGCCTTTGAAAAGGCTCAAGCGAAA
>CAKQPE010000007.1 GCA_934256695.1 uncultured Eubacteriales bacterium
GTTTTAATGCCTTCTCCCTCGTGGAGAAGGTGTCACGCAGTGACGGATGAGGGGTATTTTATCTTATTCTATATTAATTATAAATCATCAATAATAAGCCGTACCTGAAACAGCTCACTCTTTTTCCCCTTGACAATATTTCGTTTTTATGCCATATTATCAAATATGTGTTTTGCGGATATGGCGGAACTGGCAGACGCGCCGGACTTAGAATCCGGTCCGATGAGGGTGCAGGTTCGATTCCTGTTATCCGCATAAAACCCGAGCCTTTTAACTAAAAGGCTCGGGTTTTTGCCTGTAGTTATTTTAATATTAATACACTAATTGATTAATTATCTTGATATATGCTATAATTTAAAAAAATAAAAATAAAGGGGATTTTTCTATGCCTCGCAGCAGCCGAAACAATATGTCAAAACAAGAAGTTTTGGACAATATACTTAATAAAATTTTATATCTTGATTTAAAGCCCGGTGAGTCAATACTGGATACAAAACTTGCGGAAGAACTTTCCGTAGGCAGGACTCCCGTAAGAGAAGCACTTCTTTTTCTTAAACAACTTAAATTTATTGATATATACCCTCAAAGTGGAACTTTTGTGTCACTTATTGACGTTGCCTTAATAAAAGAAATAATTTATATAAGGCATATACTTGAATGTGAGATTTTCAATGAACTGTTTGAAAAAAAAGTGGATTTAAGAAGCAAGGTTGAACGGTATATCCTTCTTCAGGAACTTGCCGTTAAGGAAAACAACCAGAAGGATTATGTAAAAAATGACCACCTTTTTCATAAGGAACTTTTCTCCCTTGCAGGTCATGTGCGTTCGTGGGATTTAATACAAAGCCAGTATCTCCATACAACAAGATTTCATATGTTGGATTTCTACAATTCAAAAACAGTCTTTGCCACATCTTTGCAGGAACACAAAGATATTTTAAACTGTTATGAAGGAGGAAATTTAACCGATCTTAAAAAAATTCTTGATGTGCACCATGACTGTAATCTGAGAACAGCCGATACACTGAAAGAAAAATATCCCGACTATTTTGTATAACAGATAAGACCTTGGGGCTTTGCCCCAAACCCTAACCAACTTTTGAAAAAGTTGGATCAAAACTTTTAGTAAAATACCGTGACTTGTCACGGTATTTTTAGATTAACATAAAATTGCCGATATTAAGCCGTCCCTGAAATGGAAGGTGGCAAACCGCAGGTTTGACGGAAGGGTTTTATCTTTTTACCGTTAAATGAGATATTAAACAATATTACATCCATACACAAAAACAACTTCTAAATAAAATTTAAGAGTTGTTTTTTGTAAATAATTCCGATACCTCATTAATAACGGTTATGTATTTTACATATGATTTTATATTAAAAATTAAACATCTAAAAATCTTAATACCCCTTTGTGCTTAAATGTCTTGTGTCCTCTTTCTTTACTTCTCTTTTCAAGTTCCTTTTCAACTTCTTCGGCTGAACACTTTCTTCCATTTATTCCTATAACGCTTACATCTTTCTTGTATACGTCAATTTCTATTATGTCTCCGTCATCTATGTAAGCTATAGGGCCGCCCTCTGCCGCTTCGGGAAGAAGGTATCCTACAGAAGGTCCTCTTGTTGCTCCAGAAAATCTTCCGTCTGTTACAATGGCACAGCTGTTGTTAAGTTCTTCCTTGTTGCATATTGCGTCTGTGGCTTTAAGCATTTCGGGCATTCCTGCGGCTTTCACACCTACATATCTTACAACAACAACCTCACCCGGCTTAATGTCTCCGTTGTAAATTGCTTCTTCGGCACTTTCCTCGTTGTCAAAAACTCTTGCAAGACCTTCAAAGTGATACATGCTCTTATCCATTGCACAGTGCTTTATAACCGCACCCTTAGGAGCCAAGTTTCCTTTAAGTATGGTTACACCGCTGTCGGTGTCTATCGGTTCGTCAAAAGTCTTTATTATATCTGTGGATTTCATGTTAAAGTTTCTTAAATATTCGTCACTTCTTCTGAAATATCCCGTCTTTTCAAGGTACTCAAGATTTTCGCCTACCGTTCTTCCCGTTACCGTAGGAACATCAAGGTCAAGAACATTTTTAAGTTCCTTCATTATTCTCGGTACACCGCCTGCATACCAGAAGAATTGTGTAGGCCACTTTCCTGCCGTAAGAAGGCTTGTTAAAAGCGGTATGCCCTCCGTAAGCTTTTCAAAATCCTCAAGGGTTATTTCTATTCCCAGCTCCCTTGCCACTGCCGGAAGATGAAGAACCGCATTTGTCGAACCGCCTATGGCGGCATGAACCTTTATTGCGTTTTCAAATGCCCTTCTTGTAAGTATCTTGCTTGGTGTAATTCCTTTTTTTACAAGGTCAACAACTCTTTCCCCTGCTTCCTGTGCAATCTGCATTAAAATATTGCTGTTTGCCGGAACAGCCGCACTGGAAGGAAGTGCTATGCCCAAAGCTTCACTCATGCACTGCATTGTGCTTGCCGTTCCCATGTACTGGCAGGCTCCGCAGCTTGGACAGGCGTTTTTCTTGTAATACCATTCTTCCTCTGCCGTCATTTTTCCTTCGGCAACTCTCAGGTTCGTTTCGTAACAGGTGTCTGCCGAAATAAATAACGGTGCCGCCGCCATTGAACCTCCGCATATGTGTATTGCCGGAATATCAAGTCTTGCAATAGCCATTAAGTGTCCCGGTGTTGCCTTGTCACAGCTTGATATTGTAACCATTCCGTCATATCCCGATGCCTTTGCATGGATTTCCACCATTCCGGCTATTACTTCTCTTGATACAAGAGAATAGTTCATTCCTTCGTGTCCCGTTGCAACACCGTCGCACATATCCGTAACCGTATATACAGAAGGCATTGCCTGTGCCGAATATACGGAATTTTTTACATTCTCGGCAACTGAATAAAGATGTCTGCTTCCCGGGTGGCTGTCACCTGCCGTTGATTCAATAAGTATCTGTGGTTTGGAAAGGTCTTTTACCGTCTTTCCTGCTCCTATCCAAAGCGGGTCAACCTCCGGACCCAACGCTCTTACCTTTTGGCTTTTAAGCACACTCATCATCTCCTTATAAATATATTATCTTTAAATCAGATATACTAATATATTAATTATTTAATCTATTAATAGATTATCATTATTTCTATCTCTTTGCAATATACACTTTCAATAACATATGAACCGATTATATATTAAATTTGCATATAAAAAGACAACCTTTTGCTATAAATGTCAAAAGGTTGTCTTTTTATCTATATATTATCTATAAAATCACTCTTTAAATGCAAAATACCTCTGCCCTATGTAGTTAAGTATTACAAATAGGCACATTCCGGCAAACATTGACAAATTGTCTTGTATATTTGTTCCGAAATTTGAAAACATGTATCTTACAATAGGCTTAGCCGCACCATAAGCTATAAAATAACATACCGAAATGTTTATAATAAATTTAACTATTGTCTTTGAATTCTTGCTTTTATTCTGAAACGTAAAATATTTATTAAGGAAATAACTTAAAATACTACCCAAAATATAATTTAAAGCCGAAGAAATCCAATAGTTCAAATTGAATATGTTGTATGCACAAAACATAACTGCCGTTCCAAAAATTGTATTTGCAATACCGACAATAATAAATTTTAAAAACTTAATGTCAAAAAACTTTTTTAAATCAAAACTCATACCTCTGATACACGCTCCAATTATTTATTAATAAATTTTTCCACAATATATCTTGGTCTGTGTTTACTTTCAAGGTATATTTTGCCTATGTATTCACCTATAAGACCTATGCTTATAAGTTGAACCCCCCCTAATGCCCATATGGAAACAGCGAGACTTGCCCAACCCGGAACAGTTGCACCCATAAAAAATCTTATTATATTATATATAACCATAATAATGCTTACTGCAAATATAATAAATCCAATTCCAGTTATTAATTTAATCGGTTTTGTCGAAAGAGATGTTATTCCTTCAAAAGCAAAAGCCAGCATTTTCTTCAAAGGATATTTACTTTCCCCTGCAAATCTTTCTGCTCTTTCATATGTAACTATATCGCTTTTATAACCAACCATAGGAACAATGCCTCTGAGGAAAAGATTTACTTCTTTAAATTCGGAAAATCCTTCCAAAGCACGTTTGCTCATAAGTCTAAAATCAGCATGATTAAAAACAATATTTGCTCCCATCATATTCATAAGTTTATAAAAGCCCTCTGCCGTAAATCTTTTGAAGAATGTGTCTGTTGTTCTGGCACTTCTTACACCATAAACAACATCACACCCTTCCGTATATTTATTAATCATGCCGTCAATGGCATTAATGTCATCTTGTAAATCCGCATCCATTGATATAACTGCATCTGCTAATTCTCTGACTGTCATAAGTCCGCAAAGCAGTGCATTTTGGTGGCCTCTGTTTCTTGAAAGTTTAATACCGGAAAACATTTCATTTTGCTCATGAAGTTCTTCAATTATCTCCCAAGTTCTGTCTCTTGATCCGTCATCTATAAAAACAACTCTGCTTTCATCTGATATTTTTCCGTTTTTCTTTAACTCATAATATTTTTCTTCAAGCCGTTTTGCCGTTTCGTGCAAAACTTCTTCCTCGTTATAACAAGGAATCGCCATGTATAAAATAGAATTCACAACCAATATCCTCCAAAAAATCCACTATATTTTTAGCTTAAATTAATTCATTTAACCTTTTTTATATTTTTACTTATAAAAATCTTCATAAACAATTAATATATTGCCACATAAGCTGTATCATTTAAAAATATAATTTGTTCTTCTGGACAAAAATGATCCCAATCTTTTTCTCCAAAATACCGATTCCAAATTAATGGATCTATATCACATGATTTGTAATCAGTTCCATTCGCAGTATTAATCAAACCAATATTTGACCAACTTCTTAAAATATTTTTCACATTGATATCATAAGATACAAATTTTATACCATCATAAGACCACGTTGGATTGCTATCTCTGCCAATTGCTAAATAATTAATATTTACATCATGTTCTATCGAATAATTTAATATATATGTATTAATTGCTTTCGCATAAGAAATATCAAAATCATCCATAGCAAGATGGTTAGAAAAAATATTTTCCATTACTATTGAATTCAATAATATAAATGACATCATAGTTACTGAAAGTATGTTTACTATAATTTTCTTACTACAATTTATAGCACAAGCTATCGCTAAAAAACTAAAAGCACCGAAGATAGGAACAAGCGTTCTTTGACTTAACCAAAAATCAGACGTTACAATATGAGGAATATAACTTCCAACATAAATTATTCCTGTAAATAACACTGCAAGTACCAATGTTTTAAATTTAATTTTTTCTTTATAATTATTTATAAGTATAAGCAATAATATAACTCCATATAGAGCAAAAGCAAAATAAGGTAAAACATGATGACCACTTATTATTTCACCTTGATGTTCAATAATTTTTCTTATGTTCTCAAAAATCACATTTATTTGAAAATTAGCACCTCTATATGTTGGTTTCATTATATGCAAATATACTAAAACCTTCACTATTCCTATATTCAAAAAACATTGAAATGCTCCAAAAATCAGACCCCAAATAGCATTCGCCAATTTTTTTATAACCGAAGTATCTGGATTTAAGAATATGAAAATTAGTATCAATGTCACATATATACCAATAGATACCTGATATGTACCTAATGATATTAAAAGAGAACAAAAACTAATACTACCATATCCTAATTTACTAAACCTTTTGTTTGATTCACAAACTTTTATAAACATAATAGAAGACAGAACTGCTCCAGTCAAACTAATTGTATACATAAGCATGACTTCAGGAAATAAGTACCATTCTGCTATAAACCCATTATGGAATATTAATAAAAAGCTTGTATCGATAATACTTAATTTTATCAAATCTTTTTGTTCAAAATATCTCTCTACTATATTTGTTAGTATTGTTACTAATACCGCAAGTGTTATCATAAATATTAACGTAAATATCATCTGATTTTTAGCAATATTAATGTTTAAATCTGATAAAATTTGATATATTGCAGCTGTAATAAAACGACCATCTCTTAAATGAACATCTACATTATTATCAGTTGTTGTCCAACAGTCATATGTATCTGGACTAAAATGCACGTTTAACATCAAATTACATGTCAAAAAAATAATAAATAAATTCATTATAAATATAATCAAATATTTTTTTGTATAAATTGACTTTTCTCTTTCTATACTCTTAGCTTTCATATTTCTATTTCCCCTTAATTTTTATAGCTTTGTCTTTTTTAAAAAAAACTAAAAACTTTATCAATAATAAAAACATTATATATATTTCAAAAAGTAAATCCATTCTTCTCACGTAATCAATCTAACTGCTATTCAATAAACAATTAATTTTAACCTTTTATCTTATATATTCATATCAATTTATACTTTTTTCCTATATATCTTATACTTTGCCCAAGCAATAAAATATTTAATAATATATCTAAATCCCATTTCTCCATTTTTATACAATTCTAATGTTATATCCTTAACATCAACTCCACCTTGTACAATATTCTCTCTTTTAGATAACGCTTGATTTTTCCACCAAATTAACTCATTTTTTCTTGTTTCAATACCCTTAGCAAGAAAATCTTGCATCATATTCATAGCAATACGAATTTGATCCATATCAACAGTGCTCATCTGATTTTTTTGATCATTTGATATGTTAGAAAATAAATTATCCCACTGAGCTGCAATATCTGTACTATAAATTTTCTCTATACTATGTCTGGCTTCTATACCAAGCAACTCACGTTTTTTACAATCAGCTATTAAATCAATAACAGCCTGTGCCGCTGCATTAAAATCACCTTGTTTAACAACAACCATTCCTTTATTTTGCTGAACCATATCCAAATTAGGTAAATTATATATTACAGCAGGTATACCATATGCTTTGCTCTCTGCTAAAGTCATTAAAAAACCTTCATATTCAGAAGTACACAAGATTACAGCGGAGTTTTTATAAAATTGATCGACATTAACATGGTATCCACTAAGTATAACCAAATCCTTTAATCCTTGTTTTTCAATAACTTCTAAAAATTCTTTATAGTATTCTTTATCATCAGCATGTCCAACTATCCTTAATTTTATATCATATCCACTATCAATAATTCTTTGAAGAATCTTTAATGCTTCTATTGGTTGTTTTTCTCGTGATATGCGCCCAATCCATAATAATTCTTTTTTCTGACTAACTTTTGTTTGTTCAATTTCATTTATTTTAAAAGGTAATGGATTTAGCATTTTATAAACATATGGATGATATATACTCCACCAATTCTTATCAGTTTCTGTCAGCGTTACTATTGCATTACATAATTTATAAACTTGTGAAATTCTTACCGTTTCATAAGCATCATTTGCTGAAGCACTTTTTAATCCTTGTGCAAAGAAACTATGTATATGCATAATAAACGAAGTGCCTGATATTTTAGCAGCAAGTATATCAACAAGAGCATATTTCCATATCCATGCATGATATACTATTACATCTATCTCATATAATTGTATCATTCTATTTAGATACTGCATTCTAGCTTTAAACTCATCTTTATTCGTATCACAAATTTTAGGTAAAGTTATTCGTTTTATTTGTTTTGGGTAAGGATAATCCTCTGAAGATGGTAATTCATCTGTAAAAAGTATAACCTTATATCCTTTAGATAACCAAATTGGAATTAATTTAGAAATAACTCTTTCAATTCCACCATTATTCATTCGAAAATAAAAAACACCTATAGTTTTTATTGTTTTACATTCTATAAAATCATATGAATTTTGAATTTGTTCAATAATACTATGCTGTTTTTTATATTCACATCCATAATACATTTCCAATACTCTACTTATTATTTCAAAATCATCAAATTTATCACAGGCATATTTCAAACTATTTTTTATACTACTCAATTCTGATCCATGCCAAAACCAATTATATGTTACATCTTCAGTAAAAATTTTTTCAATTTGTTTTAATGTTGGTTCTGTATTATATGCTGGATCATATTCATCCACAAACTTTCTTAGTAATCTTAAAATATCCCCTTGGTTTACCTTATCTCTGAAACGCATGTCATTTAATTTTCTTGTGCCTCCGGTAATACCAGCTCCAAATTGATAATAGTAGTATTTATCTTTGATACCAACATATGTTTTAGACAAAAACGAAATCAAAAAAAACAAATATAAATCCTCTGCAATATTAAATCTACTATCCGAATAATACTGAACTGCATTTTTTACTACATTTGTGTCATAGATTTTGTTCCATAGTGAAAAATTAAATTTTTTATTGCTAAAGCATTCATTTGTAATATCACCAAATCTTTTTGCAACCAAACGCCCCACCAAAAATGGATTCAAAAAATTTTCAAGTTTATTAATTTCATTTTCTTGAATTTCTCCAATAGGTTCAACTTTTGTCCCAAACTGTACAATATCACTATGTTCTTTCTCTATAATATGATATAATTCTCTACACGCATTCAAGTCTAATGCATCATCACCATCTAAAAACATAATGTATTTTCCTTTTGCTATTTGAATACCATGTTTTCTTGATATACCAACTCCAATATTTTGATTATGCCAAATGCATTTAATCCTATGATCACGTTCGGCATATTTTTTTAAAATATCTTTAGAGCTATCTGTCGAATTATCATCTACACAAATAATTTCAATTTCTTTTAATGTTTGGTTTGTTGCACTATAAAGTGTACGATTCAAATAGTTTTCCACATTATATATTGGTACTATTATTGAAATTTTAGGTTGTTTTTCTTCTGCCATATACTTCCCCTATCTAAATATCTTATTTAACTTTAATTTAAATGCAGTTTTTATCAAAAGTTTTCCAAATCTGCTATTTGCAACTCTAATAAGTTCACTTTTAGTATTCCAATTATTTTTATATTTTAAATTATTTTCTATTTCTTCAATTTCATTATACACCGTCAAATAATCATCAGCTAAATTTCCAAGAAGATTTAAACTTTCCGATACTTTTCTCCTCTTTTCTTTCAACCCTTCATCTAATGCATATCTTTCGAATATATCCTCAAGCTTTTTTATCATTATCTGACTTGAAAACGTATCTTCTATTTTCTTTCGGCAATTTTCTCTCAGTTTTCTGCTCTTTTCTTTGTCTCCGACTATATCAAGTATAGCTTCTGCATATAACTTCACTTCTTCTTTCGGAAATTCTCTTTTGTCCAAATCATTCTCTTCACTCTGCATAAGCGGTATTACTTTTCCTGTTTCTTCATCTACAAGCTCTGCCTGTCCTCCTACATCACTTGTTATTACCGGTCGGCTCATTGAAAATGATTCATATGCCGTTAATGCAAGCCCTTCTTTCAGTGAACATATTAATGTAACTTCACTGTCTTTATAATACGGCAGCATGTCCTCTTGCTTTCCTGCAAAATATACCGTCTCTTTTAAATTATTTTTTCCCACTTCTCCTTTTAATTCCTCAAGCTGTGGTCCGTCTCCTACAACAATAAATGCTACTTCTTTATTCTTTTTCCTTACTTCTTTTGCTATTTCAAGCATCATAAATGGTCGCTTCTGCGGATGTATTCTGCATGGGAAAAGTACACACGGTCGTTCTTCCGATATATTCAGTTCCTTTTTAGCTTTTCCATACTCTGCTTTTCTTTCATCATACTTTTCTTTATCCACTCCTATATAAAGAGTCTCTACGCTTTCTGCTTCCCTTTTAAACTCATTTATCATTACCTTTCTGGTTCTTTCATTACATACATATGTTTTCTCTATTATATTCCCAAGTATTCCCGACGGTCTTGCATATCCTCCGTTTCTCCAATACCATTCTTCCATATGTATATAATCTATTATTGCTACTTCAGGATAGTTCTTTCTTATCCATGGTACAAGATAGTATCCATAGTATGAATTTGTTAAAAATATTACATTTACATCTCTTGACTCTATATAGTAGCTTATAAATTCCGCATAATTTTTTGTATCAAGAAAATCCGGTAATGTAAATATCTCATTTGTATATTCACTGAATTTCTGTTCCCAGTTATTTTCTCCCTTTACTGTTGTTATAACTCCTATATTAAATCTTTCTTTATCTATCTCTTTTAATATATCTAAGTTAAACTTATCTGCTCCTCCCATTACCATCCATGGTATAAGCATCATTACGTTTATCTTTTTATTGTCGGCATATGTTTTTAACTTTAATTTTGTTCTTTGCGGTGCTGAATACTCATTTGTTTTTCCTGCTCTCGGGTACTCTATTGCTTCTATCGGCTTCTTTACTTTCGCTGCCGCTTCTCCTATAAGTCTTTTGTTTTCTTTCTCATCTGCCTTTGAAAGTGCTCCTCCATCGTTTCTTCTATACCAAAAGCCCTTTAAACTCAAATGTACCGGTTTCATTCCTTTTTCAAGCATTTTTAGCCATAAATGCCAATCTTCATTATAATATTTTTCCCCTACTGTATAATAACTAACTTCTTCTAATGCACTTTTTCTTATCCCCGCTGTACATACCAATGTATTTTTATATTTCATTTCATCTGATGAAAACTTCTTTTCCCAGACATATTCCTGACTTCCAAATCCTATGCTGTCTGTATAACACCATGCTTCTTCTTTATTAAAATACAGTCCAAAATATACTGTTTCTATATAGTAACTTTCTATTAAATCATCTGCATCAAGAGGTATTATTATTTCACTTATACTTTCCTCTATTCCTCTGTTTCTCGCTCCTGCCGCTCCTGTATTTTCCTGATTTATTACCTTTATTCTTTTATCTCTTTTCTCTACTTCTTTTAAATATTCACTGTTCTTTTCATCACTTCCGTCATTTACTATTATCCATTCAAAATGCGGAAATGTTTGGTTCATTACGCTTCTGTATGTTTCTTCAAAATATTTCTCTGAGTTATAGTATGGTGTTATTATACTTACAAGCGGCTTCTCGTCCGTATTTACTTCTTTTTTTAGTTCTCTTTTTCCCGGCTTCATACTATAATCAAATTCCATTACTTTTCTCCTTCATGTTTAACTTTCTTTAATATATTTTTCACAAATTCTTTGTGTATCACCAATATCAACAAGTTCACCATTATTGAGCCACACTACTCTGCTGCAAAGTTCTTTTATCTGATTTATCGAATGTGAAACAAATAAAACTGTTGTACCGCTTTCTATTATTTCATTCATTCTTCTATGACATTTTTGCTGAAACTTAAAATCTCCTACACCAAGAATTTCATCAACAATAAGTATATCCGGATTACTTGCTGTAGCTATTGAAAATCCAAGCCTCGCTATCATACCCGAAGAATAATTTTTTATAGGAGAATCCACAAAATCCCATAACTCGGCAAAATCTATAATCCATTCAAATTTTTTCTGCATTTCTTTACGACTGAAGCCAAGCACGGCTCCATTTAAAAACACATTTTCTCTTGCCGATAGATTCATATCAAATCCGGCACCAAGCTCTATAAGCGGTGCTATAGTTCCTTTAACATTTATATTTCCGTTTGTAGGCTTCATAACTCCTGATATAAGCTTCAGCAATGTACTTTTACCGGAACCGTTAAGTCCTATTATTCCTAAAAATTCACCTTTTTTTACATCAAATGACACGTTCTTCAAAGCCCAAAATTCTTCTATCATTATTTGTCTTTTAATAAATCTGATAAAATACTCTTTTACGTTGTCTATTCTTTCTTTACTTTTATTAAACATCATTGAAACATTATTAACTTCTATTATCTTCTCATCCATACATTTATCCTCAGCAAATTAAATTATATATATAAAATAAATCTATCTTGTTTTTTATAAAATAACATTAATCCTATTAAAAGCGTTATAAATCCAATTAAAAA
Organism: uncultured Eubacteriales bacterium; assembly: GCA_934256695.1. GTDB lineage: Bacteria > Bacillota > Clostridia > Lachnospirales > Anaerotignaceae > Neoanaerotignum_A. Next base: position 11,978 of record CAKQPE010000007.1, read on the forward strand.
ACATGTAATATTTTCACTTATTGTCGGAACATTACCATAAAGTACAATATTTCTAAAAAATAATATATAATGATACATTGGATTTATTTTTAATATCCATGGCATTCTGTCGCTTAAAAGTGATACGGGATAGAATATAGGTGTTAAATAGTTCCATGCAAGTGTAATTACCGAATATAATTGTGCTATATCTCTAAAAAACACCATAAGTGTTGAAAGTATCAATGAAATTCCGGTGCTAAACAGGGCAATATAAAATACAGCTATAGGTGTAAGCCACATAGTTTCTTTAAAACTTACCTTTGTTATAACCATAATTATAAGCATAGCTATAAATGAAAAAAACATATTTACAATACCACTCATAACTTTGGAAAGAGGAAACATATATTTAGGAATATAAACTTTTTTTATAAGACTGCTTCCATCAAGTACTGAGTAAAGACCATTGGTAGTTGATTCAACAAAAAAAGTAAACATTATATTTGCTGTAAAGAAATATATCGGAAAATTTTCAATTTCGAATCTAAAAAGATTTGAGAATACAATAGTCATTACAATCATCATCAAAACCGGATGCACAATTGTCCAAAGCAATCCCAATACTGATCTTCTATATCTTATTTTTATATCTCTGACTACAAGTTCAAAAAGTAAATTTTTGTATTTTTTCCCATTTTCAATAATCCCTTTTAAATTCATTATTTTCTTCCTTTCAAATTTCTATAAAACCATTATAGAAATGTTCTAATTTTTTTACAGTTATTTTAATATCAAATTCTTTTTTTAACCTATCACTAATATTTTCATGTTTATAAGAATTTTTGTATTTAATTATTTCTTTTGACCACAATATCTCGTTTTTTATCGGTAATCTAATTATATTTTTAGATAACACCGCTTCTTCTGTTATTTTATCTGATAAAAAACATCTTAATCCATTTGCTTGTGCTTCTATTGCAGATACAGGAAACCCTTCATATATTGACGGAAGTATAAAAACATCAAAAGCACTTAAAAACTCTTTTATCTTTTCTGTCCTTCCGATAAATATTACATTTTCGCTAATGCCATAATGATTAACAATTCTTTCTACTTCACTTTTAAGATGTCCTTCTCCGATTAAAATAAGTATGGCATTTTTATTTTCATCTAAAATTGATTTAAAAATTTTAATTATAAACTTATGATTTTTTTGCTTCTCGAATCTGCCTATATGACCTATAACCAATTTATCATTTATTAAAAGCTTATCTCTTATTCTCATTCTTTCTTGTTCGCAATAAGAAAATTTTTCTATATCTATGGCATTTCTTACTACAAAAAATTTTTTATTTGTTCCATACAAAAAATTTCCGGCTAATTCAGAACAAGCGACCCTATTTATATCCATAAATTTTATAGGAAAACATAAAATTGCATTTCTTATTGAAGAAATAAATTTATCCGAATATTTCGTTGCATGACAATGGACTATAAAATTCTTTATTCCATATCTTTTTGATAACGGTCTCAAAAAAAAAGTCAAATAAACTTCATGGTTATGAAACCATTTATACTCACCCATATGTTGTTTAAAAAATTCTTTAAACGTATTTATTGATTTAATACTAGGCTTTTCAATAAAATAAGTTTTTCCTCCAAGAGCATTTATTTCCTTTTCATATGAATTTTGGCTTTTTATAAAATATAAAAAATCAAATTGTATCATAGAAGTGTTAATATTTCTGTAATAATTCATTATTACACTCATAACACCACTTTCATAACTAAGTGTTGATACAAAATGCAAAATTCTCATAAAACTCCTCCAAGAATACAAAAAATATTTTTATAAAAGTATAACATATGTTTTATAAATAGTAAATGAATGTATTTTAATGTCAAAGACCTGTCTATATAGACAGGTCTTTGACATTAATGTATATTATTGATTTTTTGGTAATTAAAACATTCTTTATTCCTCAAGTATATATTTTTTGCCATATGTTAAATCATACTCAAGTAAATTATAATCTCTAATTTTTTCATAATCATCATAATTAAAGAATTCCTTTGTTATAACCGGAAAATCTTTTCTTAAACTATATATATAATCAAAATATGAATCATGCTCTATTCCAGCTTCATAGAGCATTTGTACCGAAAGCTGGTTAGGCGTAATATATTCATTTTCCAGCTTATCCATACTTTTATAATTTGAAAATGCTATTATAGGAGTCGCATATTTATTATATAAATCATTTGTAAAATCACTTTCATTAAAAATAGAAAGTGCCGGCAAATGGTCTCCCCAAGCATAGACTATAATCGGTTTATCTGAATTTTCTATATAATTTTTTAAATTCAAAAGAAATTGACCTGTATTATATGCTGTCTGTGCATATGTTTGTGCCTCTTTTAATGCTGAATCCGAATATTTATCTGATTCAATATTGATATTTACATCATCATCATTGTATACATATGGTGAATGACCTTCTATTGAAACAGTAAATATAAATTGCGGATTTTCACTTGACTCAACTTTACTCTCAATAAATTTTTCAAGTTCACTGTTTAATATAAAACCGGAATTATTTTTTTCAGCATCGGAAGGAAAATCATCTATACTATAAAATTCGTCAAACTCCATAGCTTTATACGCATTTTTTCTATTATAAAAATCAGGACTATTAGGATGTATCGCCATTGTCTCATAATCATTTTGGGCAAATTCACTCACTATTGAATTAAGTTTTTGTTTGTCACTATTGTATTCATTATACAGTGTTCCCTCAAGGAAATACTTACTTAATCCCGTAAGTGCCTCCATCTCTACATTTGCAGTTCCTCCTCCAAACACAGGTGAAATAGAGTTACCTATTATACAATTACGTATTTCATCCGGCATTATTTTTGTGCTAAAATTAATATCTTCTATTTTTTCAATATCAAAGTAACTTTCTAACATAATTAATAAAACTGTAGGTTTTTCTTCTGATGCATTTAAACTAAAGCTCCCTATTTTGTTAAATTCATTTTTAAGTTTACTCAGTTCTTCTTCCGAATAACCACTTACTGAAGTTTTATTTAACTGGTTCTTATAAAAAAGAATATTTCCTACATTAAAAAAGAATAAACCTTCATTTTTATATCTATATTCATCTGTACGCCATCCTACATCATTGTAATCATAAAATTTGTCACAATACATTCCTGTTAAAACTGTAAGACTTATAACAAAACAAAGTATACTGATCTTAGGTTTAAATTTGCTTATTCCGATTTTCTTAATGCAAATTAAAATAAATATGGTTATTGCACATATTATCAAAATTAAATATATCGGTTTTATAAATGACTTTGATATTCTTATTAAATCGCCTATATACGAAAAATCCACCGGTTTTAAAAATGCTTTTTGATATTTCATCTTTATTAAATTTCCTATAAGTAAAATAGAAAAAATCACTAATGAAATAAACGAAGCTAAGTATTTGCCAAATAATGTCTTTAATATATATATAAATAACGATACTGCAAACAGGTTTAAATAAAAGGCAGGTGTTTTAATAAACGTCAATATTGAAACAATTATATTTTTGAACTGTATAATTCCGCTTATATAATATATATATGTTAAGTTATATATAATTAAAATACAGGCTGAAAAAAATATAAGTTTTATAATCTCAAATATTATTGTTTTTTCATTTAAATAACTATCATCACCCTCAATAAATGTATTGTGTATAAATATTTTTTCATCTAAATTGAACTTTAATACAAAATAAAGTATTAAAATCAAAATAATATATGAATAATTTGATACTGCAAAATCGTTATTTAAAACAGAAAATATCGATACAGTAATAAACGAAAAAGCGACTATCTTCGTCTTTCGCCCCAATTTATTACATATACCATTTGATATACCATATAAATTTTCTAAAAGTATGAATATATACTCAAAAAACAACAAATATATCATTTTTGATTTGTTTAAATAATTATCATAGGAAAGTGCATGTATATGTAATATAAAAATCATAGCAAAAACAAGTATAGTAAAAAACAAAAACCACTTTATATTTTTGCTGCCGCAATCTTCATTTATTCTTCCTTTTTCATAAGAAATATAAAACAACATTAATAGTGCTATTGAATATAATCCAAGTATTAAAAATAAAAAACTTAAAATAAAAATTGCTGCTATAAAATCTATTCTGTTTATTTTTTTATTTATTCTTAAATAAACCCAATGAATTTTATCAAATAAAATACAGCCTGTCATATACATTAAAAACGGATATAATACAATTCTTAATGCCTGTATATTGAATTTATAAAAAGTAAAATATAATGCCAACACTGCAGCATATACTACAAATCCCTTAAAATTTAAGCTCTTTTTCTGTTTTCCAACATTAAAAAACAACGCTGATGCTAACATAAAGTACGCTAATAATATAATAGGGTTTAAAAAATTATATACTTTTTCAAATATTATATCTGCAATGTATGTTCTGTCATTTATTATAATACCATTCATATCAGCTGATATTTTTTCCAATGAATACGGGTCTATTCTTAAATTACTTACCTTTTTTAAATGTGTATTTATATCAATTACATTTTCCCCGTCTTTTAAAAACATATCTTTATGACCTGATTCATTATTCCAGAATATTCCTCCCCATAAATTCTGCGAATCCATATTTTCAATATTAAAAGTTATTTCACAAATATTTATAGGATTATCAAAATCAATATATATTTTAGGGTCATCACCTGTTGATTTGATTCTTGTTCCATTTACTTCTAACTGATCAGTATTCTTTAAAAGTTCATCTCCCGAAATTCTAATTTCTTTATATAAATTATTTGAAAGTATATTACCGACATATTTTTTTACCATATATGAATTTGATATAAAGCATATAATTGCTGTCAAAAACAATATCAGTATTCTTTTTTTATTATTCATAATTACTTATCCTCAATTCTCTAAAAACAATTATAAGTTTGCATAAAAAAAGCCAAAACCATATTTCAGGTTTTGGCTTAGATGGTGAATCAGAAGGGACTCGAACCCCCGACCCACGGCTTAGAAGGCCGTTGCTCTATCCAGCTGAGCTACTGATCCATATTAAAGCGGGTGATGAGAATCGAACTCACGTGTTCAGCTTGGAAGGCTGACGTTCTACCATTGAACTACACCCGCAACCAACAAAAACTATTATATCCATCTCATTGGTTTTTGTCAACACTTTTTTAAAACTTTTTTTATTTTTTTCAAATTTTTTACTGCGATACTTTTTAATCCTTTGTTTACAGCTTTTTTCATTCCTTAGTCGGACACAAATCCCCACTGTCTTTTATAAATTCTTTTTACGTTTCCTTTGCCCATATATCCCATAAGTGCAAAATCCATTGCTCCGCTTTCTTTGTCTATATCCAGTATACCGAAAGTAGGAAAATCCGTATTCCTTGGCAAAGACAAACTTCCCGGATTACATATAAGCACATTGTTGAAATATTCCGCCACCGGCTGATGTATATGCCCGAAAAGAACCGCATCTGCCTCTTTTTCCTCTGCCCAAAGACCAAGGCTTAAAAGACCGTAATTTACCCTCTGCCTGTGTCCGTGGGTTAAAAGAAGCTTCTTTCCTCCCAAAGTTACCATTGTTTCATAAGGCACAGCCACATCATAGTCATTGTTTCCCGCTACTGAATAGAAATTAAAATTTCCGTATTTTTTCATAAGGCTTTTGCAGTCGTTTACCATATCTCCCAGATGTATTACATCTTTTATTTTTCCGCTGTAAATACTCAGCAGGTCTTGGGCATTTTCCAAGAACCTGTGAGTATCGCTTATAACAAGAACCTTCATATTAAAGTATCTCCAAAATTTTTTCTCTCATTTCAGCCATAGCCTTTCCTCTGTGGCTTATTTTGTTCTTTTCCTCTGTGCTTAATTCGGCAGAATAGCAATTCTTTTCCGGTATAAAGAATATAGGGTCGTAACCAAAGCCGTTTTCACCTGTTATTTTATTTCCTATTCTTCCTTCCAGTGTGCCTTTGGAACGGATAATTCTTCCGTCAGGCAGTGCCAGACATACGGCACAAACAAATCTCGCCGTTCTTTTTTCTTCCGGAACATCTTTCAGCATATCCAGTATTTTGGCATTCTTAATGCTGTACGGTGTATCATGTCCCAGAAATCTTGCGGAATGTATTCCCGGCTGTTTGTCAAGAAAATCTATTTCAAGACCGGAATCATCGGCTATAGCAGCTTCTCCCGAAGCCTTCATAATTTCAACAGCCTTTTTTTCCGCATTTTCTTCAAATGTTGTTCCGTCCTCAACAACATCTATATCTATGCCGGCCTGTTCCATTGTAACAAGCTCTATTTTATCTGTGTTGAATATTTTTACAACTTCATTTACTTTCCCTTTGTTTTTTGTAGCAAATACAATTTTCATTCTTTTTCCTCCCCTATTATCTTATAGTATAATCATTAAGCATTATACTTATGGCACTGTAGAGATTATCTGCCAGCTTATCAAGTGTAGCGTCATTTCCCATAAGTGCTGCATCACTTGGGTTTGATATAAACGCAGTTTCTATAAGTATTGCCGGTATATTGGTCTGATTAAGCACTATAAGGTCAGGTCTTGATTTAATGCCTCTGTTTTCCGTTCCGAGAGCATTTATTACCCATGTAAGAGCAATCTGTGCCGCTGTCTTGCTTGTAAGCTTATTTCCGGCACCTGTTTCGTTGGAATGTGTATTGTAAAGCACTTCCGTTCCCTTCGGTGTTGCAGATGTGCTTGAGTTCAGGTGTATTGATACGAAAAGATCTGCCGCCTGATTTCCCATCTGAGCTCTGCTTGCGTTTGTAGGATAGCTGTCATCAAGTCTTGTGGCATATACCTTTATGTTAGGGTCTGCTTCAAGACGACTATACAGTTTCTGTACTACGGCAAGAGCCACGTTTTTTTCATAAAGACCGTTTCCGCTTGCACCATTGTCCTGCTTTCCGTGTCCGGCATCTATAACCACTACCTTGCTGTAAACTTCCTTAGGATTTACAAACTTAAATGACATTGTGCCGGAATTATCCGTTTTCTTAACGGCAACTATTCTCTTTTCCGCCGCTTCAAAATATGTATGGCCGTTGGAGTCCAGTCCTACCTTAATGTTGTCAATATAATCGTCACCGCATTTTATTGTACCTGTGCCGAAATGCTCGCTGTAGTCACCGTTTAAAGTAAGTCGGTATGTGCCGCCTCTGTAATTATCCGTTTCCTTCACTCCTCTGTCCGTTATGCCTGATGTATTGAGAAGTGTGAGTGTATGGCTTGATGAATCATAGGAAAGATTATCAAGAGATGACTTTGTTATTGCAACAGAAGTATAACCGTTGTTTTTTGTTATTGTTGCCTCTACCGTTCTGCTTACATCAGCTACAATCTGTACTGTTTTGGAATCATACTGTGTTGTTCTTATTCCGTTAATATAGTTTGTTCCTTCGGCAGTGTAGTTTGATTTAAGAGAAGATACGGCGTTTTGCACCTCTATTACGACCCTGTCCGGATTGGCAAGCATATACATTTCCACATTTATATCAGCATTACCGTAAATATTTACATAATCCGTAGTTCCCTTTGTGCTTGTAGACACGTTGCTTACAGTTGTAACGGTAAACGAAACCTCTATTGTCTTTTTATCCGATGAAAGTTTAACCTCATATTTAGGCAGGGATTTAAGGTCAAAAACCACTCTTGCCACACCGCTTTCCGGCTGTCCGCTTCTTACGGCAGATACTACAGAAGAATTTGTTTTGGTTATATTGTCATTTGCAACATTGTTTTTTGCATTTTCAACATCAACCACAAGTCTGTCATTTTCCAGTATAAAGCTGTTGTATTTTGATATTTCTCCGCTTGCTTTAATATAAAACTTCTGTTCAGATGTAAGTGACTCCGGTACCGTTACATCTGTAACCGATATTAATTCAGGTGTCGGAGCAGCTGTATTATTTCCGGAAGTATTGTTCTGATTATTATCTGAATTGCCGTTATCGGAAGTATTCTGATTTTTATTGTCATCAGAGGTATTTCCGTTATTTGACGCATTGTTATTTGAATTATTGTCGGAAGAATTATTGTTTGAAGGCTCCTCTGTCGGTTCATTCTTCTTTTCATCTATAGTAACGGTTCTTGTCTTATCGTCCCAGCCTACATTGTAGTCTATTGCTTCCGAAACAGCTCTTATAGGTATAAGAGTTCTGTCATTTACTATTTTGGCAGGAGTATCCATAGTAAAGTCCGTTCCGTTTTTGGAACCTGTCTTTGAGTCTATTTTAAGTGTTATAATGTCGTTGCCGTGCATAACGTAAACTTCCTGAGCATCTTCGTTCCAAGCTATTTCACAGCCAAGCTTTTCAAACACTGCTCTTGCAGGCACCATTGTACGCTCACCTATAATAAGGGGCGGTACATCAAGACCTGTTATTTCTTCGCCTTTAACAACTATTTTTACTTCTTCTGCACTGTATTTATGGTTTGCACCGTCATAATACAAATCCATATTTACCGATTGTGCAAAAGCACTGCCTGATATAGACAAAGCAACAGCCGTTGATACTGTCGCACAAACAAATTTCTTTATAAAATTACGCATTTAAAAATTACCTCCCTTTAGAACACGAAAAATTATACCAGAAAACAGCCCTTTTGTGTGGTTTTTAATATAAAAATAAACAAAATGTTAACATTTGTAACAAAACTGTATCATAAGAAAAAAGCATAGAAATATATTTAAAGGAAATACTTTAATTGAGGTGATAAAAATGATAAAGCATTGCATAGTAAAATGCCGTTTCAATAAAAACGGCATCTGCAAAAACAAAGCTATTTTAAATTTCGGCAAAAATTTCTGCCCTTTTGAGATAAATACCGTTGATATAAAAAACTGAAAAACGGCAGACAGTGTTGTCTGCAAGACTAAAATAATGTTTTTGGAATTTAAAATTTTTATTTGAATATTTTTTTAATAAATTCATATACCCTAACATACCATTTAATATTATTATTTGTATCGGTGATTTCTTCTGTATTATGCTGATTTTTTAAGTCAATGTTGATATTTTCTTTTTGGGCTTCATGTTTCAAATGCTTTTCAAAAGAATAATTTTCAATATATTCCAACATCTGGCAGAGTGTTTTTGCCTCTGTTTTCTGTTTGTGGTAGCCTTGAGTTATATATCTTTCGGCAGGGCCTGTTCTTATGTAGTTATTGTGCCAAAGTTCAAGTTCATTGCTTCTTAATCCCTCAATAATCCACTTGTCCTCTCTGCACTCCACCATAAGTTTTTCACGTGTTGTTGCATGAAATTTCATTCCTGCTTTCATAACGAAATATCTTATCCTCTTAACTGCAACTTTGTGTTCCAGAAATATCCTGTCACAGATCAAAATCTGTCTTGTATTTGGATAACAGGCTTTTCTGAAATAAACTTTCCTTGCACATTTCGGGCATACCACTTTATCGGGTACAGTTTCCGAAGCACAAAATTCATCTGGCGGAATTTTCTTTATTTCTTCACAGTCTTTGTCGTGGAAATATTTTTCTCTGTCGGAATAAAAATAAAACATTTTCGGATTATCCAAAAGACTTTGTTTTCTGCTGTTTTTATATCTTTCTTCTTCGGACAGTTCTTTTTGGACATACTTTATTTTATATGTCTTTTTGTCAATAACCGGAATGCTGCCTTCCCGTATAATGTTGTCAAGGTCAACTATGTCCTCAGGATTTGAAACAACAGGCATATTTTTTTCTTTTGCCATTTTTATTCCTATATTTACGCTGTTTCTTAATATTTTCCAAGCACCGTTAAACATTTCCTCAGAAAAATATATATTGCCTGTAAATATATCTATAGTAGACGATGTACAGTGCAAAAATTCCTTTTTATTTTTATCAATAAGTACGACTCCGCATGGCTTTAGTCTGTCTTTTAAATTTTCATATCCGTATAAATCTTTAACTCTTTTGGGATAGACTATCAATTTTTTATTTGCCAGTTCTTCTCCCCATACAAATATATCAAATGAATATCTGTCTTTTAAATTGCTTAGTTCATAAGAATAAAACTCTTTTTCACCGTTCACCATTGCAATTCCTCACTATGAATAATTTTGCCGATTGACTTTTGTATTCTGCATTTTTTCTAAAAGCTGTTATACAGCAAAAACAACTGTTATAAACAATTATATCATAACTATCCGAACCAACCATATATTTATAAAACAAAAAGAGCCGTAATCTTTACGATTACGGCTCTTTTACTGTTCCCGAGGTGATTCGAACACCCGACCTACCGCTTAGGAGGCGGTCGCTCTATCCGGCTGAGCTACGGAAACTTACACTTATATTATTTTAGTCACAGGAGCATTAAAAGTCAACTATAAATTATGTCATCTTTTGTTCTTTGGCTTTACGGATACGTATTTGCTGTCTTTTAATGTAAACCGCCACAAAAAATCAACCGCTTCTTCGGCATAATCTATATTTATTCTCTTTGACTTTTCAATCATTTCCTCAGATAAATCACCGTCGGTCTCCAGATAAAAATCATCACTGCAAAGGTCTTTTCCGTATAAAGTTTTGTCTATGCCCATTGCCATGCATAATTTTCCCGGACCCGAACAAAGATTTTTTATATTATCCGTTTTACGCAGTTTTTTCATAATTTCAATACCTTCTACAGGCTCTAATGCACGTACAAGAACACATTCCGGGCAGTCATTTGGTGCCGTTGTAATATTAAAGCAATAGTACATACCGTATATAAGGTACACATAGGCATATCCGCCTTCTTTATACTGAACTGCCGTTCTTGTATCTTTGCCCTTATTATTATACGAGTGTGCCGCCTTATCGAAAGGGCCTCTGTAGGCTTCTGTTTCGACAATTCTGCCTTTCAGCAAGCCGAAAGGTGTTTTATGCACCAGAATTTTGCCTATAAGTTTTTCCGCCGTTTTCACTGCGTCATACTGATAAAACTCTCTATCCAGTTTTTCCATTTATTTTCACCAACCTAAGACCGTGGGGTTTCACCCCACTACCCTGACCGGCTTTTGAAAAAGCCGGAGCAAAACTTTTATCAAAACGCAATTACATTGCGTTTTTCGGAACAAAACACATACGGTATATAACACGGATTATTTCAAAGTTTATTTTGTACTTTTTATTATAGCATTATTTTTTCACTAAAAAACCTATACATCGCAGATGTATAGGTTTTTTATTAAAGTTTAGGTCAAGCCTTTAAGGAACCGCAAAGATAAATGCGGCGGCGAAGCCGATTTGCGAAGCAAATTTCCTGACCATGAAGGCTTGCAGAGTTTGAGACAGAGTCTCAAGGTCTTTATATTAGTTTACAGAATCAGGATCGATTACAGCACCCTTTGAAGCTGAAGATGCAACCTTAGCATAAAGTTTGAGGTAGCCTTCAGGTATCTTCTTAACAGGTTTAACCCAGTTTTTACGTCTTTCTTCAAGTTCTTCGTCTGTTACGTCAAGAAGTTCAAGAACACCGTCATTTACATTAAGGTGGATTCTGTCGCCGTCTTTAACAAGAGCGATTGGGCCGCCGTCAGCAGCTTCCGGAGAAATATGTCCTACGAAACAGCCGTTGTTTGTACCGGAGAAACGTCCGTCTGTAATAAGAGCTGTTGAAAGGTTAAGTCCCTGACCGTAAAGGTATTTCATAGCCTTGTACATTTCTCTCATACCAGGGCCGCCTTTAGGTCCTTCATATCTTACTACTACTACATGACCAGGTTTAACTTTTCCTGCAAGGATAGCTTCTTCAGCATCTTCTTCACAGTCGAAGCAGATAGCTGTACCTGTAAAGTCATAAAGTGATGGATCGAATGCACCAGGTTTTGTAATACCTGTGTCAGGTGCAAGGTTACCTTTAAGAACTGCAATACCGCCTGTAGGTGCAAACGGATTTTCTCTTGTCTTGATAAGGTCTGGGTTCTCTGGGTAGATAAACTTAGCTTCACTAAGAGCTTCGCCAAGTGTGCAGCCATTAACTGTCATAACAGATGTATCAAGAAGATCACCAAGGTTCTGCATTACTCTCTGCATACCGCCTGCTTTGTAGAAGTCTTCAAGTGACCAGTTAGATGCAGGATAGATTCTTGCAAGCTGTGGTGTAATCTTATTAAGTTTACCGAATTCTTCTACTACGTTCCAATCCTTGATTCCTGCTTCCATAGCGATAGCCGGAAGGTGGAGACAAGCATTTGTAGAACCGCAAACTGCCATTGTAGCAATAATTGAGTTTCTGATAGATGCTTTTGTGATAATGTCTCTTGGTCTGATATCTCTTATTGTAAGGTCAACAATCTTACGGCCTGTTTCATAAGCATATCTTAATCTGTCTGCATAAACAGCAGGTACTACTGCTGAGCCTGAAAGTGACATACCGAGAGCTTCGATTGCACAGCCCATTGTGTTAGCTGTACCGAAGAATGAACAAGAACCGCAGCCAGGGCAAGCAGCATCTACTAATTTATCAACATCTGCCTGTGTAATCTTGCCTGCTGAAAGCATACCCATAGCTTCGTCTGCTGCTGTACCGTCTGATTTTCTTCCGTCAAATTCGATACCGCCAAGCATAGGGCCGCCGTTGATAAGGATTGCAGGTACGTTAAGTCTTGCAGCAGCCATAATCATACCAGGAACGATTTTATCACATGAAGCAAGAAGAACAACAGCATCAAGCTGATGAGCCTGAACCATAAGTTCAACTGAGTCACAGATGATTTCTCTTGAAGGAAGGATATAGCTCATACCAACATGACCCTGAGCAATACCGTCACAGCAAGCCATTACGCCAAATTCACAAGCTGTACCGCCTGCAGCGTAAATACCTCTTTTAACATATTCAGCAACCTGATTAAGGTTGTAGTGACCAGGTACAAGCTGGTTCCAAGAGTTGGCAATACCGATTCTTGGCTTCTTATCTGAAAGTTCGTCTTCTGAATAGCCCATAGCTTTGAAGTAACCTTTGTATGATAACTTCATTAATTCTGCACTACGGAATTTTTCCATGTTGTTTTTCCTCCTTTGAAATACACACACATTAATTTTTATTCAAAAAATAATTTTTTAATTAACCCAAAAGGTTTTTGCTTATATTATCAGCGGCTTCTTTTAATGATTCCGCAACAATATCTAAATCAAGTTTCTTTATTCTGAAAACAGGCCCTGTAAGGCTTACTCCGGATATGATGTTTCCGTTTCTGTCAAAGACCGGCACAGCAACACAGCTTATGCCTATTTCGTATTCCTCATTGTCAACGGCATATCCTCTTTCGCGTATAAGCTCAAGCTCCTTACGCATTGTTTCAATATCGGTAATTGTATTTTCCGTCTTAGGCTCAAAGCCTCTTGACATAATTTCTTCTGCTTTTTCATCAGGCATAAAAGCAAGGTAACATTTGCCTACACCTGTGCAGTAAAGTTCTTTTTTAGTGCCTATTCTTGTTTTAAGCACTATTGAGCTTGATGATTCTGTTTTGCCGATATAAACCACATATCCGTTTTCTTCAATAACACAAAGTGTGGTTTCCTGAAATTTGTCCGACACCGGCTGAAGGCATTTGTCCGCAACCTTTGAAAGTATATCGTTTGAAGAAACGGCATTGCCAAGGGCAAGAACCTTATATCCAAGATTATATTTAAGTGTTTCGCTGTCCTGCATAAGATAGCCTAAATTAGAAAGGGTATTTATAAGCCCGAAAACCGTACTTTTGCTTAATTCAAGTGCGGAAGATATTTCTTTTACACTCATTTTTTTGTTGTTTTCCTCAAAAAGCTCCAGTATGGCAAAAGCTCTTTCCAACGACTGAATATTTTTTGTCTTTCCCATTTAATCACTCATTCATTCGGTAATATAGTATGTAGTTCCTGAATACTTCTTAATTTTATCAAAAACCGCATAAAGTGTCAACTTAATTGTTAAAACTTTGTCTTATATATTGTTCTAAAAATAAAACAGTTTTCAGTCGTTTTTTTAGTAGTTTTGTCAATATATTTTTTTGCATTAAATGGCTTTTATTTTACTGAACTTTTATAAGCCTTACTCAAGCCGTATTTCATTATACATCAATAATTTTCAATATACATCACAGCTTTGTTAAACCTTCAATACCTATATTAAATTTAAGAAAACCAACTATATAAAATAATATACACAACCGTTTTTGAAAATTAATTAACAATAAATATCAAAAAAATAAGTATACCTAATTAACGGCATACTTATTTTTCAACCCACAGAATAATTTAAATATTAAATTTTTATTTGTACTTATGTCAATACAATCTTACTAAATAAATTGTTTTTAAACAAAACTGCACAAAATTTTAAACTTTATATCAAACTCAAAGCCGCCGGTATAAAACCTATGATAAATCCCAGAACTCCTCCCAATTTCGTTATTGCAGAAAGTTCCTTTTTGGCTATTGATAAAATCATTCCCTCAAGGAACTCCATATCAAATTCATTTATTTTTTCTTCCACTATTTCCGCCACATCAAGGTTTTCTATAAACTCCGGAGCAAATGTACTTACCGTATTTTTATATAAACCGGTTGATAAATCCGCTATTGTGTCTTTATCTATATTAAGCTTTTCGGCAATATCGGTTAATTTTACATTAAACATTTTTTCCAGAATATCAACTACTCTTTCCTGACTAAGCATTGACAACAGCTTTTCCGAGAACATATCGCTTATTCCCACTATATACTCTCTCAACTTTTTATCAAAATCTCGGTCAGCCTTCAGTATAATTTCCATAATACTGCTGTCACTGTGTTCCGAAATAAATTCTTTTATGAAATCAGCCATATTTCCGAACTCGGATATTTCCCCGAAAACGAATTCCACAAATCTGCCAACTGTGTTTTCTCTCACTTGGCTCATAACAATTTCTATTGCCTCACCTACTGTCTTTTCCGTCAGGCTGTCTGTAATTACGTCTACCATATGCTCTATATCAGATGCATTTTCCGGATTATTGAAATACTCGGTAAGAGAAGTAATTATTTTGCAGTATATATCGTCCTCATTTATAAACATTCCTATAAAAGGCCCTGCTATGGAATTAAGGACATCTCTCACCTTCTTTTTCAAAAATTTCTCGACTTCAGGATTTTCCGTAAGCTTCATAAGTGCATTTACCGCATCAGGCACTTTAAGCGAAACATAGTCTTTAAATTCCGCAACAGCAGAAATGGAGACCACATCTCTTATTTTTCTCTGGTCATTGTGTAGCGAAACAAGTACATTCCAGAGAGCCTTTTCAGTTGCAATCTTAACCTTTTGGCTTTTCATAAAATCTGCCGCAATGCTGTTAAATGTATACTCAATTACGGAAAATATTCCTTCTTTATCTATGTCTTTTACTTTCTTATCAAGAAACTCCTGTACTTTTTTATATACAGCTGAGCTTACATATTCCTTTATTTCATCAGAAGAAAGCATTTTTTGTATTTCTTCATATACATATAACGAAAGCTTATGCTTTGCCTCTCCCCACTTATAGGTAAATAAAACACTGCCGCAGTCATCGAAGGTAATGTTTTCGTTTTTTGCTTTGTCGTACATTTTCAATACAGCATTTTTAGCATAGCCTGTCATTTCGTCTTTAAGCAAATATTCTACTATTGTTTCCTCTGTAAGTATCTGCCTGCCCACAGCTTCTCCCATTGCCTTTGCAAGCCTTGGTTTTTCCTTTGGTATAAGTCCCGGTGTAAAAGGCATTTTTACAGGGCCTATTTTTACCTCATTATACGGTTTAAAAAGCATTTTTATTGCCACATAGTTTGTAAAATAGCCTATTACCGCACCGGCAACAGGACTTACCACTACATCTATATTCACTTTTTTCTCCTCCTGTAAATATAAGACCGTGGAGCATTGCCCCACACCCTGCGATTTTTTGGAAAAATATGAATTTATCGTTGGTTTAAACCCTTCCGTCACGCAGTTACTGAGGGGTTTGCCTTCTCCCTCATGGAGAAGGTGTTGAGCGTAGCGAAACAGATGAGGGGCTATTTATTATTTATTTTTATTCTGTTTTCCCCTCATCTGTCACTTATGTGACATATTCCCACCAATAGGAAGACTTTAAAACCACACTTTCTCTACCGTATGTATAAATTTATTTTTTCTAAAAATGCAATGAAATTGCATTTTATCAAAAGTTTTACTAAATTTTTTTCAAAAAATTTTCAGGGTTCTGGGGTGAAACCCCAAGATCTTTTAATCCCATAAATATAAATTTATCGCCAAGTATTATTTAAGGGTGCCTTTTAAACAAAAGCACCCTTAGATTATACTATTTTCGATTTTATTTTTAAATATGTAAAGATTAATTATTTCCGTTGTTAGACTCATCAACCTCATTTATTTTGTAAAGGAGAGTCATAAGACTGTCTGTAAGATGAACGTTTTCTACTATTACATCTTCCGGCATAGCCAAATCAACATGAGAGAAGTTCCACATTCCCTTTATTCCCCATGATGCAAGGTCATTAGCGACTTTGCTTGCCTGTGAACGTGGAAGTGTAAGTATTGCAACATCTACTTTGTTGTTTTTAACAAACTCCTCCATCTTATCAACATCATAAACCTCTATTCCTCTTATAGTCATGCCTATAAGTCGTGGGTTTACATCAAAAACAGCCGTAATTACAAAACCTCTTTTTTCGAAGTTCGTGTAGTTTACAAGTGCCTGACCTATATTTCCTCCGCCTACAACAATAAGGTTGTAAACTCTGTCAAGACCGAGTATTTTTTTTATTTCGTTATAAAGATACTCTACATTATAACCGTATCCCTGCTGACCGAAACCGCCGAAATTATTCAAGTCCTGTCTTATCTGTGATGCGGTAATGTTCATTTTTGTACTTAATTCTTTTGATGATATTCTTGTAATATCGCTTTCGAGAAGATCACCCAAATATCTATAATATCTTGGCAGTCTGTTTATAACAGCACTGGAGATTTTTCTATCGTTATTGTTATTCATATTTAACCACCCCTGACTAAGTAAAAGTATACCACCTAAGTTATTTTATTGTCAATGTTTAGTCTTTTATTTGACAAGCGATTCTGTTATCATATTTATTGATAAATCTGACAAACGAAAAGATTTTATAACCATATAAAAAATTAATATTAAAAAATACGAGGTTTTTACTATGATACTTTCACTTAGCAATGTGTCCAAAAGCTACGGCACAGACGTTATACTGGAAAAAATTTCCTTTAATACCGAAGAAAAAGAAAAAGCGGCAATAGTAGGCGTTAACGGTGCCGGAAAAACAACTCTTTTTAAAATAATAACAGGCGAAATTTCCTCCGACAGCGGAGATATTTATTTTAAAAAAGACAGCTCTTTCGGTTATCTTAAACAAAATGCAATACCTAACAGCGAAGGCACAATATATAACGAAATGCTTGCTGTTTTCAGCCCTCTTATCAAAGCCGAAGAAGATTTAAGACAGATGGAACACGAAATGAGCCATATGAGCGGCCCCGAACTTAAAGAGCATATGAAAAAATATTCCGACCTCCAATATAAGTTTGAACTTATGGACGGATACAGCTATAAAAGCCGTATTAAAGGCGTCTTAAAAGGCTTGGGTTTTACCGAAGATGATTTTGACCGACCTGTAAAATCTCTTTCCGGCGGACAGAAAACAAGAGTTTATTTGGGCAGTCTCCTGCTTTCAAAACCGGATTTGCTTCTTCTTGATGAACCTACAAACCATCTGGATATAGAGTCTATAGCATGGCTTGAGGACTTCTTGAAATCCTATACGGGAGCAGTCCTTATTATATCCCATGACCGATATTTTCTTGACAAAATTGTTACAAAAACAATAGAAATTGAGAATAAAAAATCACATATTTACGAGGGCAACTATTCTTTCTATGCCAAAAACAAAGAAATTAACCGCCAGATAGAACAGCACCACTTTGTTCAGCAGCAAAAAGAAATTAAACATCAAGAGGACGTAATCGCAAAGCTTCGTTCCTTTAACAGAGAAAAATCAATAAAAAGAGCGGAAAGCCGCCAGAAACAGCTTGAAAAAATGGAAGTTGTAAACAGACCGGAGAACCTTCCGGATAAAATGAGACTTAAACTCACTCCTAAAATAACCAGCGGAAACGATGTTCTCCATGCAGAAGGTTTAAGCAAATCATTTGATAATAAAACACTTTTTTCAAATCTCGACATAGATATTAAAAGAGGCGAAAAAACAGCCATCGTAGGGCCAAACGGCATCGGCAAAAGTACCCTTTTGAAAATTCTTCTGGGAAAAGCCGAAAAGACAACAGGCGAAATAAAATGGGGTGCTAACGTACACGTAGGCTACTATGATCAGGAACAGCACAATTTTAACGAAAATAACACTATCTTTCAGGAAATATCCGATACCTATCCCGAAATGACAAACGGAGAAATACGAAATGTACTTGCGGCATTTGTTTTTGAAGGCGATGATGTATTCAAACTTATTTCTTCTTTAAGCGGCGGTGAAAAAGGTCGTATTTCCTTGGCAAAAATAATGCTTTCAAAGGCAAACTTCCTTATTCTTGACGAGCCTACAAACCATTTGGACATATTCTCAAAAGAAATTCTTGAAAACGCTATAAATAACTATGAGGGAACCGTGCTTTATGTTTCCCATGACCGTTATTTCATAAATAAAACAGCAACAAAAATCATAGAGCTTTCAAAAGACGGTGTCAAAGAATATCTCGGAAACTACGATTATTATATAGAGAAAAAAAATACGGCAAAGCGTGAGGAAATGCTTTTCGGCGAAAATACACCTCAGCCGGAAAAACCGGAAGCAACAGAAACTAAACTCAGCTATCAGGCACAGAAAGAACAGCAGGCAAAAGAAAGAAAGCTTAAAAACCAAATAAAAAAAATTGAAACAGAAATAGAAGAAACAGAAGAAAAAATTCAGTCTCTTGAGGAAGAACTTATGAAACCGGAAATTGCTACCGATGCAGATAAGGCAAGAGAAATTTTTGAGCAAAAGACCGAATTTGAGACTCATTTAAACGAACTTTACGATAAATGGGAGTCCATTCAGGAATAAATTTTCTGTCATTTCTTTCACTAAACAAATTATTGATTTTTTACATATAAATTTCATTAAATTTAAGTTAAAATAATAGCACGTGTAAAATTGCACAAATTTTATACGTGTTTTTTATTTATTTTAAAACTTATTGCATTGAAAATTATACATAATATTATCGCTATTGTAATTGCGACAAATCCCAGTATGTGATAGAATTAACAGGTAATCTTTTTTCCCTGTTTTATTTTTCATTGTAGTTATAAAACTACTGTTGTATGTGCAATGTTGAAATTTATCTTCTGCTGATAATTTTTATCATCTGCACACATCTGTTTTTACAGATATTTTCTTTTTTTGTACAAAACTGTTGTACTTAATCCAAAGCAAAACCACAACTACATAATAAGGAGATGTTAAAATGAGTGAAATCTGCAAATGTTCTGAGGCAGAGGCTGACGTTCTCAAGAAAAACGGAATAGATACCGACCTTCTTGAACCTACTCTCAAGGAATATGCCTCGGTTAAAGGCAGTCTTATAACAATTTTACAGCATGCACAGGATTTATACGGCTATCTTCCTATAGAGCTTTTGAACTATATTGCTCTCAGAACAGGAATTAAAGCTGCAAAAATTCTCGGTGTTGCTACCTTTTATGCACAGTTCAGACTTGAACCTATAGGCAAATATCTCATTATGATATGTCAGGGTACAGCCTGTCATGTAAACGGTTCCGAAGCTGTTCAGGCTGCTATAGAAGAAGAACTCGGCATAAAAGACGGTCAGACTACACCTGATGGTCTTTTCTCTATAAAAAGTGTTGCCTGTCTCGGCTGCTGTTCCCTCTCCCCTGTTATGATGATTAACGGTGAAGCATACGGAACACTTACTCCCGCTAAGGCAAAAGGCATTATAGCCGATATTAAAGCAAAGGAGGAAGGAAACTGATGAAGCTTGTTATTGGTAAAGGAAGCTGCGGTATTGCAGCAGGTGCTGACAAAGTATCCGATTCCGCAGAAAAATATATTGCCGAAAAAAATCTTAATATTCCGGTATCTGTTACAGGCTGTATAGGTATGTGCTACCTTGAGCCTATTGTTGATATAATAAAAGATAACGGTGAAAAAACAACTTACGTAAAAGTTACGGCTGACGCTATTAAAGAAATTATCGACAGTGAAATTGCAGGCACTGTATGCGAAAAATACCTTATTCCTGCCAAAGATAAAGAAGGACTCGAAAGCCAGACACGTATTGCTTTAAGAAACTGCGGTATTATCAATCCGGAAAGCATAGATGAATACATAGAAAAAGGCGGCTACAAAGCCATTGAAAAATGTGTTAAGGAACTTAAACCGGAACAGGTTATAGATATTATAAAAGTATCCGGTCTTGCAGGCCGTGGCGGTGCAGGCTTCCCTACTTGGTTCAAATGGCAGGCAGCCAGAAATTCCCAGGGTACAAAAAAATATGTTATCTGTAATGCCGACGAAGGCGATCCGGGTGCATTCATGGACAGAGCCGTTATAGAAGGCGATCCTAACTCCGTTATAGAAGGTATGCTCGTAGGTGCATACGCAATGGGAGCAGACGAAGGTATAGTTTACGTTCGTGCAGAATATCCTCTTGCTATAGTACGTCTTACAAACGCAATTAAGCAGGCAAGAGAAAAAGGCTTCCTCGGCAAAAACATTTTTGGTTCGGATTTCTCATTTGACCTGAGAATAAAAGCCGGTGCAGGTGCTTTCGTATGCGGTGAGGAAACAGCCCTTATTGCTTCTCTTGAAGGCGAAAGAGGTATGCCAAGACTTAAACCTCCTTTCCCTGCACAGAAAGGCTACTGGCAGAAACCTTCAAACATCAACAACGTAGAAACTTACGCCAATGTTCCTTGGATAATAGTAAACGGCGGAGAAAAATTCGCCGCTATGGGTACTCCGGACAGCAAGGGAACAAAAGTATTTGCCCTTACAGGAAAGATCAAAAACGGCGGTCTGGTAGAAATACCTATGGGTGCTAAAATAAAAGACGTAATATTCGGCGTTGGCGGCGGAATTAAAGAAGACAGAAAATTCAAAGCCGTTCAGATGGGCGGTCCTTCAGGCGGCTGTATACCTGCGGAACTTTCAGATACACTCATCGACTATAAAAAACTTGCCGCAACAGGTGCTATCATGGGTTCAGGCGGTATGGTTGTTATGGACGAAACAACATGTATGGTTGATATGGCACGTTTCTTCCTTGACTTTACCTGTAAGGAATCCTGCGGAAAATGTATCCACTGCCGTATAGGCACAAAACGTATGCTTGAAATACTTACAAGAATTACAAACGGCGAAGGAAAAGACGGAGATATTGAACTTCTCGAAGACCTTGCAAACCAGATTAAATCCTCTGCTCTCTGCGGTCTCGGACAGACAGCTCCTAACCCTGTTCTTACTACATTGCAGTATTTCAGAAACGAATATGAGGATCATATCTATAATCATAAATGTACTGCTCACCAGTGTTCTGCTCTTATTACATATTCAATCGACAAAGATAAATGTAAAGGCTGTACACTTTGTGCAAAGAACTGTCCTGCAAACGCTATTTCAGGCAGTGTAAAAGAGCCGCATATAATAGATACAACAAAATGTGTTAAATGCGGAAAATGTAAAACTGTCTGTCACTTCGGTGCAGTAACAGTTGACTAAGGGAGGGTAAAATTCGTGGCTGAAAAGTTAAGACTTAATATAAACGGCAAAGAGGTAACCGGTTTCGCCGGACAGACCGTTCTTGAAGTTGCAAGAGAAAACGGCATAGATATACCTACCCTTTGCTATGATAAAAGAGTTGAAGTTTACGGTGCCTGCGGTCTTTGCGTTGTAGAGGCAGAGGGCAGTCCTAAACTTCTCCGTGCCTGTGCTACAACTATTTATGACGGCATGGTTATAAACACAAACACAAAAAGAGTTATCGATTCAAGAAAAACAGCTTTGGAGCTTCTTTTAAGCGACCATACAGGCGACTGTCGTCCGCCGTGTGCTTTAAACTGTCCTGCCGGAACAGACTGTCAGGGATATGTTGGCATGGTAGCAAACGGCCAGTACAAAGAAGC
Organism: uncultured Eubacteriales bacterium; assembly: GCA_934256695.1. Taxonomy (GTDB): domain Bacteria; phylum Bacillota; class Clostridia; order Lachnospirales; family Anaerotignaceae; genus Neoanaerotignum_A. The sequence goes on from CAKQPE010000007.1 coordinate 34,255, forward strand.
TGTAAAAATAATAAAAGGCATATTCCCGCTTCCTTCATCAATCGGTCGTGTTTGTCCGCATCCTTGTGAAACAGCCTGCCGCAGACAGCTTGTTGACGAGCCTGTGTCTATTGCCTTCATAAAGGCATTTATAGGTGACAAAGACCTGGAAAGCGGAGATCCTTATATGCCTACTCCGGCTCCTTCTACAGGACATACGGTAGCAGTTGTAGGCGGCGGCCCTGCCGGACTTACGGCAGCTTATCAGTTAAGAGCAAAAGGACATGACGTTACTATATACGACGCTATGCCTAAAATGGGCGGTATGCTCCGTTACGGAATACCTGAATACAGACTGCCTAAAGCTATACTTGACAAAGAAATCGCCCTTATCGAAAAAATGGGCGTTAAAATGATAAACAACATAAAGCTTGGTAAGGATATTACATTTGACCATCTTAAATCAAGCTATGATGCCGTTCTTCTTGCCGTAGGTGCTTGGACAAGCACAAAAATGGGAGTTAAGGGCGAGGACAACAAGAACGTATTCGGCGGTATAGATTTCCTCAGAAAAGCAGCTCTTGGCGAAGAACTTCTTGCAGGAAAAGAAATTGCCATCGTAGGCGGCGGAAACACTGCTATGGACGCCTGCCGTACAGCAGTACGTCTCGGTGCCGAAAAAGTTTACTGTATCTACAGAAGAACCAAAGCCGAAATGCCTGCCGAGGACATAGAAATTAAAGAAGCCGAAGAAGAAGGCGTAATATTCAAATTCCTCACAAATCCGGAAGAAATAGTTGCTTCTGCCGACGGCGGTATCGAATATGTAAAATTACAGAAAATGCAGCTTGGCGAGCCTGACGCCAGCGGAAGAAGAAAACCTATTCCAATAGAAGGCGAAACCGAAAATCTCAAAGTTTCAAGTCTTATTATGGCCCTCGGTCAGATACTCAACCCGATTGGTCTTGACGGAGTAGAACTTACAAAGAAAGGCACTATCTCTGCTGACGAAACAACATTCAGAACAAATATCGAAAATGTATTTGCCGTAGGTGATGCCACAAACAAAGGTGCAGGCATTGCCATAGCAGCCATAGGCGAGGCTGAAAAGGCATCTCATGTAATAGACAGCTACCTTAAAGGAAACATCGTTCCTTACAGAAAACCTTATGTGTGCGAAAGAAAAGATGTTACAGCAGAAACCTTTGCAGACAGACCAAAGGTACCGAGAGTACAGATGAGCCATATTTCGCCTGATGAAAGAAAAGATAACTTCCATGAGGTAAATAACGGCTTTACGGAAGAAGAAGCAGTACGTGAAGCATCAAGATGTCTCGAATGCGGCTGTCACGATTACTTTGAATGTAAACTCATTAACCGTGCAAACGAATATGACGTTAAGCCGGAAATATTCGAAGGTGAAAACCATAACAGAACAATAGACAACTCTCACCCATTCATAGACAGAAATCCTGATAAATGTATCCTCTGCGGTCTTTGTGTAAGGGTCTGTGATGAAGTAATGGGCAGAACTGCTCTCGGTCTTGTAGGCCGTGGCTTTGACACAATAGTTATGCCTTCACTTAAAGAGCCTCTTAAAGCAACAGACTGTATCTCCTGCGGACAGTGTATTAACCTCTGCCCTACAGGTGCTTTGGGCGAAAAATTCACTTACGGAAAGAGAGTTCCTCTTGCGTCCGACTGCACAGAAACAACCTGCTCCTTCTGTTCCGTAGGCTGTAAAACAGTTCTTCATACAAACGAGAATCTTGTTGCAAAATCAACACCTGTCGATGAAAAGACTCTTTGTTCAAAGGGACGTTTCGGTTTTGGCGAGCTTATAGGAAAAGACCGTCTTACAACACCTCTTGTAAGAAAGAACGGTGTACTTACACCTGTAAGCTATGAAGAAGCCGCTATATATACAGCAAAGAAACTTCAGGGCTTTGCCGTAAGAAATGGAAAAGATTCCGTTGCAGTTTCAATTTCAGACAAACTTACAACAGAGGAAATATATCTTGCAAAGAAATATGCCGAAGATGTTGTTAATGCAGGTTCCGTATTCTGTTTCAACTACAGCAAAAACGGTGTTAAGGACGTAATAGGCTTTGACGGCTCAACTGTTACGGAAACAGAAGTTCTTTCCGCAAACGTAATAGTTCTTGTTGGCACAGACCTTATGAACGACCACGCTTCATTCGGTGTAACAGTCCGTCAGGCTGTTAAGAGAGGTGCAAAGCTTGTTGTTATAAGCAATAAACCTCAGTCACAGGAAGCAAAAGAAGCAGACATATTTGTAAATGCCGATTCAACCGAAAGCCTTAAAGCAATACTCAAGGCTCTTGTTGAAAAAGGCTGTACTGCGGAAGGCATTGATGCTCTTAACGTATCACTTAAAGATACAGTTGTTACCGATGATGCCGTTAAGGTATGCGAAATGCTCCTTGACAAGAACAACAAAAAGGCTGTTATTGTTACAGACCAGTTCAACACATCTTATGAATGTGCAAAGGCAGCCGCAGATATTGCCGTTTTAAGCGGACATATAGGCTCACCAAGAGACGGTATTATGCAGATTAAGACTAACGTAAATACTCAGTCTGTTGCAGATTTCGGTATTACACCTTCATGTCTTGTTAAAGATAAATTCGCTGACGGTACAATAAAAGCACTCCTTACTATAGGTGAAAATCCTGTAAACTTCGATCTTGAAAAGGTTGAATTTGTTGCCGTATGCGACACATACCTTACAGAAACAGCACAAAAAGCAGATGTAGTTATTCCGCTTGTATCACTTATTGAGTCAAACGGTACGGTAATAAGCACAGACGGAAAAGTAAATTCTGTAAATGCCGCAATTAAGCCAATGGCTAAATTAAATACAGAAGTTATATCCCTTCTTGCCAATGCTATGACAGCTAAATTCTCTTATAATGACGAAAAAGATATTATGCGTGAGATTATAGAGACAAAGGCGTTTGCACCAAAGGTACTCAACACCGTATTACAGCCTGTTGACAATGCACCTATATACGTGGCAAGAGTAAATACAAACGCAGCTGTGCAGAAGTTCAACTCTGTACTTGAGTCAGAAGGACTTTCAAACAAATAAAAAAATCACCTAACTTTTGTTACGCACTTTGCGATTATTTTAAAATCTAACAAAATAATCATAAAATCCCATGACTACGGTATACCACCAAACAGTCATGGGATTTTTTAGATTAATTTATAGGACTAAGACCGTGGGACTCTGTCCCACAACCCTGCAAGCCTTTGAAAAGGCTTGACCTAAACTTTCAGTAAAATACCGTGACAAGTCACGGTATTTTGGGACTAAATATAAAATTGCCGATAATAAGCCTTCTCCTTTGGGGAGAAGGTGCTGAGCAAAGCGAAGCGGATGAGGGGTAAACTCTTTAATCAAAAATCAAAGCTTTGATAAAACGGATTAAATTTAATTTTTTCCAAACGGAAAAGTGGGATTTGCAGGAACTTTTTTAAAAAAGTTCCCTGCACCTTCAAAAATCTCTTTAAGACCGCACATTCCATGTGCCTACGGAAATAGGCTATGCAATGTTTACGGCAACAGATACAGGATTTACGTTTTAAAAGCACTGCAAAAAGAGATTTTATTCGACAAAATTTAAAAAAATAAATCTTAATAACATAACTTATAATTTTTATCCCGAAAAACGCAATATAATTGCGTTTTGATAAAAGTTTCGCTTGAGCCTTTAGGGAACTGCAAAGATAAATGCGGCAGGCGAAGCCTGATTTGCGAAGCAAATTTCCTGACCAAGAAGGCTCACAGAGTTTGAGACAGAGTCTCAAGGTCTTCGATAAATTATAATTTGGCTTTCTGCTCCATAAATTTATATTTAAAAACAGCCCGAGACTTTGTCTCAGGCTCAGACTGTAGACAAAGTTATTTTATAAAGCGGAAGGGTTCGGGAAACGAATGGGTTTCCCGAATGGAATCCGCAG
>CAKQPE010000008.1 GCA_934256695.1 uncultured Eubacteriales bacterium
AAGACCGTGGGACTCTGTCCCACACCCTGCAAACCTTTGAAAAGGTTTGATCTAAACTTTTAGTAAAATACCGTGACAAAGTCACGGTATTTTGGTGTTAATTATAAAATTTCCATTAATGGAGTTACAAAAAACGCAATGCAATTGCGTTTTGATAAAAGTTTTACTAAATTTTTTTCAAAAAATTTTCAGGGTTTGGGGTGAAACCCCAAGGTCTTTCAGTTCGATAAATTTATATTTTGCGGAGATTGATAAAAATTAACAAAGTTTAAGTTATGCTTAAATAATTCCGGAATAAAAAAATATTTAATTTTATTAAAAAAGTTTATATTTTAAGAAGGATTTTGATATTCTTTGCAGAATAATATTATTATAACAAAAATTACATAAGGTAATTTAAAGTTACAATGTTTTATCACTTAAAAGTTATATCCAGATAAGGGGGAGTTCGTTATGATACAGATACTTGCTGGTGAAAAAGGTGAAGGCAAAACAAAAAGACTTTTAGAAATGGCTAATGAAGCCGGTAAAAATTCTAAAGGTCATGTAGTATTTATTGATGATGACAATAGGCATATGTATGATCTTCATTACAATATCCGTTTTGTAAAAACGAATTTTGCAATGACCGATCAGAAAATATTGTTCGGTTTTATTTGCGGAATACTTTCTCAGGACAGCGATATTGAACAGATTTATATTGACGGTCTGAACAATATAGTTGAAAATCTTACAAACGAAGATATAGCTGAGTTTACAGCTGAAATAGGAAAGCTTTCTGCAGAAAATGGCGTGGATTTTGTATTTATAATAAGTTCTAAAGCAGACACTCTTCCTGAAGGAATTAAAAGATACATTATATAATGAACGATATATACAACAGATACTCTGATTACCTTAAAGATCATTACGGATGCAGAGTATATAAACTACCTGTGAATATTCCTGTTACTTGTCCAAACAGGACAGACGGAAAAGGCGGTTGTACTTATTGCGATGAAAAAGGTGCCGGATTTGATAATTTATCCGGCATTTTTTCTGTTTGCGAACAAATCGAAAAAAACATGGAATACATAGGTAAAAAATATAAAGCACAAAAATTCACAGCCTATTTTCAGAACTTTACAAATACATATCTGCCGTTAAATCAATTTAAAGAATACATAAACGATGCCTGTATGCCTAATATTGTGGAAATTTCGGTTTCTACCAGACCGGACTGCATAAGAGAAGAATACCTTGAGGCTTTGAAAGATGCCTCGGAAAAACATAATGTGGAAATAACAGTTGAGCTTGGATTGCAAAGCGTTAATCCGCATACATTGAAAAAAATAAACAGAGGGCACACTTTTGCCGAATTTGCTCAGGCTGCTATGCTTATAAAAAAATTCGGTTTTTTAAGCTGTGCACATTTAATACTAAACCTGCCGTGGGACGATATGGAAGATTCTATAGAGGCGTCGAAATTAATGTCTGTTTTTGACGTTGATTTTATAAAACTCCATTCCCTTTATATAGCCGAAGGAACACAAATGGCAAAGCAGTACAAAAACAATGAGTTTGAAGTCTGCTCTCTTGACGAATACAGAGACAGAGTTGTGCAGTTTTTGAGATACCTTTCACCTAAAGCCTGTGTGGAAAGGATAGTCTCAAGAGCACCGAAGGAAAACACACTTTTTGCCAACTGGGACAGAAGTAGCTGGTATGTACGGGATTACATAGAAAATTATATGCGTGAAAACGGATTTTATCAGGGACAGCTTTATAATTATGGCTGCGGAAAAGCATTGGACAGATTTTTCTAATATTACCGTCATGTTACAAATAAATTAATAAACAGTGAACATTATCGAAATAAATTTAATTATGTGATAGAATGGTTTTTGCAAAGCATAATTAAAAAATCATCGGAAGGGGGAGACAAAAGTTGAAATTAAGATTTAAAACAGTTGTATGCTCGGTTTTGGCTTTAGCTGCGGCAGGCTCTGTTATGTATAACGTATCTGCGGCATCTTCTACAGCAGGAACGGACAGCGACCCACTGGTAACAAAGAGCTATGTTGATACTGCCATGGCAAACGTAATGAATGCATTCTCAAACCAGACACAGACAGGCACAAATACATCTTCGGACGGATTTGAACCGGTATTTGTGGAAAAAGGTCAGACTATTGTAGGCAAAGGCGGTTCTGAAATAATATTAAGAAGCGGAACAGCCGCAGCTTATACGGAAAGTCAGGATGGAATTATAGACGTAACAACGGGACTGGAGTATCATAACGGCGAAAACATAGACGCAAACCATATGCTTATAGTTTCGAGAGACGACGGCAGGGGTGCTGCCGTAAGCTCTGAAGGAGGAGCATGGTTTATAGTAAAAGGCGGATACACAGTAAAATAAATTCAGTATAAATAATTGACATAAGAGGTTTAATCATAAGGAGTTGTTTTTGAATTGAAAAAAATTTTCTCGTTAAAGAGGCTTTTAATTGCTTCTGTAGCGGCAGTTTCCGTTTTTACGGCAGTTCCGGCTATGGCGGCAGAAAGTCTTTATGAGCAGGTAACTGATGAGGTTCTTGCAAAAGGAATAAATTATACACTTAAACACAGACTTACCAAAGAAGGCTGGCTTGATATTTATGTCCTTACGGCTGATTTATCAAACCCGAATATTGATGTTGAGCCTGTTGACTCTAAAAAAGAACTTGGTCTTAGAGAAACCGTAGATAAGCTTATTTCAGAAAATTCGGCAGTTGCAGGTGTAAACTCCGCATACTTCGGTATGACAAGCAAATATTCCGCTTCTTTCGGACCGGAAATATCAACAGGAAACATAGTGTCTGTAGATACAGACAAGAACATTGACAAAAATCAGTTCGGTACATATTTTGTCAACAAAGACGGAAGCAAAATGTTCGATTATTTCAAAACAAAAATGGTGTTTAATGTTGAAGGAAAGGATTATTTTGAGTTTGCCAGCATAAATAAAATAACACAGATGGTTTATCCTGTATATCTGGATAAAAACGCCTGTGAAAATACGGCACAGCTTGATTCAAGATTCCAGAATCTTGTAAAACTAAAAGTCGAAGATGACCATATTACATATATATCCCAGAAGGGCGAAACGGTAAATGTTCCGGACAACGGATACCTTGTTGTTTTAAGCTCGGAATATGCCAATGCGTATATGCCGTACCTTGCTGTGGGACAGAGTGTAAAGGTAAATATAACGTCATCATTTGATTTAAATAATATAGAAACGGCAATTTCCGGCGGCGGTGTTATACTTAAAGACGGTGCAAAGCCTGCCGATATAGGCGAAATGGCAAGCGGCAGACAGCCGAGAACACTTCTTGGTCTTTCGCAGGACAAAAATACACTTAAACTTATTGTAGTTGACGGAAAGAGAAGTAATGGCAACAACGTAAGCATAGGTGCAAATGTTGACGAAGCAATACAGATACTTAAAGACGAAGGCTGTTATTACGGACTTAATCTTGATGGCGGAGGTTCTTCCACTATGGCAGTAAAAGACCCTTCCACAAGCAGTGTTTCCATAGTAAATTCACCGGCGGAAGGAACGGCAAGATCTGTTATGACAGCTGTGGGAATATTCGATAAAAGCACAGTAGGCGGAGTTTCTTCCATAAAGGTAACTCCTTCTTCAACAGCGGCAGTTCCGGGAGGACATATTACTTTTACTGTGGACGGATATGACGATAACCTTCACAAACTTTCTTTAAACAAAGACCAGATACAGTACAGCTCAGACGATAACTCAGGCTTATTTAACGGCGGAGTTTATACATACGGTGCGGCTGACAGTACAACAATAACCGTTACATATAACGGTGTAAGCCAGACGTGTAAATTAAACCTTGATGATATAACAAGCATTTCGCCTGAAAATTCAGAACTTTCTTTAAATGCCGGCGAAAGCAGAACATTAAAAGTAAATGCACATACATCATCGGGACAGACTGTTGATATAACAAATATGGTACAGTTTGACACAACATTCGGTACGTTAAGCGGAAATACATACACAGCCAACGAAAACGGCAGCGGATACATTACCTGTTCTTACGGTCAGAATACCTGTTATATAAAGGTTGGCGTAGGTACAGAGGACAGACAGATAAGTTCTTTTGAAAACACAGGAGATTTAACATTTACTTCTTATCCTGCAACAATACAGGGTATAGCTGGAATATCGCAGAAATATTTTACCGACGGTGCAAAAGGTCTTGGATTAAGCTATTATTTTGCTTCTTCAAGCGAAACACAGGCGGCATACCTTAACTTCAAAAACCCTGTTGCCATAAGCGGTACACCGTCAAAACTTAAATTAAAGGTATACGGCAACGGCACGGAGCAGTGGGTAAGGGCAAAAATTGCCGACTCAAAGGGAAATGAAAGTGTAGTAGATTTTTCAAGAGAAAAAGTTATAAACGAAGGCTGGAATGACCTTACGGCAGATATTCCTTCGGGAATAAGCTACCCTATAACACTTAAAACGATTTATGTTGCGGCACTTTCAAACACAAACACAAATCAGCAGGTAATGTATTTTGATGATTTAAGAGGTGTTTATTCCGTAGCGGCAAACGTTCAGACACCGTCGGCACAGTCATCGGCAGACAGCAGTTTTGCTTCTAAAGAGGACGGATACTATTACATTAACATAACAGGCGGAGTTTCAAGCTCAAATGTAAAAGACAGTTCTCTTTATGACAGTGAAAGAAGAAAGATACATTCACTTTTGCAGGCAAATGCAGATACGGCAATTTACGGCGGAAACAGCGATATTTCATTCGGAGACAGCACAGAGGTTATAAGGTGGAAGAACGACTATGCCGTTTACTACAAAAATGATGTTACTTTTGTAAACATGACAGCGGCAAAGGGCGGACTTAAAAACACTTATGACGGACAGTGGCAGAGATTTAAAAACGATATTCTTATGTCACCGAACAAGTTTGTTGTAGTCCTTCTGGATAAATCACCGTCAAACTTCAGTGATTCAATGGAAGGCGAGCTTTTCAAGAGTGCCTTAAAGGATATTGAAAATGCCGACAGAGAGGTTATGGTTGTTTCTTCTTCATCAACGGCAAGCTGGACAAGTGTAAAAGACGGTATCCAGTATTTCAATCTTCCATCGCTGTGGCTTAACGACGGCAGTGTAAACAGTGATTTTAAAATGCTCAAGTTAAGAATAGGAAACGGAAAGATTTCTTATCAGCTCTGTAATCTGGAGTAAGGTAATTGTTTTTTGAGAAAACAGAATAAAAACTTTTAATAAAAATCCCATGGCAAGTAAAAAGTCATGGGATTTTTGAGGTTAAAAACACTTCCGAAAGCCATCCCTGAAATGGAAGGTGGCAAGCGTAGCAAGTCGGATGAGGGAAAAATAAGAAAATAAATTATATGAAAAACATAATTTGTATTTAAACAAATCCCTCATCCGTCACTTCGTGACGCCTTCCCCCCCCAAGGGAAGGCTTTAAAAGCTTCGCAAATGGATTTCCGAAAAATGCAATGAAATTGCATTTTGATAAAGGTTTTGATCCAACTTTTTCATGGTCAGAAATTTGCTTCGCAAATCAAGCTACGCTTGCCGCATCTATCTTTGCGGTTCATTGTTGGTCGGGTATGGGGGGAAAACCCCATGGTTTTTTCCCGTAAAGATTGAAAACAGGTAACATTTGTGTTAAAATTTGCGTAGCTTTTATATTAGATATATATTGTGGAAGGAAGATAATAATGGGAAAATATTTCGGTACAGACGGCTTCAGAGGAGAGGCAAATGTTACTCTTACGGCAAATCATGCTTTTCAGGTAGGCAGATTTTTGGGCTGGTATTACGGAAAAGATAAAGAAGAAAGATGTAAAATAGTAATCGGTAAGGATACAAGACGTTCAAGCTATATGTTTGAGTATGCTCTTTGTGCCGGCATTACTTCAACAGGTGCAGACGCATATATACTCCATGTTACAACAACACCAAGCGTGGCTTACGTAACAAGAACAGAGGACTTCGACTGCGGTATTATGATTTCCGCAAGCCATAATCCGTTCTACGATAACGGCATTAAGCTTATTAACAGCCGTGGCGAAAAAATGGACGAAGAAACCATACTTAAAATAGAGGATTATATTGACGGCAAAATAGGCGAACTGCCTGATGCACACAGGGAAAATATCGGCTGTACAGTTGATTATGCAGTAGGCAGAAACCGTTATATCGGTTATCTTATATCCCTTGCAACAAGATCGTATCAGGGAATAAAGGTTGGGCTTGACTGTGCAAACGGCAGTTCATGGATGATAGGAAAAAGTGTTTTTGATGCTCTCGGAGCAAAGACATATGTTATAAATGCAGAACCTGACGGAACTAATATTAATATGAACTGCGGTTCTACACATATAGAGGGCTTGCAGAAATTTGTGGTGGAAAAAGGTCTTGATATAGGCTTTGCCTTTGACGGTGATGCCGACAGATGTATAGTTGTTGACGAAAAAGGAAATGTTGTAAACGGTGACCTTATACTTTATGTTTACGGCTGTTACATGAAACATAGAGGCAAGCTTGCAAACAACACCGTTGTAACAACCATTATGTCAAACTTAGGCCTTTACAAGGCTTTTGATGCGGAAGGCATAAGCTATGAAAAAACAAAAGTCGGTGACAAGTACGTTTATGAAAACATGGTTAAAAACGGTCATCGTATAGGCGGAGAGCAGAGCGGACATATTATATTCAGAAAATATGCCACAACAGGCGACGGCATACTTACGGCTATTAAAATGATGGAAGTAATGATAGAATCCAAAAAGCCTATGAGCAAGCTTACAGAGCCTGTAAAAATTTATCCTCAGCTTCTTAAAAACATAAAAGTTAAGGATAAAAAAGCCGCACAGTCAGATACAGATGTGCAGAAAGCAGTAAACGAGGTTTCCGAAAAACTCGGCACAGACGGAAGAATACTTGTAAGAGAAAGCGGAACAGAGCCTGTAGTAAGAGTAATGGTGGAAGCCGAAACAAGCGAAATATGCGAAAAGTATGTTGATTATGTTCTTGATGTAATAAGGGGAAAGGGACATTCGGCAGAATAATTAGAACCTTGGGGTTTCACCCCAAACCCTGACCAGTTTTTGAAAAAACTGGACAAAAACTTTTATCAAAACGCAATTACATTGCGTTTTTCGAGAAAATAAAATTAATTATTCCAAAACTCCCATGATAACTGTTATGGGAGTTTATTAAAAGTTTAGGTCAAGCCTTTAGGGAACCGCAAAGATAAATGCGGCAGGCGAAGCCTGATTTGCGAAGCAAATTTCCTGACCAAGAAGGCTTGCAGGTGTGGACGGAGTCCACAATATCTATAAAAGGGGGATTTGTATGGCAACTAAAAAGGACATGGATATGACAAACGGCCCACTTTTGGGCAAGATATTTATTTTTGCCATACCTGTTATTTTGTCAGGGGTTTTGCAGCTTCTTTTTAATGCGGCAGATACTATTGTTGTGGGACGATATGCCGGCAGCGATTCTTTGGCGGCCGTAGGCAGTACAACATCAATAATAAGCCTTCTTGTAAACTTTTTTGTAGGAATATCAATAGGCGTAAATGCCGTTACGGCAATGCTTATAGGAAACAGGGATAATGAGGGTATAAGCGAAACAGTTCATACGGCAATGGTTACAAGCGTTATAAGCGGCCTTATACTTGTTTTTATAGGTGTTGTTTTTACAAAGCCGATACTTATAATTATGGGTTCGCCGGAGAATGTGCTTGCAAAGTCTGTACTTTATCTCAGAATTTATTTTCTCGGTATGCCTGTTATGATGCTTTATAATTTCGGCAGTGCCGTTTTAAGAGCATTTGGAGATACAAAAAGTCCGCTTATATATCTTTGCATAGGCGGTATTGTTAATGTACTGCTTAACCTTGTGTTTGTAATAATTTTTGATATGGACGTTGCCGGAGTAGGTGTTGCCACAATAGTGGCACAGTGTATATCGGCTTTTCTTACAATACTTAAATTTATAAAAACAGACGATTTATATAAGATACATATAAAGAAACTTAAAATACACAAAAAAAGGCTTGCGCAGATATTCAAAATAGGTATACCGGCAGGACTGCAAAGCAGTGTATTTTCTGTTTCAAACATGATTATACAGTCATCGGTAAATTCGTTCGGTGCGGCTGTAATGGCAGGCAATGCGGCATCGTCAAGCCTTGATAATATGCTGTATATTGCACTTAATGCCTTTAATCAGGCGTCCCTTACATTTACAAGCCAGAACTACGGTGCGGGAAAGATAAAAAGAATTAAGAAAGTTCTTATTGACTCGGAAATTCTTGTTATTATAATAGGCATTGCCCTTGGTGCGGCAATGGCGTTTAAGGCAGAAGCACTGGTAAGCATATATTCCAAAGATCCGGAGGTTATAAAATACGGTCTTGAAAGATTTTATATAATGTGTGCCACATATTTCCTTTGCGGAATGATGGATACTTTTACAGGTGTTTTAAGGGGCATAGGATATTCATTTTCTTCAATGATTATTTCTATTGCCTGTGTATGCGGAGTAAGACTTATGTTTGTATTTACGTATTTTCCGTACCACAGAACATTCAGAACAATATTTATTTCATATCCGCTTTCGTGGTTTGCGGCAATAGTTCTTGAGACATTTGTATTTGTATATGCATACAGGAAACTATGCGGACGAATAAAAAATAAAGAAGTCATTGGTGCTTTGGCTCAATAATCCAAAAGTCTTTGAAAAACGTTTAAAGTAAGTTTTCGATAAAAAGCATATCAGAACAATTTTTGTTTTGATGTGCTTTTTTATGTATTTGTTAATTTCAGATATGATTTAAAACGGTATAGGTTATTTTTATTAAAAACACAATAAAATTACGTTTTGATTAACCTTTTCCTAAAAATCACAGGGCTTGGGGCAGTGTCCGAATGCTCCAAAGTCTTTTTAAATTTGATATTGAAGATTTTGTCAATATAAAGTATAATAAAGGTGTTTTATTTTTAACACTATTTTATTATTATTTCGTAAAGGGGAATAAAAATGATTAAAGACGCTATGAAGGCTTTAACAGCCTATGATAAGGAAGTCGGAGAAGCTATGCAGCTTGAGTTCAACAGACAGAACAGAAACCTTGAGCTTATAGCTTCCGAGAATATTGTTTCAGAGCCTGTAATGCTTGCTATGGGAAGTATTCTTACAAACAAGTATGCAGAAGGATATCCGGGAAAAAGATACTACGGCGGATGCCAGTATGTGGATATTGTTGAACAGCTTGCAATAGACAGAGCAAAAGAACTTTTCGGCTGTGATTATGCAAACGTACAGCCTCATTCAGGTGCGCAGGCCAATATGGCAGTTTTCTTTGCTATGCTTGAGCCAGGTGATACAGTAATGGGAATGAACCTTGACCATGGCGGACACCTTACACACGGAAGCCCTGTAAATATGTCAGGTAAATATTTCCACGTTGTACCTTACGGTGTAGATGATAACGGTTTCCTTGACTATGATGAACTCAGAAGAAAAGCTCTTGAAGCAAAACCAAAGCTTATTGTTGCAGGTGCTTCTGCTTATGCAAGAAAGATAGATTTCAAGAAGTTCAGAGAAGTAGCTGACGAATGTGGTGCTTATCTTATGGTAGATATGGCTCATATTGCCGGTCTTGTTGCAGCAGGTCTTCACGAAAGCCCAATTCCTTATGCTGATGTTGTAACAACAACAACACATAAGACACTCAGAGGCCCAAGAGGCGGTCTTATACTTGCAAACAAGGAAGCAGCAGAAAAATTTAACTTCAACAAAGCTATATTCCCTGGTATTCAGGGCGGTCCTCTTATGCACGTTATAGCAGGCAAGGCTGTTTGCTTTGGCGAAGCTCTTAAACCTGAATTTAAAACATACCAGACACAGATTGTTAAGAATGCACAGGCTCTTGCAAACGGTCTTATGAGCCACGGTCTTAAACTTCTTACAGGCGGCACAGACAACCACCTTATGCTTCTTGACCTCAGAGGTCTTGAGGTTACAGGCAAAGAACTTCAGAACAGATGTGACGAGGTTTATATCACACTTAACAAGAACACTGTACCTAACGACCCAAGAAGCCCATTTGTTACATCAGGCGTAAGAATCGGTACTCCTGCCGTTACATCAAGAGGTCTTGTTGAAGAAGATATGGTTAAGGTTGCAGAACTTATTAACTATGCTGTTACAGACTTTGACAACAAAGCTGAATACATTAAGAGCGAAGTTACAAAGATTTGCGAAAAATACCCAATCTACAGCAAAGCTTGATAAAATAAAGCCTTTGATATATATTTGATTTTAGACTGTAGAATAAAGCGGAATGGTTCGGGAAACGAAAGAGTTTCCCGAATGGAATCCGCTGTTTATTTTTCTGTTTAAGCAAGTCGAAACATTCAATCACTCCGATTTTTTGGGGTGATTTTTTAATGGATTGATTATTTGTATGAAAAAGATTTTATATTATCAGAACTTTCCGTCAAACCTTCTGTTTGCAACCTTATGTTTCGGGGACGGCTATTAACGGCAAATTTATACTTGATCTCAAAATACTGTGACTCGGTCACGGTATTTTACTAAAAGTTTTACTCGATTTTTACAAAAATCGCAGGTGTGGACGGAGTCCACGGTTTTAAAAGTCTTTGTTGTAACAATGTTGAAAAAAATGGGTATTTTTGGTGATATTTATACATTTTTAATCAAATTTTAAAAATTTGCCAAAAGGTATTGAAATAAGTACATAAATGGTATTATTATAAAATGTCTTTAAAATTTTAATTTTTTAATAATTTATTATTATGGGGAGGATATTTGTATTATGGAGGGTATTAAGCCCAAGCTTTTTACTGTGTTAAAGTCCTATAGCAAAGAACAGTTTGTTAAGGACATAATTTCCGGTATTATTGTTGCTATAATAGCACTGCCGCTTTCTATAGCACTGGCACTTGCATCAGGCGTAGGTCCTGAGCAGGGTCTTTATACAGCTATAGTTGCCGGATTTATTATTTCGTTCCTCGGCGGAAGCCGTGTGCAGATTGCAGGCCCTACGGCGGCATTTGCATCTATAGTGGCGGGAATAGTAGCCACAAGCGGAATGGACGGACTGATAGTTGCTACCGTTATTGCAGGTATAATACTTGTTTTAATGGGTGTTTTAAGACTGGGAAATCTTATTAAATTTATTCCGTATACCATTACAACGGGCTTTACTTTCGGTATAGCCGTAACAATAGCAATAGGTCAGGTTAAAGATTTTCTCGGACTTACTTTTTCAACTTCTCCTATAGAGACCATTGAAAAGGCAGAGGAAATAGTCAGATCAATAGGAACACTTAATCCGATGGCTTTTGCGGTAGGTATTTTTTCACTTGCAATACTTATAATTTGGCCTAAATTTAAGGCACTTGATAAAATACCGCCTTCACTTATAGCTGTTATTGCAGCCTCTGCACTTGTTAAAGTTCTTAATTTAAATGTAAACACAATAGGTGATTTATATACAATTTCTTCGGCACTGCCGAAAATAACACTTCCTGTTGTAAATTTCGGAATTATTAAAACGGCACTTCCGGACGCATTTACAATAGCTGTGCTTGCGGCTGTTGAGTCACTTCTTTCATGCGTTGTTTCCGATGGTATGATAGGAGACAGACATAATTCAAATATGGAACTTATTGCACAGGGTGCGGGAAACATCGGTTCGGCTCTTTTTGGCGGTATACCTGCCACAGGAGCAATAGCAAGAACTGCCGCAAACATCAAAAACGGCGGACGTTCACCTATAGCCGGTATGGTTCATGCTATAGTGCTTCTTATTATACTTGTTGTTTTAATGCCTTATGCGGCTCTTATACCTATGCCTACAATAGCGGCAATACTTTTTATTGTTGCTTACAATATGAGCGGTTGGAGAGAATGCGTGACACTTTTAAAGACAGCACCAAAGAGCGATATTGCTATTTTGCTTGTAACACTTATACTTACAGTTGTGTTTGACCTTGTGGTTGCCATTGTTGCAGGTCTTCTTCTTGCGGCAATATTATTTATGAAAAGAATGGCTGATGTATCCGAGGTTGAAAGATGGAAATATATTGGCGAGGACGGCGTAGACAAGGACAACATCAACCTTAAAGCCGTACCTAAGAATACACTTGTTTTTGAACTTCACGGACCTATGTTTTTTGCCATGGCAGACAATGTTGCAAGACTTATGTTTGACAAAAGCAAAGATGTGCTTATAATGAGAATGAGGGGAGTTCCTTCAATGGATATAAGTGCATTAAGAGGTTTGAGAACACTTCTTAATAACTGCAAGAAAAACAACGTAACCCTTATTCTTTCACACGTAAATCATCAGCCTATGCACGTTTTGGATAAGGCTGGATTTATAGACGAGATAGGAAAAGAAAACATTTGCAGCTGTATTGACGAGGCTCTCAAAAGAGCAGAAGAAATAAAATAAAAAGACAAGACAAAACAAAACCTTGGGACTCTGTCCCAAACTCTGCAAGCCTTCTTGGTCAGGAAATTTGCTTCGCAAATCAGGCTTCGCCTGCCGCATTTATCTTTGCGGTTCCCTAAAGGCTTGACCTAAACTTTAACAAAAGTCCATGACACTTGTCATGGACTTTATTAAAAGTTTTGATCCAACTTTTTCAAAAGTTGGTCGGGGATTGGGGTGAAATCCCAAGGTTTTTGTGGTTTTTATTAGGAGGATAGAATGAAAATATCAAAAAAAGACGCTCTTTCGTGGTTTGAATTTTTTGCCAACCTTCCGGAAGACGAGGAACTTATGCCACAGAATTTTGAGGTTATATACGCCGTTTTTGCACAGATAGAAGCGGCAGTGGAAAAAAGAAACGCCGAACTTATGTCGCAGATTAAAGGCTTAAAATCACTTAACGGCAGAACATATTATGTGGGAAATGAGAAGAAATTTGCAAGAGGCTGTATTTCCTGCCTTATGGGAAACGGTCTTACGGCAATAAGAAAAACCAATAAGTGTAATGTTGAATGCAAATTCTGTTATAACTACGGTGAGCTTGACGATATTATGCCTATAGGCGAAGGAATGTGGGATATAGGCGGAACAAAATTCTATGAAAACGACCTTGACCTTCTGCTTTCTATACACAAAAAGCCTACAGGTGTGGCATATGTGTATCTTGAGCCGTTTATGGAGATAGAAAAGTATTACGGTATAGTTAAAAAATTCAATGAAAATGGAATTTATCAGCACCTTTACACAAACGGCATACTTGCCAATGAGGAAAACTTAAAGGCTCTTGCGGAAAGCGGACTTGATGAAATACGTTTTAATCTTGGTGCATCAAACTGTTCTGATAAGGTAATAGAAAATATTGCCACAGCAAAGAAATATTTTAAGGCTGTGGGAATAGAAACACCTATGACACCGGAGTTCTTTGAACAGTTTAGAAAGAAGAAAGACAAGATACTTGCCACAGGTGTAGATTTTATGAACTGTGCCGAGCTGCATTTGAACGAAAACAACATAGGCAATTATTTCGGTGAAAATATGTATGTTTCAAGACTGGGATATATTTCGCCTGTATGGAGCAGAGAGATTACGTTTAAGATAATGAAAATGGCAGATGACGAAAAATGGGATATGGCGGTGCATGACTGTTCAAACCGTACAAAGTTTGCCAGAAACTTAAACCTTGCGGCAAAAGAGGGTAAATGGTTTGGTGCAAGCGATTACGGAACGGAGTTTGAGGAAATACCGTTTGACGCATTTTTGCCTATACTGAGAGACGAAAGCTTTGAATTTATAGATTAAAAACCGTGGAGTTTTACCCCACACCCTGACCAACTTTCTTGGTCAGAAAATTTACTTCGGAAATCGGCAGGGTCAGAATTTTTGCTTTGCAAAAACGATTTCGTCGCCCTGTTTCTTCGGGTTCTCTAACCACTACATCTATCTTTGTGGTTCCTTAAAAGTTGGATCAAAACTTTTATCAAAATGCAATTTCGTTGTATTTTTCGGAAAACCATTTGCATAGCCTTTCAGGGACGGCTTCCGAGGTGGCTTTGGCTTCCGTAAATTTATATTTAACCTAAAAATACCGTGACGTTGTCACGGTATTTTACTTAAAGTTTTACTCAATTTTTTTCAAAAAATTGTGGGGATTGGGGCAAAGCCCCAAGGTATTATATTATTCTTCTTCAAGTTTAAGAACACTCATAAATGCTTCCTGTGGTACTTCTACACTGCCGATGGAGCGCATACGCTTCTTTCCTTCTTTCTGTTTTTCAAGAAGCTTTCTCTTACGTGAAATATCTCCGCCATAGCATTTGGCAAGGACATCTTTACGCATTGCACCTACAGTTGTTCTTGCTACTATTTTGCTTCCGATAGTTGCCTGAATAGGTATTTCAAAAAGATGTCTCGGTATTTCTTTTTTGAGTTTTTCACAAATCTTTCTTCCTCGCTCAACAGCAGAGCCTTTGAAAACTATAAATGAAAGTGCGTCAACCAAATCACGATTTACAAGTATATCCAGTTTAACAAGCTCTGACTGCTGATATCCTTCCAGACTATAATCGAAGGAGGCATATCCACGGCTTCTTGATTTAAGTACATCGAAGAAATCATATATTATCTCGTTAAGCGGAATGTGGTAGATAAGCATTGCTCTTGTATCATCAAGGTATTCCATACTTTCGTAAATACCTCGTCTTTGCTGACAAAGTTCCATTATAGTACCTATATAATCTTTAGGGAGTATAATTTCGGCCTTAACTATAGGTTCTTCCATATGCTCTATTCTTGCAGGGTCAGGCATATTGCTCGGATTGCTTATTTCCATAACCGTTCCGTCTGTCAGGAAAATTTTGTAAATAACGCTTGGTGCCGTTGTTACAAGGTCAAGGTTAAACTCCCTTTCCAGACGCTCCTGTATAATTTCCAGATGAAGAAGGCCGAGGAAACCACAGCGGAAACCGAATCCGAGAGCTACTGATGTTTCCGGCTCAAAATAAAGCGATGCATCGTTAAGCTGGAGTTTTTCCAAAGCATCTTTTAATTCCGGATATTTTGCACCGTCGGCAGGGAAAATACCGCAGTATACCATAGGATTAACTTTTTTGTATCCCGGAAATGGCTTTTCTGTTGGATTGTCTGCTTCCGTTACAGTATCACCTACACGGGTATCGGCTACGTTTTTAATGCTTGCCGTAAGGTAGCCTACATCACCGGCTTTAAGTTCGGCACATGGCACAAGTTTACCCGGATTGAAATATCCTACTTCTACTATTTCAAATTCCTTGCCAGTAGCCATCATACGCACTTTAGAACCTTTTTTTATTGTTCCGTCAACAATACGCATTATGACAATAACGCCTTTATATGGGTCATAAACCGAATCAAAAATAAGTGCTTTAAGAGGGGCGTTTTCATCACCTGTAGGTGCAGGTATATCCGTTACAACTCTTTCAAGAACTTCTTCTATATTTAAACCGTTTTTTGCGGAAATAAGCGGTGCATCTTCCGCAGGTATGCCTATAATATCTTCGATTTCCTTAATTGCCATCTGAGGATTAGCACTCGGAAGGTCAATTTTGTTTATTACCGGCAGAATTTCAAGGTTGTTGTCTATTGCAAGATATACGTTGGCAAGGGTCTGTGCCTCAACACCCTGAGCGGCGTCTACAACAAGAATGGCACCTTCACAAGCCGCAAGGGAACGTGAAACCTCATAGTTAAAGTCTACGTGACCCGGGGTATCTATAAGATTAAATATATATTCTTCTCCGTCTTTTGCTTTATGAATAAGACGAACAGCCTGAGATTTGATTGTAATGCCTCGTTCTCTTTCGATATCCATGTTATCCAAAATCTGCTCCTGCATTTCACGCTCGGTAAGCAGACCTGTTTTTTGTATCAGTCGGTCGGCAAGGGTGCTTTTGCCGTGGTCAATATGTGCAACGATACAGAAATTTCGTATTTTTTCCTGTCTTGATAAAGACATCAGTTTTCCTCCTAAACAAAACAAATATATTTTTAACCGCCATAAAGGCAATTTTCTCATATTATCTGAATAATTATAGCAAATATTTATTCTTTCTTCAAGATATTTAAGGCTCTGTGATGAAAACCAAGCTCTTTTATGATATAATTAAATATATTTATTTTGGATTTTAGAGAGGAGTTTGATTTATTATGGAAAAACTTTTCAAAAAGATTTTAAAGGGTATTTATTCGCTAAATGGAACAGATACGGCACTTATTATGGCAAGCGTAGGTGCGGCAGGATTATTAGCAGGAACAAATATAGGAAATAAAAACAAGAAAACAATTTCCGTTATATCCGTATTTTTGTTTATTGTTACTGCCATACCTGTAATATCCAAAATAACCGGTAAAATGCTTAATAACGATTTTGATGAATATTTCAGTGATGATGATTGCTTTGAACCGGAAGAATAATAAGATATGTATTAAGAAAATCGGAAATTAATAATTAATAAACAGGGCGTTGTAATTTTCGCCCTGTAAAATTAATGAAAAAAATATTTAAAAAGTTGTTGACATATCGGTGCCTGTATGGTAATATATATTTCGTCAGTGAGACAGAAACAAAAAAGGCAACAAAATAAAGCAAATAAACGATAATATGGCTCAGTAGCTCAGTTGGTTAGAGCGCCGGCCTGTCACGCCGGAGGTCATGGGTTCGAGCCCCACCTGAGTCGTTTATTTGGGAGTTTAGCTCAGCTGGGAGAGCGCTTGCCTTACAAGCAAGATGTCACAGGTTCGAGCCCTGTAATTCCCATTAAAGACTTTGATTAAATCAAAGTCTTTTTTTTATAATTTTATATAAAATATTTTGCTGAATTTTTAAGAAAATTTTAGTTTATTAAAACAATTCTTTTATTGGTGGAAAATATATTTTGGAGGTATCCATATGCTGAAAAGAGCCGTTTTAAATGATGCAAAAAATGTGTTTGATGTTTTCTCGAAGGCAACAAGTAAACTTTGCAATTTTGGTATTCAGCAGTGGGATAGCATATATCCGAATATAGATGTAATAAGAGAGGATATAAAAAAAGGACAGATGTATATTTTGTGCCTTAACGGAAAGATTGCAGCCTGCGGAGTTATAAACGATGAGGAAGAAGGGTATGAGAACGGTAATTGGCAGTTTGGTACAAATTACCGAGTTATACATAGGTTTTGTGTTTCGCCGAGTTTTCAGTCAATGGGTATAGGGAAACGAATGTTGTCTCTTTTACATGATGAGATTTTAAAGCAGGGTTTTTCTTCCGTACGTATAGATGTTTTTCCAAAGAATAAAGTGGCAGTTAATCTATATAAGAATTTTGGATACATAGAGGTTGGAGAAGTGGAGTACAGGAAAGGCATTTTTAAGCTTATGGAGAAAAAGTTATAGCTTTTGACAAAACCTTTATAAGCATACGGCTTTATTAAGTTTTTCAGATCGACAAATATAAATTTATGTAAGACCTTGTGGCGTTGCCCCAATACCCCACCAGTTTTTGAAAAAACTGGACAAAAACTTTTATCAAAACGCAATTACATTGCGTTTTTCGGAACAAAGTTATAAGTTATGTCGTTAAGATTTGTTTTTTTCAAGTTTTGTCGAATAAAATCTCTTTTGCATTGATTTTAAAACATAAATCCTGTATCTGTTGCCAAAAACTTTGCAGTAGCCTATTTCCGGAGGCACATGGAATGTGCGGTCTTAAAAAGATTTTTGAAGGTGCAGGGAACTTTTTTAAAAAAGTTCCTGCAAATCCCACGTTTCCATTTGGAAAAAATTAAATTTAATCCGTTTTATTAAAGCTTTGCTTAAATTATTTACCTCTCATCTGTTTCGCTTCGCTCAACACCTTCTCCCCAATGAGAAGGCTTTAAAACCCTTCCGTCAAACCTGCGGTTTGCCACCTTCCCTTTCAGGGACGGCTTTCGATTTGGGAAGGCTCCCATGAAAGGGAAGCTGTCACGCAGTGACTGAGGGGTTATGATTTCAGTCCGATAAATTTCTATTTTATGTAGTCAAAAGCAACTCTTGGGCTTCCGTCGGCAACGTATATTGTACCGCATTTCCTAAAGCCGTATTTTGTTACGGTATTCTGCATAGGTACGTTGTCCTCATGTGTGTCTATACGTAAATAGCTTGATTTTGTAAGACAGAAATCAAATGCCTGTTTAGCCAGACCTTTAACTTTACCATTTGACCCTATGCGATGTATTGTTCCGTATGTGTTGTTAGAATGCCAGTGTCCGTTTTCTATTACTTTATATGTAGGGTCGTCACCAATTATAAATGCAAAAACACCGCATAGAGAGTTGTTCTCAACACATACATAAAGATTATTTTCTTTAATATCGTTTTTTAATAATTCTTCACTTGGGTATCCGTTTATCCATTGTTTTTTGTTTCCATTGTCACGCATAAACTGCCTTGCAATGGTATATATTTCGTTTATTTCCGAAATATCTGTTTCAACAGCATTTCTTATTATCATTTTTAATCATTCCTTTCAAAATATTTAAACTTTCACATAAAGTTTTGTGCTTTATTACAGAAACATCAAAATCAAATATATTATATAAAATCTGAATAAGCGGGCCCATAAACAAAACTATCATAAGTGTTCCCAAACCTGTTTTTCCTCCAAGTTTTAAGCCTATAAGAAAAACAGAAAGTTCTATGGCAGAGCGTATTAATCCTACAGGAAAATGTGTTTTTTGAGTAAGTGAACACATAAGCCCGTCTCTCGGCCCACAGCCAAGTTCACAGCCGATATAAAAATAACTGCCTATGGCCGTAAAAAGCATACTGAATACTGTCATCAAAATTCCCTGTCCGATATTTGACGCATCGGAAATTAAATTGAAATAATCAAAAAAATCAACAATCCACGCAACTATAAGCAGGTTTAATATTGTTCCCACACCGACTTTAAGCCCCAGCAGACTTACTACGGCTATAATAACAAAACTTGTGCAAATGCTTGCCTGTCCAAATGTAATTGAAAGATGTTTTGCAAGACCGAGGTGGAAAACACTCCACGGACTTGAACCGAGATTTGAATGGATTTCAAAGGCAATACCTGCGGCACATAAGAAAAGACCTATAGCCATTCTTGCCCACAGAACTTTATTTGTAGCTTTCAAGGTTTTTGCACATCCTTTCAAGATAAGCAACGGCTGCTTTCTTTTCTTCTTCTGTAAAACCATTAAAACAACTATCTATTTGCTTATTTTCTTCTTCTATAACTTTTTTGTAAACTTCCTTTGCCTTTTCGGTAGGAAATAGTGCAAAGCTTTTTTTGTTGTTTTCGTTATGTTTTTTTATAACGTATCCGGCTTTTTCAAGCTTTTGAATAACCTTTGTTGTGGTTGATTTATCAACATCAAGTATTTGGGTAAGCTGGGCAAGATTAATACCGGGATTTTCACAGATACGTGTAACAAATATGTGCTGACCGTTCTGCAAAGTAAATTCTTTGAACTTTACATTGGAAATATAAGCTACAATTCGGGATATTGTACCTATACGCCGCAGTACAAAATTTTTTAATAACATAAAAATCTCCTTTCTAAAAGGTTGAAGTTTCAACTAAAAATAATTTAACATCATAAAGTTGAAATGTCAACTATTTTTAAAATATAATTTAAAAAATTTAATTTTGTTGTTTTTACAACATACTTAATTTTGAATATATTATAAAATTGTATGCGTAAAACAGCTAAGAGTTGAAAATAATATAAATAAAAATGTTTTGGAGGTAATTATGGAAAATAAAATGTTTTGTTATCAGTGTCAGGAAACTGCCGGCTGTAAAGGCTGTACACAGGTGGGTGTATGCGGAAAAAAGCCTGAGCTTGCCAATATGCAGGACCTTTTAGTTTATGTTACAAAAGGAATTTCTGCTG
The DNA here is from genome assembly GCA_934256695.1 of uncultured Eubacteriales bacterium. Classification (GTDB taxonomy): domain Bacteria; phylum Bacillota; class Clostridia; order Lachnospirales; family Anaerotignaceae; genus Neoanaerotignum_A. The sequence continues at coordinate 20,007 of CAKQPE010000008.1, forward strand.
TTGCCGACAGATTTAGAAAAGAAGGCAAAGAGGTTGAAAAGGGAATAAACCACCTTATAACATTAAATCTTTTTACTACCATAACAAATGCAAATTTTGATAAGGACGTTATTGTTTCAAGAATAAAGGAAACATTGGAAATAAAGGAAAGGCTTATTGAAAAACTTGATGATAAAGCTAATCTTCCGAAGGCGGCACTTTGGAACGGTGAAGAAAAGGATTTTGAGGAAAAATCAAAAACAGTAGGTGTTCTTTCGACAGAAAACGAAGATATACGTTCCTTGAGAGAACTTATAACATATGGCTTAAAGGGACTTGCGGCGTATTCAAAGCACGCAAACGCACTTCTTTGTGACAGCAAAGAAACAGACGAGTTTTTACAGAGTGCATTGGCAAAAACTCTTGATGATACACTTTCGGCAGATGACCTTGTAAACCTTACATTGGAAACAGGAAAATACGGCGTAAATGCAATGGCTATGCTTGACAAGGCAAATACAGACGCCTATGGAAATCCTGAAATAACAAAGGTTAATATAGGAGTAAGAAAAAATCCTGCAATACTTGTTTCGGGGCATGATTTGAGAGACCTTGAAATGCTCCTTGAACAGACAAAGGGAACAGGCGTAGATGTGTATACACATTCCGAAATGCTTCCTGCACATTATTATCCCGCATTTAAGAAATATGATAACTTTGTAGGAAATTACGGCAACGCATGGTGGAAACAGAGAGAGGAATTTGAATCATTTAACGGTCCTATCCTTATGACAACAAACTGCATTGTTCCGCCAAAGGACAGCTACAAGGACAGAATTTATACAACAGGTGCGGCAGGCTACGAGGGCTGTAAGCACATAGAAGGAAATATAGGCGAGGAAAAGGACTTTTCTGCTGTTATTGAACACGCAAAAAGGTGCAAGCCTCCGGTTGAGATAGAAACAGGTGAAATAGTAGGCGGATTTGCCCATGCACAGGTGCTTGCACTTGCGGACAAGGTAGTTGAGGCTGTAAAGAGTGGGGCAATAAAGAAGTTTGTTGTTATGGCAGGCTGTGACGGAAGGGCAAAAAGCCGTGAATATTACACAGAATTTGCAAAAGCACTGCCTAAGGATACAGTTATTCTTACAGCCGGCTGTGCAAAATACAAATATAACAAGCTTGACCTTGGAGATATAGGCGGCATACCTCGTGTGCTTGATGCCGGACAGTGCAACGACAGCTATTCACTTGCCGTAATTGCATTAAAGCTTAAAGAGGTATTTGCTCTTGATGATATAAACGAGTTGCCTATAATATACAATATTGCATGGTATGAACAGAAGGCGGTTATAGTTCTGCTTGCGTTGTTATATCTTGGTGTAAAGAATATACACCTTGGGCCTACACTTCCGGCATTCCTCAGCCCGAATGTGGCAAAGGTGCTTGTTGAAAACTTTGGCATTGCGCCGATAGGAACAGTTGAGGAGGATATGAAGCTGTTTTTCGGTGAATAAGAGATTTTAAACCGTGAAATAGGTATAGATGAATTTTAACAAAATGGGCTGTAAAAACTATTTTAAGAAATAAAATTTAACAAACAGATTTATTGTTGAGGGTGTTTTTCTATCGCAAAAGCACCCTTAAACTCCCTTAAAAAGCTATTTAAGTAATACAAGACATTGGGATTTCACCCCAAAACATGACAATAAGGAACCGCAAAGATAAATGCGGCTGTTAGGGAACCCGAAGAAACAGGGCGACGAAGTCGTTTTTGCGCAGCAAAAATTCTGACCGTTTGAAAAAAATTGAGTAAAACTTTTAATATTAAAATCCATTGTGTAAACTTACAAAAAACAAAAAGAGGCTTTTTTACAGCCTCTTTTTAAAAATTTTAAAGATTTATACGTTAAATCTGAAAAGAATAACATCTCCGTCTTTAACAACATATTCTTTTCCTTCGGAACGTACAAGTCCCTGTTCCTTAGCGGCTGTCATTGAGCCGAGACGGTCTAAATCGTCGAAGGCAACAACCTCAGCACGGATAAAGCCTCTTTCAAAATCGGTATGGATTTTTCCTGCTGCCTGAGGTGCTTTTGTTCCGTTTTTGATTGTCCATGCTCTTGTTTCGTCAGGACCTGAGGTAAGGTAGCTTATAAGGCCGAGAAGCTTGTAGCTTGCTTTTATAAGTCTGTCAAGACCGCTTGATGATACACCGAGGTCGGCAAGAAATTCCATTTTTTCGTCATTGTCAAGCTCTGAAATTTCTTCTTCTATCTGGGCACAGAGTACAAATACTTCCGAACCGTCTTTTGCGGCATATTCACGTACAGCCTGAACATTTTTGTTGGAAGCACCGTCATCTGCAAGATCGTCTTCTGCTACGTTTGCGGCATAAAGTACAGGTTTTTGTGTAAGAAGGTCGAGAGTGTCAACAAATGCCGCATCATCAGGATCGTCAAACTCTATGGCTCTTGCACAAAGACCGCCTTCAAGTCCTTCGTAAAGCTTTTTAAGTACATCAAGCTCTTTTTTGAGGGATTTGTTTCCCATAAGGCTCTTTGTTGTTTTCGCAATTCTTCTTTCAAGAATTTCCATATCGGAGAATATAAGCTCAAGGTTGATTGTTTCTATATCTCTTACAGGGTCAATGCTTCCGTCTACGTGTACTACGTTAGGATCCTCGAAACAACGTACAACGTGAACTATAGCGTCAACCTCACGGATATGGCTGAGGAACTTGTTGCCGAGACCTTCGCCCTTGCTTGCACCTTTAACAAGACCGGCAATGTCTACAAATTCGATAACGGCAGGAGTAGTTTTGGCTGAACTATACATGGCAGTAAGTCTGTCAAGACGTTTGTCCGGAACAGGAACAATACCTACGTTTGGGTCTATTGTGCAGAAAGGATAGTTTGCGGCTTCTGCCTTGCCGAGTGTCATGGAATTAAATAATGTGGATTTTCCTACGTTAGGAAGTCCGACTATACCGAGTTTCATAAGATTCGTCCTTTCGTAAAAATACTGTTTATGTTAAATAAAAAATGTCTTATTTTTGACAACATCTATTTATTATACTTTAGTAAGAAATAAATGGCAACCGAAAAACTTATTTTTTACGGTTTAAAAAGCCGAAAAAGAACCTTTTTCGTATTTCGTAAGGTATTTTGTACTTAAATAAGCCTTCGGTTTTGAGTATAAGAGTCAAAAGGGAAACAAAAACAGAAAGAGAAATTAAAAGAATATTCCTGTCTTTTTCGGTTATAAATGTTCCCTTCTGCGGATTTTCTTTTATATTGCTTAATTTTATTCTCTCTGTCATAAGAACTCCTTTTTATTAATTAAAATTAAGATTTACAGTTATTTTAAATAATATTTTTCAGAAACGATGTTCCCGGAAGGCTGTTTTCTATGCCAAGGTAGTCAACTACAGTCTTTCCCAAATCGGCAAATGTACTTCTTATGCCTAAATTTACACCGTGTTTTATATTTTTTCCGTAAACAAGGAGAGGAACATATTCCCTTGAATGGTCAGTACTTGGTGTAGTAGGGTCACAGCCATGGTCAGCTGTTATAAAAAGTATATCCTCGTCTTTTAATGCGGAAATTATTTCTGGAAGTTTTTTATCAAAGGCTTCAAGGGCGTTCTTGTATCCGTCAATATCGTTTCTGTGGCCGTAAACCATATCAAAATCAACAAGGTTTGTAAATATAAGTCCGTCGGAGTCTTTTTTGATAAACTCTATTGTTTTTTCGGTTCCGTCATGATTGTTTGTTGTATGGCTGGAAACGGTTATGCCTCTGTGCTGGAAAATATCTTCTATTTTTCCTACGGCTGTTACGTTTTTGCCGGCACCGGATATTAAATCAAGTATTGTTGCAGAGGTAGGTGCAAGTGAAAAGTCACGTCTGTTTTTTGTACGTACATAATGTCCGCTTGTGCCTGTGAAAGGTCTGGCAATGACTCTTGCAACGGCATATGGTCCTTGCAGAATGGCTCTTGCTTTTTCGCATATCCAGTAAAGTTTTTCGACAGGTACAACGTCTTCATGGGCGGCAATCTGGAAAACACTGTCTGCCGAAGTATAGACAATAGGGAATCCTGTTCTTACGTGTTCGTCACCGAGAATGTTTATAATTTCCGTTCCCGATGCGGCAAGGTTTCCCAAAAAGCCCATATCTCCCGTATCGGCTTCCAATCTACGCATTACCTCATAAGGAAAGCCTGTTTTGGTAAAAGTTGGAAATGGATTTTCGGTTATTATGCCTGTCATTTCCCAGTGTCCGGTTGTTGTGTCCTTTCCGTTGGAGGCTTCTGCCATTTTTCCGAAACAGCCGATGGGATTTTCGACTTTTCCAAGAAGGGCAATATCTTTTCCGTCAATATTGCCAAGTCCCAGTGAACACATATTTTTTAAATCCATGTCTGGACGGGATTTTTTTATATTTACAAAAGTATTGCTGCCTTCGTCACCGTATTTTGCGGCATCGGGAAGTTCACCTATACCGGCACTGTCAAGAACGATTATTACAGCTCTTTTCATGTTAATCAGCTCCTTTGGATTACTCGATTATATCAAACACAAGAGGTTCTTCTTTTGGTTTAACATCTGATATTTCAACTGCACAAGAAAGTATTTCAAGGGCAGTTTTGCATTTTTCTTCTGTAGAAGATATAATTTTTGCTATTGTATCGCCTTTATTTACATAATCACCTATACGCCTGTTGAGTATTATTCCCGCATAAAGGTCTATTTGTTCTTCCTTTGTGTGTCTGCCGGCACCTGTCTCAACAGAGGCTATGCCGAATTTTTCCGTATCTACAGAATAAATATAACCGTCTTTTTCGGCTTTTAATTCCGATGTTATTTTGTCTTTTAAGAGGTAAGAATAGTCATTTATTATTTCGGGATTTCCGTTTTGCTGAACAATAAGCTCTTTGAATTTTTCAAGGGCAGAACCGTTTTGTATTGTTTCTTTAATCAATGCTTTTCCTTCATCGATATTTTTTGATTTTCCCGAAAGATAAAGCATTGCTCCGCCCAAAACAGCCGATATTTCAAAGAGGTCGCCTTTTACATTGCCTTTTAAAACTTCTATGGCCTCCATAACCTCAAGAGAGTTGCCTATATAGTTTCCCAAAGGCTGGTTCATTGAAGATATTACGGCAACGGCTTTTTTGTTGAATTTGCGGCTTATGGATATAAGACCGTCTGCAAGTTCATGTGCAGAGTCCAAATCTTTCATGAAAGCACCTTTTCCGCATTTTACGTCAAAAACAATGGCGTCACTGCCTGTTGCAAATTTTTTGGATAAAATACTGCTTATGATTAGCGGAATGTTTTCAACGGTTCCCGTTGCGTCTCTCAGAGCATAAAATATCTTGTCCGCAGGAGCAAGATTTTCACTTTGGGACATAAGAACAATATTGCTTTTTTTAACGAACTTTTTTGCATTTTCCATAGAAATTTCCGTTGTAAAATTCGGTATGGAGGAAAGCTTATCTATTGTTCCGCCGGAAAAACCGAGACCTTTTCCGCTCATTTTTATTACAGGCACACCGAGAGATGAAACGGCAGGGGAGAGTATAAGTGTTGTTGTGTCTGCCACACCGCCTGTGGAGTGCTTATCTGTTTTTATTCCGTCTATATCGGAAAAATCAAGGGTTTTTCCGCTTTCAAGCATTGCTTTGGTAAGAAAGAAGGTTTCGTTGTAATCAAGTCCGTTTAAAAATACTGCCATAAGAAATGCCGAAAGCTGATAGTCCGGTATTGAACCGTCTACGGCACCGGTTACAATATGACATATTTCTTCTTGTGACAATGTTTTTTTGTCTCTTTTTTTAGTAATAATTTCAATAGTATTCATATTTTTGTACCTCCTTTAATATATAGTATACAGCTTATATTTGAATTTGAAAACAAAAACGGAGGTGTATTATGCTTTTATTTAAAACTATAAAACTGCCGTTTCATATAAGGCTTAAAAAAGCTTCGCTCAAAAAAAGTACAGGCAGTATTAATTTACATTCTAAAAAACACGGCAGAACAGGCGGAAGTTTAAAAAATATTATTATAGTTGTTTTGTTGGGAACGATAGTTGTTCTTTCGAGGAATATAAAAACGGAAGATGCAGAAAGCGATTATAAAAATATTTTCTCAATAGAGGAAGGTACATACATAAAGAAGGGGATTCTTGATGAAAAGAACATAGAAAAAAACTTTGTTCCCGTTGATTTAAAAATGGGCGGAACAGCGGAGATATTAATATTCCATACACATTCATCGGAAAAATATTCTGCCGACAGTGACGGAAATGTTTATTCGGTAGTTAATGCAGGAGAAAAGCTTGCAGAGATACTATCCGAAAAATACAATATAGGTGTTGTCCACGATGTATCTGAATATGATATATCTGACGGAGAAATAAAAACAGACGGAAGTTATGAGAGAAGTCAAAATGGTGTGGAAAGTCTGTTGCAGAAGTATCCCGACATAAAGATACTTATAGATATTCACAGAGACAGCTTTAACGGAGAAGAAATAAATACCGTATCGACATCAAACGGAGAAGGGGCATACCTTATGCTTGTAAACGGTATGTGTGCCTTAGATGACAACGGAAAGGAAAAATTGGCAGGAGTGGAAAACCCATACATAGAGCAGAATATAGCCTACAGCTACAGCTTAAAGAACAAAATAGATGATATTAATCCCAACATTATGAAGAACATATATTTAAAGCCCTACAGATACAGTTTAAGCATGAAACCTTGTTCATTCCTTCTTGAAGTTGGAAATGAGAAGAATACATTTGCCGAAGCAGAAAACTCGTTATACGATTTTGCACAGGCGTTAATAGAAAGTGTGAAATGAGAAAAGATAAAACCGTGGACTCTGTCCACACCTGCAATTTTTTGGAAAAAATTGAGTAAAACTTTTAGCAAAATACCGTGACAAAGTCACGGTATTTTGAGAACAAGTATAAAATTGCCGATTTTAAGAATAGTATTTTATTCGATAAAATTAAAAAAAGTAAAATTTTGTATTATAACTTATAATTTTGTTCCGAAAAATGCAATGAAATTGCATTTTGATAAAAGTTTTGATCCAACTTTTAAGGAACCGCAAAGATATATGCGGCGGTTAGAGAACCCGAAGAAACAGGGCGACGAAGTCGTTTTTGCGTAGCAAAAATTCTGACCATGCCGATTTCCGAAGGAAATTTCCTGACCAAGAAAGTTGGTGGGGTATTGGGGCAACGCCCCAAGGTCTTACCTGTTGTCTACTTTTTCGGGATACATGTCGTGGTGGGATAATCTGTCCCATGCAAGGGTTTCCCATTTAGTGCCTTTCATGCCGTAGTTGCAGTACGGGTCTATGGAAATACCTCCTCGTGGAGTAAATTTCCCCCAAACTTCAATATATTTAGGGTTCATAAGTTTTATGAGGTCTTTCATTATTATGTTTACGCAATCCTCGTGAAAATCACCATGGTTTCTGAAACTGAAAAGATATAACTTTAAAGACTTGCTTTCAACCATTTTTATGTTTGGTACATATGAAATGTATATTGTGGCAAAGTCCGGCTGACCTGTAATAGGACAGAGACTTGTAAACTCGGGACAATTAAATTTAACAAAATAATCGTTGTCGGGGTGTTTGTTTACAAATGTCTCCAAAACCTCCGGTGCATAGTCTGATTTATATACATTGTTCTTATTTCCCAAAAGAGTTATGCCTTCTGTTTCTTCTTTGCTTCTTCCGCTCATTAAATATTTCAGTCCTTCCTAAGCTAATTGTTATTATACTTTCATTAGTATAATATAATTTTTCCGATTAGGTCAAGAACTACATAAAACAGGTTATGACTGCACTGGCGGCAGTTCCGCAGATAACGGAAAACAGGCAGCAGAAAAGAGTGTATCGTGTGTTTTTTATGTTTACGGAAGAAAAATATACACTCATTGTATAAAATACAGTTTCCGTACAGGCAAGCATTACGGAAGCGGTTCTGCCTATATATGAATCGGGACCGTAGGATTTGAAGATTTCCGTTATAAGTCCAGTAGCGGCAGATGAGGAAAACATTTTTATTGATAAAAGAGGCACAAGCTCCGAGGGAAAATGTATTATATCCGTAATGGGCTTTACAGCTGTCTGAAATATTTCTGCCATGCCTGATTTTACAAAAACAGATGAAGCACACATAAGTGCAATAAGAACAGGCAGAATGTTAAAAACAGTCATAAGTCCGTTTTTTGCCCCTTCCGAGAATATATCGAGAAGGGGAGTTTTTTTGTAAACGCCGTAAATAACCACAATCATTACAACGGCAGGCATAAGTCCGGAAGATATGATATTTGCAACACTCATTTAAAATACCGCCTTTCGCATATTTTGGCGGAAATAACTGCCGCCAAAGTGGAAACAGAAGTGGCTATTATCGACGGAAGAACTATATCAAAGGGTGATATGCTTATATATTTTTGTCTGAGTATTATTATGTTTATGGGCAAAAGCTGTATTGAAGAAATATTTATTATTATAAACATACACATTGATTTGGTTGCAGTGCCGATAGATTTATTTAGTTTATTCATTTCTTTCATAGCCATAAGTCCGGCAGGTGTTGCCGCCCAGCCAAGCCCCATAAAATTAGCTGTCATGTTTATGCATATGTACCGAAAGGCTTTAGAGTTTACGGGTATGTCGGGAAAAAGAAAAGATATAATTGGACTGATTTTTTTAGACATTAGTTCTGTTAATCCGCTTTTTTCTGCGATATTGAGTATTCCGCTCCAGAATGACATTGTTCCTGCCATAAATATGCAAAGCTCAACGGCAGCTGAAGCACCGTTTGTAATGCTTTCTGCCGCAGAAAGGGCATCACCTTTAAAAAAGCATATAAGTATTCCTAATATAATTGCGAAACTCCATATAAAATCAAGCAAGTGTCCGTCTCCAAAGTTTATTACAGAATATTATATTAGTGGTATTTGGTTTGTAGTACGGTAAAAAATTGCGGGTATGGGCTGAGCCAATGGTTCTTCAATTTAAATATTGAGTTAATTCAATATTTAATATGAAATTATTGTATTTTACATATATTTTGTCAGGTGCTAAAATTATTTCTGTTATAAAAGAGAATAGTGGATTTATTTGGGAGGAAACAATGGAAGATAATACAATACTCAGTTATGGGAAAACGCCTGTCCATACTGTCCTAAAACTGTCATGGCCGGCTGTTGCCGAACAGCTTTTAATATGCCTTGTTTCATTGGTGGATATGGCAATGGTAGGTTCTATAGGTGCTTTTGCAACGGCGGCTATAGCACTTACGGCATCAAGCACATGGTTTGTAAACGGTTTTAATACGGCAGTCTGTACGGCATTTATGTTTATAGTGGCAAGATATATAGGCGAAAAAAAGCCTAAGATGGTTGAATCGGCAGTACGTCAGGCAGTGGCTTTTTCGTTCCTTATGGGTGGCATAATAACAATAATAGCTATATTAATATCCTCAGGACTTCCTGTATGGCTTGGCGGCACGGAAGAAATACTTAAACCGGCAGAGGATTATTTCAGAATACTTGGTTTTACTTTCTGGTCGGTTACGGTTTCAACAGTCGTATCAGGTGTAATGAGAGCAGCAGGAAACACAAAGCTTCCGCTTTTTGCAAACATAGCCGCTAACCTTTTTAACGTAGTGGGAAATTTCCTGCTTATATATCCTACAAGATCAATGATGTTTTTAGGTCATAGTTTTACCGTTTACGGTGCAGGCATGGGTGTTGCCGGTGCGGCACTTTCCACATCTGTGTCACGTTTTGCACTTGCTTTATTTCTGGTAGTAATGCTCTACGGACAAAAAACACCGGTGCAGATTTCAATAAAGGGTGATTACCGTTTTACAAGAAGTATATTCAGAGATGTATTTAAAATAGGTGTGCCTGTAGGGATTGAAAGGTGTATGCTTTGTACAGGACAGATTATACTTACAACAATGGTTTCAAGGCTGGGAACTGCGGCTTTGGCGGCTCATTACCTTACAGACCAGATTGAAGGTATATTTTATCTTCCGTCGTATGGTCTTGCAGATTCTGCCACAGCTCTTATAGGTCAGTCATTGGGAGCAAAGAAAAACGAACTTGCAGACAGGTTTGCACGTATTGTATGCGTTGTAAACATAATAGCCGTTGCGGCTATGTGTGTGCCTGTGTTTATATTTTCAAGGTTTGCGGTAAGTCTTTTTTCAAACGATGCCAATGTTATAAAAGACGGAATAGTTACACTACGTCTTGCGGCAGGGTTTGAGATATTTTTCAGCCTTTACATAGTAATAAGCGGTATATGCCGTGGAGCAGGTGATGTTAAAATACCGCTTATAGCAAGCTTTGTGGGAATGTGGGCAATAAGGCTCGGTTCATGCTATGTTCTTGCATATACATTTAATATGGGTGTTGCCGGAATATGGCTGGGAATAGGGTTTGATACACTTTTTAGAGGAATACTGTGCATAGCAAGAATAAAAAGCGGAAAATGGAAATATGCATACAAAAGATAAATATATTTATTAAAAGTCGAAGTATACTGATTTTTCGGTATACTTCTTTTTTGTAGAAGTTTTCGGTTGTGTTTATAAGTTTTTTGATAATATAAATTTATGGAACTGAAAGACCTTGGGGTTTCACCCCAACCCCCGAAAATTTTTTGAAAAAAGTTTTACTCGATTTTTTTCAAAAAATCGCAGGGTTGTGGGACAGAGTCCCACGGTTTTAGTCAGTCCGATAAATTTATAATTAATCAAAAAAACTCAATGACGGTTTTTGTCATTGAGTTTTTTATTGAAAGTTTTTGTCCGGTTTTTAGGAAACCGCAGAGATAAATGCGGCAAACGTAGCTCGTTTTCGCAAAGCGAAAATTCCTGACCAAGAAAACTTGTGGGGTATTGGGGCAACGCCCCAAGGTCGTAATTTTTATTTTACAACTATGTTTACTATTTTCTTAGGAACATAGATTTCTTTAACTATTGTCTTTCCTTCAAGACGGGAAGCAAGAATTTCTTTTGCTTTTGCAAGAACTGTTTCCTTGTCTGCATCGGCTTCAACAGTGATGTTTTCTCTTACCTTGCCGTTTATCTGGAGCGGAAGTGTAATCTCGTTTACAACAAGCTTTGAAAGGTCTGCCTTTGGCCAGCTTGCATCGAATATTGAGCCTTCGTGACCTGTATCTGACCAGAGCTCCTGTGCAATATGCGGTGTAAACGGAGCGAGAAGTATAAGAAGGTCTTCTATGCACTGTTTGTCAATACCGTCCTGTGCTTTTGCAACATCAATAAGCTTTGATGTATATTCCATAAATCCGCTGACTACTGTGTTTGTTGTAAGGGATTCAAGACGGTTTGTAATCTGGTCTATCATTGTGTTCTTAACGAACTCGGATTCCTTTGTAGGAGCAACATTTTTGTCATTGTATGTGTAAACAAATTTCCATACTTTGCTGAGGTAACGGAATACACCGTCGATACCGCTGTCATCCCATTCTGAGTCTGCCTCAGGCGGGCCAACGAAAAGTTCGTACATTCTTAATGAGTCACAGCCGTATTTCTTAACAAGATCGTCAGGAGATACTACGTTGCCCTTTGATTTACTCATCTTAGCACCGTCTTTGTTAATCATACCCTGATTGAAAAGCTTGAGGAACGGTTCATCAAAGTCAACTACACCTATATCGTGAAGGAACTTTGTATAGAATCTTGCATAAAGAAGATGAAGAACAGCGTGTTCAACACCGCCTACATACATATCCACAGGAAGCCATTTTTTAAGTGCTTCTTTGCTTGCAAGCTCTTTATCGTTGTGTGGGTCTGCATATCTTAAATAATACCATGAAGAACCTGCCCACTGAGGCATTGTGTTTGTTTCTCTCTTAGCAGGGCCGCCGCATTTAGGGCAAGTTGTATTTACCCAGCTTTCGATAGCTGCAAGAGGGGATTCGCCTGTATCTGTAGGCTTGTAGTTTTCTACTTCTGGAAGTTCAACAGGAAGCTGGTCATCAGGTACAACTACTGTTCCGCAGTGAGGGCAGTGAACAAGAGGAATAGGTTCGCCCCAGTATCTCTGTCTTGAGAATACCCAGTCACGGAGTTTATAGTTTACTGTTTTTTTGCCGATGCCTTTTTCTTCAAGCATATGAGGGCCGTTCTTCTTAGCCTCAGCTGATGTCATGCCGTTGAACATAGGAGAATTTACCATTATGCCGTCGCCTGTGTATGCTTCTGTAAGTTCTTTTTCTTCCTCCTGGTCGGCAGGGCGTACAACCTGAACAATAGGAAGATTGAACTTCTTTGCAAAGTCAAAGTCACGTTCGTCGTGTGCAGGAACACACATAATAGCACCTGTACCGTAGTCTGCAAGAACATAGTCTGCAACCCAGATAGGTACAAGAGCGTTGTTTAATGGGTTAATGCCGTAAGCACCTGTAAATACACCTGTTTTTTCTTTGTCACTCATACGGTCAACAGATGATTTTGTAGATGCAAGGTAGCAGTAATCGTCAACGGCTTTTTTGTATTCGTCTGTTGTAATTTCTTTTACAAGCTTGTGTTCAGGTGAAAGCACCATGAATGTAGCACCGTAAAGAGTATCAGGTCTTGTTGTATATACGGTTATTTTTTTGTCTGTATCCTTTACCGCAAAGTCAACTTCTGCACCGTAGCTTTTTCCTATCCAGTCGGACTGCATTTTTTTAACTTTTTCAGGCCAGTCAAGCTTATCGAGGTCTCCGAGAAGTCTTTCTGCATAGTTTGTTATTTTAAGCATCCACTGACGAAGATTTTTCTTTGTTACCTGAGAACCGCATCTTTCACAGACACCGTTTGTTGCTTCCTCGTTTGCAAGAACGCATTTACAGCTTGGGCACCAGTTAAGAGGCATTTCTTTTTCGTAAGCAAGACCTTTTTCAAACATTCTTGCAAATATCCACTGAGTCCATTTGTAGTAGCCCTTGTCGGTTGTATTTATTTCTCTGTCCCAGTCATAAATAGCACTTATTTCGTGAAGCTGACGTTTTACGTTTGCAATATTTGCGGCTGTGCTTATTTCAGGGTGAGTATTTGTTTTGATAGCAAAGTTTTCGGCAGGGAGACCGAAAGCGTCCCAACCCATTGGATGAAGTATCTGATAGCCCTGAAGAAGTTTGTAACGGCTGATAACATCACTTAAAACATAACCTCTCCAGTGACCTACATGAAGACCTGTTCCTGAAGGATATGGGAACATATCAAGGCAGTAATATTTAGGTTTTTTGTCATCTTCCTTGTTTACAGGGTTCTTTTCCCACTCGGCACGCCATTTTTTTTCTATAGCGGCGAACTCATAACGACTGTTCATTTTATTTCCTCCTAAAAAATATATTTATAAGGTCGGCTTGCTGTAATAGGGCAATAAAAAATCCTTCATCTCTTTGTTAGAGACGAAGGATAACTTCGCGGTACCACTCTATTTTGCCCCACAGGGGACACAGCTTAAAAATCTTTAACGCAGAAAATACGCCAGACCTACTTTTATTTCAGCCTGAAGCTCAAAGGCGAGTTCGGAAAAAACACAATGCCGACTCACACCTGCCGCCGACTCTCTGAAAAATATGTTTTAACTTACTGCTCCTTATCAAAGCCTGAAATATTGAGTTACAATAACTTATACCATATATTCCAAAATAAATCAAGGATAAATTTTAATTTAACATTGGTTTTAAAGCCTTCCCTTGGGGGAAGGTGTCACTTTAGTGACGGATGAGGGAATGTTTATTATAATAAGTTTTTACAAGTTCGGAAATCATTTGTTTTGCCCTCATCCGCTTTGCCTGCGGCTTCAGCACCTTCTCCCAAGAGAAGGCTTAAAAGACTGTAGTTATAATAAGTATGCTTTTTACTTCATTATAAAAACTTTTATGAAAAGAATTGTAAGAATTACTATAAACATAGGTTTTATAAATTTTGTGCCTTTTTTAAGAGCAAGTTTTGAGCCGATAAGGTTTCCGGCTATGCCGAAAACAGCACCGGGTATGCCTATTGCCCATAAAATCTGTCCGCTTACGGCAAATGTAACAAAAGCGGCTATGTTGGAGGCAAGGTTTACAACCTTTGCGTTGCCGGAGGCCGTAAGGAGGTCAAACCCCGCAAAGACAGTAAAGCCGAGAATAAGAAACGTACCTGTTCCCGGACCGAAAAATCCGTCATAACAGCCTATTACAAAACCGATAACGGTTGTTATTAAGGATAGTTTTAACTTTGAAAATTCACCTGTGCGGTCTCTGCTGCCAAAATCACGCTTGAATATTACAAATATGGCAACGACAGGAACGGTAAGCATAAGCACCATTCGTAAAATACTGTCATCGGCAATCATATTCAGCATAGCACCTATCCAAGAGCCGAAAAGAGCGGCAGCAGCCGAAAAAAGAGCTGTCTTTATATGTATTTTGCCACTTTTGAAAAATGTCCATGCGGCAAGCATTGTGCCGAATGTAGATGAGCATTTGTTTGTGCCGGTGGCAATATGTGGCGGAAGACCTATTGCCATATATGCCGGAAGTGAAATAAGTCCGCCTCCGCCGGCGGCAGAGTCAATAAAGCCTGCTATAAATGTAAGCGGGCATATGATAATAA
>CAKQPE010000009.1 GCA_934256695.1 uncultured Eubacteriales bacterium
ATGGCTCGGTGGTCAAGCGGTTAAGACACGGCCCTTTCACGGCTGTAACCCGGGTTCGATTCCCGGTCGAGTCATTACAATTTAATATGGCGTCGTAGCCAAGTGGTAAGGCAAAGGTCTGCAACACCTCTATGCATCGGTTCAAATCCGATCGACGCCTTTTAAAAAGTCTTGAAGTCAGATTTGATTTCAAGACTTTTTTGTATTTGTCAATATCTTTAGCCTTTTCGGCAAATGCAGAACCTGTTTCGGCAGCAGCTTTTTGGAGTTGTTTTTGAGCTGTGACGAATTGATATACAAGCTGAATTGCTTCAGTGAGAACAAACATTAAAGCCATATTACCTGCTATGGATAAGGCTTTCATACCAAGTTCGGCGGCTTTGGAAGCTTTGGTCATATTATTAAGGCTTTCTGTACCATTTTGTAAACCATGTACAAAAGTTTGTGCATTCTGACCACTGTTTGCCATTGTATTATCGAAAGCCTTTTTGTAAATAATAGACTCTTTAATTGTACCATTAAAATTTGCGGTTGTTTTTTGGAGATTTTTAAGTCTTTCAACTTCTGCCACATAATTTTTAATAGCTTGCGTATCTTCTGCTGAAAACCTTTGTTGTGGAGTAAAATAACTACTTTTTATATTATTTACAAATGCTTTTACACCAGACACACCGGATGTTATTTTTGTATTTCCCCAATCATTGTTTACTTTGAATATCATACTATCTTATTGATATACAAGGTGTTTGAAAACTTGTATTTATAAGTAATTGGTGTTAAAATGGAATAAAAAATGGTAGGTGTAAATTATGAGCTTAATAAGTTGTCCTGAGTGTGGTAAACAAGTGTCAGATAAGGCTATGTCATGTCCACACTGCGGTTGCCCGTTAATTAAAAAAAATCATTGTATTATTAATGGTGTTGATATAGATTGTTCATTTATTTTTAATAATTATGACTTAGAACTACGTCAAATGCAAATGGCAGAAAAAACAAATCTCGATATGAAAGTTGCAGATCAAATAGTAGAACAATGGTCAAAATCAGGTAAAATACCACCTGTATTCAATGGCAAAGTTTCTACATGGGAAGAAGACCGTAAAAGAGAAATAGAAGAATATAATAGCAAGGTTCGTTGCCCTAAATGTGGTTCAACAGCTATTACCACAGGTTCAAGAGGTATAAATTGGTTTTGGGGTACTATCGGTTCAGGGAAAACCGTAAACAGATGTGGCAAATGTGGATATACTTGGAAACCAAACGGAAGGTAAGGAGGAACAAATTTTATGCCAACAAAAAATACAAACAATACATCATCAAATAATACAAATGACAATACTGATAATCAACAAAAGCCGCCATTACCCAGACATAATCTCACTTCAAAAATGAGTGAAATATTTGAACTCATCAATACAGAAAAAAATACAAATTAATATTTTTGATCTTTTGTATAGAAAATATTTAATAATTCCGGGATAGCTGTTACTAAGTCGTGGTGGGGTAAAGGAGGACGCTTTTCTATGTCATTTTTCCTCTTAATACGATTTGTGGCAACAGGAGGTTTTGGTTTTGATTTCATATGATACAATCCTTTCTTTTGAAAATGACATTTATAAATTACTTTATGAAGAATCAAAGCAAAGAAGAACTCAAATAAATAACAAATTAGCTCCAACTATAACTATTATTACAGGTGAATTGGGTGCGTTGGTATGGACGATATTTAGAATTGGCAATAATATCATTGATAAAACAAATAATATTATAATGAAACAACATATTATACCAATTATTTTTGCAACAAGTAGTATAATATTATTATGTATATCAATAACATATTTATCCAAATGCTTAACGAATTATAAATTTATATATTTAAACCCAACTAAAATAGCTGATTGTGTTGAAGATAATAAAACATATTTACAATATTATTCTGAACAAGAAATTATTAAAAACATACAATCAGATATTGTTACAGGATATAAAAAAATGTGTATTGAGAATTGGGAAATGACAAATAAACATTGTGAATATTTTAGATTATGTTATGTATATTTAATCGGAACACTTGTTAGCTTAGTCTCAAATTTTATTTTTGTTTTGTGTTTATAAAAGATAATGGTTGTCTTAGATGTGGCAAATGTGGCTATACTTGGAAACCAAATGGAAGGTAAAAAAGAGTACGAAAAGATATGTAAATAAGCATAATAAAAAGACACCTTAATTGGTGTCTTTATTACTTATTTCCGTTCCTTTTTTATGGTGTAGGCTCATATGCTATTTTAGTTCCCTTCTCATGTATTGGTGGGGAATCACAACGCTATTTTATATTTTTTATTTCGATCTTCTATTTCTATCCGAAACCTTATAATTATAATTGCTTACCTTTGTATATTGCTTACGTCTGTTTCGTCTCATTCTCCGGCGTTTATTGCCTTTTATTTTTCTTATTATCATAAGAAGAATTATCAAAACAACTGCAACTGTTACAACGGCAATAACGACTAATAAAATCGGATTTATGTTTGATATAAAAAATACACTTTTAAAATTTGTGTTGCTTTTTTTATTTTTCTCTGTTTTTACACCTGCGTCATTTTCCGCTTCAACATTGGTTTTTCCTAAATTTTCTCCGTTCAGGCTGAATGTTGCCGTTCCTATAATATCACCTTTGTGAACTTCCGTATCAAAATCCGAAGGAACATCTACAGTTGTTGTTATTTCATCGGCAGAATAGGATTTCGGCAGTGTAACGGATATATTGTCCGTATACGCACCCTGCACATTTTCCGTAAGTGTTGAAAATGTGCTTTTTATTGTTACAGTAGAGGAAGAACATTCCGTTCCTTTGGTACATATATTTTTTGTAACAAAATTATTTAAGCCGTAATCAAAAAGCTTTATTGTATCATAATATTCTCCATAGCCTGTTGATTTTAAAACTACGGATATAACCTCAATGTCGTTATTTTTTGCATAGGAAACAAGAGTGTTTCCTGCTTGATCGGTAAAGCCTGTTTTTCCGCCTTCGCAGTTTTCGTAGTAGAATATTGAAGGCGGCTTTATAAGCTGAGTCTGACCATGAAGGTATCTTGTCTCCGGCTGGATATTTGTTGCCGGTATTTCGTAATATGTTGTGGAAAGAATTGTCTTAAATTCGGGATATTTAAGAAGCTCCTTTGCTATAAGGGACATATCGTATGCCGTTGTATAGTGGTTTTCGTTATGGAGTCCGTTGGCGTTTACGAAATTTGTGTTTACTGCACCAAGTTCTTTTGCTCTTTCGGTCATATGTTTTGCAAATGCGTCAAGGCTTCCGTCTATATGCTCGGCAACACCGTTTGAGACTTCGTTTGCCGACTGGAGCATAATTGCGTAAAGTGCCTGTTCAACGGTCAGTTCTTCTCCTACATCTATGCCTATATGGCTGCTGCCACGCTCTATTGAAAAAACGGCGTCATGTGAAAAGGTTAATTTTTCGTCCATTTTGCAGTTTTCAAAGGCAAGAAGAACTGTCATAAGCTTTGTTATACTTGCCGGATACTCTTTTTTATCCTTATTTTTTTCATATAATATATCGCCTGTGGCTGCATCTATAAGTATGGCAGAGTCGGCATCAAGCTGTATGTTTGCTGCCTCCTGCTGAAGTCCCTGCGGAATTGTTACTGCTGCATATGCCGATGAAGAAAACAGCATTACTGCGGACATCAATATTATCATCAGTCGTTTTTTAGGCTTTTTCATAATATAACCCTTTCATATTTTAATTTATTTTTAAATTTTGAGTGTATTTTTTATTTACTTACTACAATTTTTATTGTTTTCATGTTACAATTAACAGATAGAATTTATATTATAATAAATTAAGCAATAATTATATTGAATATATTTTGCACAATCCTTATAATTATAACAGATTTTTTTATGTATGTGTAAAATATTTACAGGAAGATGATGTTTTGAAAAAAGAAAGAGGAAAATATCTCGTTTTATCAATATTTATTATGCTGTGTGGCTTATGGTATAGTTTCTATACCGAAAAAGAAGTTTTTATAGTTGCGCCTGATGAGACGGTGTATCATTATAAAACAAAAACAGAAGAAGATTTTATTAAAATGATTAAAGCCGAAAAGATGGTAGATATAAATACGGCAGGAATTGATGAGTTTAAAATCCTTAAAGGTATAGGCGACAAAACGGCACAAAAAATAATTGATTACAGAAATGAAAACGGGAATTTTAAAAGTATCGAAGAAATTAAAAATGTAAAGGGTATAGGAGATTTTACTTTTAACAATATAAAAGATTTTATTTCGGTTGAGGGAGAGAATTGAAATGGCGTATAAAATACTTGTGGTTGATGATGAAAAGCTAATTGTAAAGGGGATAAAATTCAGCCTTCAGCAGGACGGAATGGAGGTTGAAGCGGCATATGACGGTGAAGAAGCACTTAACTATATTAAAGAAAAAAAGTTTGATCTTGTTGTTTTGGACGTAATGCTGCCTAAGATGGATGGGCTTGAGGTTTGTCAGCAGGTAAGAGGCTTTTCTCAGGTGCCTATTATAATGGTTACAGCCAAAGGCGAGGATATGGACAAAATAATGGGTCTTGAATACGGTGCAGATGATTATATAGTAAAGCCGTTTAATATTCTTGAACTTAAAGCAAGAATAAAGGCTATTTTAAGAAGAAGTGTCAAAAAGGTCGATATAAACGAGACTCCAAAGAGTAATACTCTTGAAATACGGGGACTTAAAGTTGATTTTGATTCCAGACGAGTATTTATAAACGGAAAAGAAACAAACCTTACGGCAAAAGAATTCGATATGCTTGTACTTTTTATGGAAAATCCTGGGAAAGTATACAGCAGAGAAACCCTTCTGGATACCATTTGGGGATATGATTATCCGGGAGATGCAAGAACGGTTGATGTACATGTAAGACGACTTAGGGAAAAAATAGAAGAAAAACCAAGTGAACCTAAGTATATATATACAAAATGGGGAGTTGGTTATTATTTTGGCTAAGAAAAAAGGTACAGGCTTACGTATTAAATTTCTTATGATAGTTACGTATCTGTGTGCCGGACTTATTCCGCTGTTTCTTTTTACGGCAGTTGTTTTTAAAACAACAGAAAGTTATTTTATAGAAGAAAGAAAAAAAGAACTTCTTAATCAGGCAAATATATTGTCGGGGCATATAACCATTTCGGGATATATGGGAAATGATGAACTTAAACACGCTTTTGACAGAGATGTGGAGCTTACAGGAGAACAGGGTGGCTACAGAATAATAGTTACCGATGATATGGGCTATGTTGTTGAAGACTCAAATGGAACGGAAAATGGGAAAATAGTTGCCATACCGGAAATTATAGAGGCTCTTGATAACCGTGACATAGCAAGAGAACAGGAAAGCGGAGATATTTATGTTGCCGCATCTATAACAGACGGAACAGGCAAAAAGGCGGGAGCCGTACTTATTGCCTATAAGCCTGTTGATATATACAACATGATAGATGGTATTAAAAAACCGGTATATGTAATGACAGTTCTTATTGCATGTATAGTTCTTGCCTTTGTGCTTGTTTTGAGCCATACAATAACAGGCCCGTTAACAAAGCTTATGGAAGTAATAAGAAATATATCAGACGGACATTTTGATCAACGAATGCCTGTAGATGAATATTCCGGAAACGAAATTATGCAGGTTGGCTCTGCAATAAATACTATGGCAGAAAAGCTGGAGGAGGTAGAAACCTCAAGACAGCACTTTGTTTCCAACGTAAGCCACGAACTTAAAACACCTTTAAGCTCCATAAAGGTACTCAGTGAGTCTATACTTCTTGACAGTGAAGCACCAAAGGAAATGTATGTTGAATTTTTAAGAGACATAAATTCAGAGGTTGACCGAATGACGGAAATTATAAACGACCTTCTTACCCTTGTGCGTCTTGACCAGAGAGAACTTCCGGTTTCATTTAAAACAGAAAGCCTAAATTCTCTTATAGAAGATGTTGTAAAGAGATTAAGACCTTTGGCAGATAATAAGAAACTGGAGCTTGAATATACCGCGGTGAAGGAAGTAAATGCTGAAATAGACAGAACTAAGCTTACCCTTGCTGTATCAAATCTTATTGAAAACGGTATAAAATATACAGATGACGGCGGAAAAGTAAAGGTTGTTCTGGACAGTGACCATCAGAATGCATTTATTACTGTTTCGGATACGGGAATAGGAATGGCAGAAGAAGAATTGGGAAAAATATTCCAGAGATTTTACAGAATTGATAAAACAAGAAATCGTGAAACAGGCGGAACGGGGCTTGGTCTTTCCATTACCCATTCAACTGTTTTGATGCATAACGGAAGTATAAAGGTTACGAGCAGAGAAAATGAGGGTACAACTTTTGTTGTAAGAATACCTCTTATTCATAACGCATAAGCAGGAGGTACAAAGTGAAGAAAAAATTAAGAATATTTTCAATTCTTCTTATTTGTGTCATTTTAGCTGTAATTGTTGCCTTTTTTATAAATCAAAACACAAATAAGGAAAACATAAACATTAATCAGGGAATAGATATATATTACTTGGAAGGCGATGTGCATGAGCTTTCTTCGGAAAAGTATAATATAGTAGGAAAATCAAGGGAAGAAATAGTTGAAAATGCATTAAAGACTATGAAGTCTAAAGCCAAAAACGAAAAACTTGTTTCTGCTGTTCCGGACTATGTAAAACTTATAGATGTTACGGTGGACCAAAATACGGCTCTTATTAATTTTAATAAAGAATATGAAAATATGACTAAGAGTGAGGAAATGTACTGCCGAAGTGCCGTTATCAAAACTGTTACGGGAATATATTTTGTTGATAAGGCAGAGATATTTGTTGACGGAAAACCGCTTTTAAAAACAAACGGAGAGCCTTTGGGTGCTATTAGCGGAGATGATATAATAATAGATGATACTATAGAGGCAGAACCTATAACATCAGTCAAGGTTATTACTCTCTATTTTGCCAAATCAGACTTTACCGGGCTTAACCATGAGGAAAGAAGAATAGAAATAAACCGAAACCAGCCTATTGAAAAATATGTTGTTGAGGAACTTATAAAAGGCCCTCAGATTAAAGGAAATATTTCGACTATTCCTTCTGAGACAAAAGTAAGAAATATAATGACTCAGGATGGAATATGTTATGTTGATTTAAGCTCTGATTTTGTAACAAAACAGGGAACATCAGGAAATGAACTTTTAACAATATACTCTATTGTAGATTCACTTACGGCACTTGATGATGTAAGAAAGGTACAGTTTCTTATAGAAGGCGAAAAACAGGATAAACTAAACGGAAACATAGAATTTGGACAGCCTTTTGAGGCTAAAGCATTTGAAACAAAAAGCTGAAAACTATATTTTTAAGGGCATAAAGACAGTATGAGCTTAAACTTCATATATCTTTGTGCCTTTTGGAATGTTAAAATTAAGTTTTATAAGCTATACTCAATTTTTTTCAAAAGATTATCAAGCAGTGCAGTAAAATACACCTGTCTTGATTTGTGAAAGGAACGGACAAAAATGGAAGAAAAAGATATATTAATATTGGGAATAGAAAGCTCATGTGATGAAACAGCGGCATCTGTTGTTAAAAACGGCAGATATGTTATGAGTAACGTAATTTCATCTCAGATTGCAATTCATACAGAATACGGCGGAGTTGTGCCGGAGATTGCATCAAGAAAACATATAGAGAACATAGACGGGGTTATAGACAAAGCACTTTCCGATGCAGGAGTAACATTTGATGATATAGATGCAATAGCCGTTACATATGGCCCCGGTCTTGTCGGTGCATTGCTTGTGGGCGTGTCTGAGGCAAAAGCTCTTGCCTATGCATTAAAAAAACCTCTTGTAGGTGTAAATCATATAGAAGGACATATTTGTGCAAATTATATTCAAGACCCGAATTTTGAGCCGCCGTATGTTGCACTTGTTGTTTCGGGAGGACATTCTCACCTTCTTTATGTAAAGAACTATTATGAGTTTGAAATATTGGGAAGAACAAGAGATGATGCTGCCGGAGAGGCATATGACAAGGTTGCAAGAGCAATAGGAATGGGTTATCCCGGAGGCCCTAAAATAGATAGGGCTGCCAAAGAAGGCAATCCAAATGCTATTGAATTTCCGAGAGTGTTTCTTGAAGAAAACAGTTTTGATTTCAGCTTTAGCGGTTTGAAATCGGCTGTACTTAACTATCTAAACAAAATGAAAATGCTTAAAGAAGAAATAAACGCAAATGATGTTGCGGCATCTTTCCAGCAAGCAGTTATAGAAGTGCTTACACAAAAAACGATAAATGCAGCCAAATTTAAAGGTGTAACAAAAGTTGCCATGGCCGGCGGAGTTTCATCAAACTCAGCTTTAAGAGCAGAAATGAAACGTCTGTGTGATGAAAACGGATTTTCACTTAATATTCCTGAACCTATATTCTGCACAGATAACGGAGCAATGATAGCTTCTGCCGGATACTATGAGTATATAAAAGGCAGAAGGGCCGGTCTTGATCTAAATGCAAATCCGAATTTAAAATTAGGTGAACGATAATAGTTTAACAATAAATCCTGTTGTATTAAAAATGCGGCAGGGTTTATTTTTTTGCCGTATTTAATGTAAAAAATTAATATTTTAAAATTATTTCCTGCACATACAATAAAAACAGTGTTCATAAACATACATGAAATTTTAATATGATTATTTATAAAAAAATATGTCAATAATATATTTTTTAGTTTATTTAAAAATTTTAATTAATATAGTAAATATAGACTTTGCGTTTGAATGTAATAATTTTGGTTAAATAAATAACAATTCATTGCTTATATGTTAAAAAATATCATTATTTAAATAAAAAAGCTGAAAAATATCGTAAAATAGTTTATATGTTGACAAAAAGAATTGGCTATTATATAATGATAATTATGATAAATAATTATTTTATAGGCAAAATGTAATATAAAACAATGAAATTTCAAAAAATATTGTTTTATTTAACAAACTAAAAATTGCTGAAAAGTCAAAGGTTTGAAATGTTTTGGTTAAAAAAATAACAACTATCATGTGTTTTGTATATATATATAAACATAAATATTATTTCATTCAAACGAGTATATTTTTCCGCAGATACGGATGAATATATAGATTTAACTGACTGTTTAAATGCTATTTTTAACAGTTATGGTGTCACTATGCTGAACTGTATTTTTTATTACAATACAGTCGATACAAGAGAGGTGATTGGAATGGCTTTTGAAGTAATCAAGAATATTGTTGAGGCTGAAAACGAAGTTGATTCGATTAAAGCCGCTGCCGCAGCAGATGCACAGAAAATAAAAGCAGATGCCAAGGCAAAAGCAGATACTTTGATTGCCGATGTGAAACGAAGTGCCAAGGCAGATGAAAAGGCGGCTGTTGAAGAAGCAATAAAAAATGCACAGCCTCAGGTTGAAAGTATACTTTCCCATGCCGAGGAAGTCTGTAAGGAAGTTAAATTATCTGCCGAAAAGAACAGACAACCGGCACTGGAGGCTGTCATTGGAAAGGTTGTGGGGATAAATGGCCATAGTTGAAATGAGTAAACTGGGCGTAATAGGCCTTAACGACAACAAAAACGACATTCTGAAAGGCCTTATGGCACTCGGAGTGTGTGAAATTAACTCTCAGGACGATAAACTTTCGGATAATGAATGGGCGGCTTTGATTAAACGAGATTCAGATGAAAATGCCGCAATTAATACAGATATTAAAATATCCGAAATATCGTCGGCAACAGAAGTGCTCAACAAATACTTTACAGGCAAAAAACCGCTTATAGCTTGCAGAAAACCGATAAGTGAAGAAGAATTTAACGAAAAAAACAAAGACACACAAAGTGCCGAAGATTTTGCACATGAGGTAAATGCAGTATACAAAAAGGTACTTGCCCTTAAAGCAGAGGAGAACACTCTTGTTACAAAAATTGCAGAGCTTAAACCATGGATTGATTATGACTTTAAGCTTTCGATGAAAGAAACAAAATATGCTTCAATTATTTTCGGAACACTTCCGGATACGGTTTCAAAAGACGAACTGGAAGGAAAGCTCTCTCAGGCAGGAAGCGGAGGAGTAATCGAAATCGTATCCAAAGGAGAAAAGAAAGACAAAATATCATATGTCGTTTGCGTATGCCTTAAAGAAGATAAAGAAGACATTTTGGATATTTTAAGACAAGATGGCTTTAACCCTACAGCATTTGAAGGAATAGAGGATACACCTAAAAACGAAACGGCAAACTGCGAAGAACAGCTTTCGGAAATAAGAAAAAAAATAACATTTGAGGAAGAAAAACTGAAAAAAATGTCCGAAAACATAAATCAGCTGGAGCTGTATTATGACAGCCTGATAATGGAAAAGGACAGATACAGAATACTTTCAAATGTACTGAGAACAGACAAGACTTTTTACTTTGACGGCTGGGTAATAAAAAGTGCAGAGACAAAGGTAAAAGAGCTTCTTGACAAATACGGTTGTTATTATGAGTTTAGCGAACCGGAAAAAGGCGAACAAATGCCGATACTCCTTAAACAGAATTCATTGGCAGAACCTTTTCAGGCAATAACCGACCTTTACTCTACTCCTTCCGTAAATGATATAGACCCTACACCGTTTCTTGCACCGTTTTATTTCATATTCTTCGGGCTCATGCTTTCTGATGCGGCATACGGTCTTATACTTACAGTCGGTTCGTTTATAGCACTTAAAATGTACCGTCTGGAAGGCATGATGAAGCGACTTGTAAAAATGTTTATGTTCTGCGGAATATCAACATTCTTCTGGGGTGTAATGTTCGGCGGATATTTCGGAGATATGTTCGGCATAAGTCCCGCATGGTTTGACCCTATAAAAGAACCTATGAGACTGCTTGTTTTCTCACTTGTTCTCGGTGCTATACACCTTTTCGTGGGAATGGCTCTCAAGGCATATATACTTATTAAAAACGGTCAGGCTTTTGATGCATTCTGCGATATATTCCTTTGGTATATACTTCTTATAGGTGTTGTTGTTTTCGGCCTTGGCGGAAATATTTCTCCTGCCGTAACACAGGTAGGCAAGATAATGACAATAGTCGGTGCCGTGGGAATTCTTCTTACAGGCGGAAGAAGCAAAAAAGGAATCGGAAAAATTACAGGCGGTCTTGGAAGTCTTTACGGAATAACAAGCTATCTTTCAGATGTGCTTTCTTATTCAAGACTTCTTGCACTTGGCCTTGCAACGGGAGTTGTGTCTCAGGTTATAAACACTCTTGGAAAAATGGTAGGCGGCGGAGTTATCGGTGTTATAGTAATGGTGATCGTTTTTGTAATAGGTCATACATTTAACCTTGCTATAAATACACTCGGTACTTTTGTACATTCAAGCAGATTACAGTATGTAGAGTTCTTCGGAAAATTCTTTGAAGGCGGCGGAACACCGTTTAATCCTTTTATGAGAAGAACTAAATATGTGGAAATTGTAAGGGAGGAAAAATAAATGGAATCTTTGACTTTATTTAATTTCAGCGGACAGTTTTATGCATTGGCAGGAGCAGCACTTGCTGCATTGGCAGGTATAGGCAGTGCAAAAGGTATAGGTATTGCCGGCGAGGCAGCAGCAGGTGTAGTTTCGGAGGATCCTAACAAATTCGGTCAGGTTCTTGTTCTTCAGGCTCTTCCTGGCACACAGGGTATTTACGGTTTGCTTATTGCTTTCATTATTCTTCTTAAAGTCGGTCTTTTAGGCGGAGACGGAATGGTAGATATTACTGTTTCACAGGGAGCATATATCCTTGCAGCGGCAGCACCTGTTGGACTTGTAGGTATTTTCTCTGCTATAGCACAGGGCAAGGCAGCAGCAGCCGGTATTATGCTTGTAGGAAAGAAACCAAGCGAACTTGCCAAAGGTATGATTTTTGCAGCTATGGTTGAAACATATGCCGTACTTGCACTTCTTATTTCATTCCTTATGATTAACAGTATTACATTCTGATTATAAAACAAAAACTATTGAAAAGGAGGATAAGCTCCTATGGGTAACGGACAGAATCTTATAGATAAAATTCTTTCCGATGCAAAAGCTCAGGCTGACGAGGTAAGGGCTCAGGCACAGAAGGAAGCTGACGAAATATTATCTGTTGCACAGAATAAGGCCGATAAAGAAAAGGCAAAAGCTGACGAAGCCGCAAAAGCAGAGGCTGAAAAAGCAGCGGCAAAGGAAATTTCATCGGCAGATATGAAAGCTAAAAAAATGATTTTGCAGCAGAAACAGGACTGTCTTGAAGAAATACTTAAAGAGGCTGAAAAAACTCTCTGCTCTTTACAGGGCGAAGAATATGAAAAAGTTATTCTTACAATGCTTAAAAATGCAGATACAGACGATAAGTCGGAGATAATTTTTTCTTCCGATGACAGACAGACATTTTCTTTAAAAGCAAAAGAAATGGGTTTAAAGGTTTCTGAAGAGACAAGAGATATTGATGGCGGATTTGTAGTTAAAAACGGTGATATAGAATATAACTATTCTTTTAAGTCAATAATTTCCGTAGAACGGGAAGATATATTACAGCTTGCAGCAGGCATACTGTTTGCTTAAGGAGGTGCCGTAATGGGTAGAGAAAAAATTTATCCTTATGCTGTAGCACGAATAAGAATGCTTGAAAATTCTCTTCTTACGGAAAAGATTTATACACAGCTTATAGAAGCAAGGTCAACGGCGGAGGTCTTTAAAATTCTTGCCGAGTCAGGATACGGTGCAGAAGGCACATTGGACGCAAAAAATTATGAAAAATCACTTTCAAACCGTTTGTCAAAGGCATATGCAGATGTTAAGGAACTTGTTCCGGATGAACACTTTGTTAATGTATTTTTGCTTAAAAACGATTATCATAACTTAAAGGTTATGGTAAAGGGGGATATAGCAAAAACAGACGGCACACCATATCTTGTAGGCGGATCAACAATACCTTTAAATGAGATTAAAGAAGCATTTGATACGAAAAATTACGGCAGACTGACAGAAACAATGGCACAGGCAATAGCCGACAGCTATGACGGATATGCCAAAACACAAAATGGTCAGATAATAGATACCGTTATGGATAATGCTACATTTAAAGATATGCTCAAAATTGCCGAAAAAAGCAATATGAAGTTTGTAAAAGACTATATACAGACTCTCTGTGACATAACAAACCTTAAAAGCTATATACGACTTAAAAATATGAAAAAGAATATAGCAGATTTTGAAAGGGTGTTTGTTTCAGGCGGAACAGTTGGTATTGATACATTTAAAAAGGCATTTAATTCCGACAGTACAGGCGGATTTAAAGATACGGCGTATTCATCTTTGACTGCCGAAATGGAAAACGGATTTACTGCCTTTGAAAAAAGCTGTGATAATTATTTAATGTCGTTTATGCGTGATGCAAAATATAAAAGTCTTACGGCAGAACCTATGCTTGCATATATATATGCTGTAGAAACAGAGGTAAAAACCGTGAGAATAATAGTAAACGGAAAATTAAACGGCATAGATACTGAGGTAATAAAAGAAAGATTGAGGGATGCTTATGTATAAGGTTGCTGTTATGGGAGATAAAGATTCCGTTATGGGCTTTACTGCTCTTGGAATAGATATATTTCCCGTTTATGAAGCAGAAGAAATAAAAAAGACGATACATAGGCTGGTTGAAGAGGGCTATGCGATAATTTATATTACGGAAAAATGTTCTCTTATTGGAAAAGATACAATCGCAAAGTATAAGGATAATGAGCTTCCGGCAATTATCGTTATACCTGGTATTACCGGCAGTATGGGTCTTGGTATGAATGAGGTCAGAGAATCGGCAAAACGTGCTATAGGTGCAGATGTTTTGTTCGGAGATAACTAATTAACCTAAATTTGATAATTAAGCAGGTGATAAACAATGAGTACTACAGGCACAGTAGTTAAGGTGTCAGGCCCTCTTGTTGTTGCAGAAGGCATGAAAGATGCCAATATGTTTGACGTTGTAAGGGTTTCTGATAAGCACCTTATTGGTGAAATAATAGAAATGCACGGTGACAAAGCCTCAATTCAGGTTTATGAGGAAACAAGCGGTCTGGGCCCTGGCGAAGAAGTAATTTCAACAGGACGTCCTATGAGTGTTGAGCTTGGACCGGGTCTTATATCAAATATCTATGATGGTATCCAGCGTCCTCTTGAAAAACTTTATGAGGCAAGCGGAGCCAATATCCACAGGGGTGTTGAGGTTCATTCCCTTGACAGAGAAAAGAAATGGTACTTTAAGCCTACTGCCAAAGTAGGAGATAAGGTTCATGGCGGAGATATTATAGGTGTTGTTCAGGAGACTGAGGTTGTAGAATGCCGTATAATGGTTCCTCCTAAACTCAGCGGAACAATAAAGAGTATAAAAGAGGGCGAGTTTACAGTAGAGGAAGAAATTTGTGTTGTTACTGATGACAAAGGCCTTGATGTTACACTGCCTATGATGCAGAGATGGCCTGTTCGTAAAGAACGTCCTTACAGAGCAAAACAGAGTCCTGACTCACTTCTTGTTACAGGTCAGAGAGTTATAGATACTTTCTTCCCTATAACAAAAGGCGGAGTTGCAGCAATACCGGGACCATTCGGAAGCGGAAAAACAGTTACTCAGCATCAGCTTGCAAAATGGGCGGATGCCGACATAGTTGTATATATCGGCTGTGGTGAACGTGGAAACGAAATGACAGACGTTCTTCTTGAGTTCCCTGAACTTAAAGACCCTCGTACAGGTGAAAGCCTTATGAAAAGAACGGTGCTTATTGCCAATACATCGGATATGCCTGTTGCTGCCCGTGAGGCGTCTATATATACAGGTATTACAATAGCAGAGTTCTTCAGAGATATGGGTTACAGTGTTGCTCTTATGGCAGATTCAACATCACGTTGGGCAGAAGCACTTCGTGAAATGAGTGGCCGACTTGAAGAAATGCCTGGTGAAGAAGGTTATCCTGCATACCTTGGAAGCCGTCTTGCACAGTTCTATGAAAGAGCCGGTATGGTTCATTGTCTTGGAAGCAAAGATGATAGAATAGGTTCACTTACAGCTATCGGTGCCGTATCACCTCCTGGTGGTGATACATCTGAGCCTGTTTCTCAGGCAACACTTCGTATAGTTAAAGTATTCTGGGGACTTGATTCATCACTTG
Source organism: uncultured Eubacteriales bacterium (assembly GCA_934256695.1). Lineage (GTDB taxonomy): Bacteria > Bacillota > Clostridia > Lachnospirales > Anaerotignaceae > Neoanaerotignum_A. Next base: position 15,267 of record CAKQPE010000009.1, read on the forward strand.
CCTATAAACGTCATTTCCCGGCTATTAACTGGCTGACAAGTTATTCACTTTATCAGGATAAGATTGATGTTTGGGCAGACAAAAACGTAGAGGAGGACTTTGCAGAGCATAGAGCAAAAGCAATGAGACTCCTTCAGGAAGAAGCTGAACTTCAGGAAATCGTTCAGTTGGTAGGTGTTGATTCACTTTCACACAGTGACAGACTTATTCTTGAGGTAACACGTTCTATCCGTGAGGACTTCCTTCACCAGAACTCATTCCACGAGGTAGATACCTATACATCACTGCATAAACAGTACAGAATGCTTTCCCTTATACTTAAATTCTATGATGAAGGTCTTAAAGCCGTTAAAGAGAAAGTTTCGATAAATAAGATTTCAAAACTGCCTGTTATAGAAAAAATAGGTCGTGCAAAATATGTTGAAGAAGCAAATGTTGACGCCGAATACGATGCCATAGAGGCTGCAATAGTTTCGGAAATGGCAGAGCTTGTGGCAAAGGAGGCTGAGGAAGAATGATAAAGGAATACAGATCCATTCAGGAAATAGCCGGTCCTCTTATGCTTGTAAGCGGAGTTGAAGGCGTAAAATACGATGAACTTGGCGAAATCGAACTTGTAACAGGTGAAATAAGAAGATGCAAGGTTCTTGAAGTAAACGGAGATACAGCTCTTGTTCAGCTTTTTGAAAGCTCTACAGGTATTAACCTTTCTGACTCTAAAGTACGTTTCCTTGGAAAAAGTCTTGACTTCGGCGTTTCACCGGATATACTCGGCCGTGTATTTAACGGTATGGGTAAGCCTATTGATGACGGCCCTGAAATAATACCGGAAAAGAGAATGGATATTAACGGTGCACCTATTAATCCGGCGGCACGTGACTATCCTTCGGAATTTATACAGACAGGTGTTTCCGCAATCGACGGTCTTAATACACTTGTTAGAGGTCAGAAACTTCCTATATTCTCTGCGGCAGGTCTTCCGCACGCAAATCTTGCGGTTCAGATTGCAAGACAGGCAAAGGTTAGAGGTACGGATTCTAAGTTTGCTATTGTATTTGCCGCTGTAGGTATTACATTTGAAGATGCCGAATTCTTTATGAATGACTTTAAAGAAACAGGTGCTATCGACCGTTCCGTAGTGTTTGTAAATCTTGCAAACGACCCTGCTGTAGAACGTATCTGTACACCTAAAATGGCTCTTACGGCTGCAGAATACCTTGCTTTTGAACAGAATATGCATGTACTTGTAATTATTACCGATATTACAAACTATGCAGAGGCTCTCCGTGAAATTTCTGCTGCTAAAAAAGAAGTTCCGGGACGTAGAGGATACCCTGGATATCTTTATACAGACCTTGCCACAATGTATGAAAGAGCCGGCAAAAAGAGAGGAATCGAAGGTTCAATTACAATGATTCCTATTCTTACAATGCCTGAGGACGACAAGACTCACCCAATACCTGACCTTACAGGATATATTACAGAAGGACAGATTATATTAAGCCGTGACCTTTATAAGAAAGGCTTGCAGCCGCCTATAGATGTTCTTCCGTCACTTAGCCGACTTAAAGATAAAGGTATCGGTAAAGGCAAAACAAGAGAAGACCATGCAGATACAATGAACCAGCTTTATGCAGCTTATTCAAGAGGTAAGGACGCAAAAGAGCTTATGTCTATCCTCGGTGAATCGGCACTTTCGGAAATTGACCTTAAATATGCTAAATTTGCCGATGAATTTGAAAAAGAATATGTATCACAGGGCTTCAGAACAGACAGAACAATAGAGCAGACTTTGGAAATCGGCTGGAAACTTCTTTCTATTCTGCCTAAGAGCGAACTTAAACGTATTCGTGATGAATATATTGAAAAATATATGCCTAAGGAGTGATAGGTGTGGCAAGATTAAATGTTAATCCAACCCGAATGGAAATGACACGCCTTAAAAAACAGCTTAAAACAGCAACCAAAGGGCATAAACTTCTCAAGGATAAGCTTGATGAACTTATGAAGCAATTTCTTGATATAGTTAAGGAAAACAAGAAACTCCGTGAGGAAGCCGAAGCGGCACTTGAAAAGGCATATAAAAGTTTTATTATTGCCAGAGGCGTAATGAGTGAGGAATATATAGGTGAGGCACTTATGATGCCTAAGCAGAAAATAGCCGTTGATGTATCAAAGAAAAATATAATGAGTGTAAATGTGCCGCAGTTTGATTTTAAATCGGCAAATAACCATGACGATATTTATCCATACGGTCTTGCATTTACATCGGGAGAACTTGATTTTTCAATGGAAGCTTTTTCCGAGGCTATGGAACCGCTTTTAAGATTGGCTCAGAGTGAGAAAAGTGCCCAGCTTATGGCACAGGAGATAGAAAGAACAAGAAGGCGTGTTAATGCCCTTGAAAATATTATGATACCGAACTATCAGGAGACAATAAAATTCATTATGCAGAAGCTTGATGAAAACGACCGTTCAACAACCACAAGGCTGATGAAGGTTAAAGATATGATAGCTGAAAAAGCTATTGAGGAAAGACGTCTCCGTGATGAAAGAGTTCAGGGTGCGTAATAAGAACTTGGAAGTTTTACTGCAATATACAATAATTTAATAATTAAAACTTTTATAAAATCCCATGACTTGATCATGGGATTTTTGTTGTATATCCGAAAATCATGCGACAGTCATGCGATTCAAAAAAAGTCTTATGACGATTAGTATGAAGATAAAACTTTGTTCTATTAAATATAAATTTATCGGACTGAAATAATAACCCCTCAGTCACTGCGTGACAGCTCCCCTTTCAGTGGAGCCTTCCCAAATCGAAAGCCGTCCCTGAAAGGGAAGGTGGCAAACCGAAACGGATGAGGGGAAAATTCTTTAATCAAAGTTTTAATAAAACGGATTAAATTTAATTTTTTCCAGATGGAAAAGTGGAATTTGCAGGAACTTTTTTAAAAAAGTTCCCTGCACCTTCAAAAATCTCTTTAAGACCGCACATTCCATGTGCCTCCGGAAATAGGCTACTACAATATTTATGGCAACAGATACAGGATTTACGTTTTAAAATCAATGCAATAGAGATTTTATTCGGCAAAATTTGAAAAAAACAAATCTTAATAACATAACTTATAATTTTCTCTCGAAAAACGCAATGCAATTGCGTTTTGATAAAAGTTTCGCTTGAGCCTTTTCAAAGGCTCACAGGGTATGGGACAGAGTCCCACGGTCTTAATTCCATAAATTTATATTTTTTTAATTACCTCATGTATACATTAGTTGTTGTTTTAATAAGTTATTTGTGATATACTGAATGACAAATTTCTGTAAATTATTTTAATTTAAATTTTTATATATGAGGTGACCAGCAAATGATAAGAATTGGTATTTTAGGATACGGCAATCTTGGTCGTGGCGTTGAAAACGCTATCAGACAGAACGATGATATGGAGCTTGTGGCAGTTTTCACAAGAAGAAATCCTGCTGATTTAAAAATAGCTACCAAAACAGCTAAAGTATACAGCGTTGACGATGCTGAAAAAATGGCAGACCAGATTGATGTTATGATTATCTGTGGCGGAAGTGCAACAGACCTTCCTGTTCAGACACCTAAATATGTTCAGTATTTTAACGTAATCGACAGTTTTGATACACATGCAAATATCCCTACACATTTTAAAAATGTAGACGAAGCTGCTAAAAAGAGCGGTAAAGTCGGCATTATATCTGTAGGCTGGGATCCTGGCATGTTCTCTTTAAACAGACTTTATGCAAACTGCATTCTTCCTGACGGCAAGGATTATACTTTCTGGGGCAAAGGCGTAAGCCAAGGACATTCTGACGCTGTAAGAAGAATTGAAGGCGTTATTGACGCAAGACAGTATACAATACCTGTTCAGGCTGCTCTTGATGCAGTAAGAAACGGCGAAAATCCTGATCTTACAACAAGAGAAAAACACACAAGAGAGTGTTTTGTTGTGGCAGAAGAAGGTGCTGATAAAGCAAGAATCGAAAAAGAAATCAAAGAAATGCCAAACTACTTTGCAGATTATGACACAACAGTTCATTTTATAGATATGGAAGAAATGAAACGTAATCATTCAGGTATTCCTCATGGCGGTTTTGTAATAAGAACAGGAAAAACAGGTCTTAACAAAGAACAGAACCACGTTATTGAATACAGCTTAAAGCTTGATTCAAATCCTGGTTTCACATCTTCTGTTCTTGTTGCTTACGCAAGAGCTGCTTACCGTTTAAACAAAGAAGGTCAGACAGGCTGCAAGACTGTATTTGATGTAGCTCCTGCTTATCTTTCACCTTTAAGCGGAGAAGAAATAAGATCACACCTTCTTTAATTTAATAAAATTAATGTATAGTAATAAAAAATCACTCCGAAAAACGGAGTGATTTTTTTATAATTATATTGCATTAATGGTAAATATTTCTTATCTTTTCTTCTTCTTTTCTTACGTTAGGATCATCTTCGTAGAAAACGTAGAAGTTAGGATCAACAGTTCCTACACCCATATAACGAGCTTTGTAATCTCTGAAAAGTTCCCAGAATTTCTTTCTTAATGCTACAAGAGCAATAAGGTTTGTAAATACAGGTACTGCCAATACGCAGCTTACAAATGACCAGAAAAGGTTTGCGTCATATCCGCCGATAGTGATGTATCCTACTATAAATATATTCATGCAAGGGAATAAGATTTTAAATATTGTTATAATAGTATCCCTTACAGCAGGTTTGCTTCTGAGAAGATGTCTTATTACGGTTACATAGTATGTATACCAGCCTGCTGTTGTTGTAAGGCCAAAGATAATAGCCATAAAGCCCATATAAACAGAACCGAAAGAACCGTATGATGTTTTAAATGCTGTCATAGTAAGAGTAGCACCGGTTTCGCCGTTTGACCAAACACCTGTACATAATACAGCTAGTGCAGTTATTGAGCAAACAACGATTGTATCAACAAATACTTCAAATGCACCCCAGAGGCCCTGTCTTACAGGATGTACTGTATCGGCAGAACTGTGAACGAGAGGAGATGAACCCTGTCCTGCTTCGTTTGAGTTAATGGAACGGTTTAATCCGGAACGCATTGCCTGTGCAACTGTAGCACCTACAAAACCGCCTACTGCCGCAGTACCTGTAAAAGCATCCTTAAATATCATTGCTACAACGGAAGGAACGTTGCCTATGTTTAAAATAATAAGACCGATACCGCCTATAATGTAAATAACACACATTACAGGAACCGCAGTTGTTGCAAATTTTGCTATACGAGGTGTACCTTTCCATACAACATAAATTATTATTAATGTATATATGGCAGTTGTAACCATCATAGGAACACGGAAAGAGCCGTAAATCATTTCTGAAATAGTGTAAGCCTGAGAACCCTGTATAAACTGAATTATAAAGCCTATACAAAATGCTGCCGAAAGTACAAATCCGGCTTTAATTCCCATTTGTCTGCCTATGCCTTTTTCCATATATTCCATAGGGCCGCCGTAATATTCGCCTTTTTCGTCTCTGGAACGATAGTGGCAACCAAGAGAGGTTTCTACAAGTTTAACCATCATTCCGAAGAAAGCCCATAACCAAAGCCAGAATATAGCTCCCGGACCGCCGACTGCTATGGCAGAGGCAACACCGGAAATGTTTCCGGCACCTACACAACCGCCTATTGCAATACATACGGCTTCAAACGGAGATACAGTACCGGCTTTTTTTGTGTTTGCATCTGTTTTTCCTATGTCTCCGGCAGTATGTTTAAGTATATGGCCGAATTTTGCGAAAGTAAAAAATCCTGATTTAACGGTAAAATAAAATCCTACCAGCATAACAAAAACTATAAAGGGCATACCCCAGAAAATACCTTCAAGCTTAAATACAAAATTAGCTATCAATAAAAACAACCTCCCCTTAAATTTGTTTTTTGAATTAAGATGAATAGAAAATAAATAATTATTGCTTGTGCTGTCATTGCTTAATTCTTTGATAACCGAACAGAGAATATCTATAGCTCTGTCCTGTAGAATACATATGTATAAAATTATCGTTTTTTATAGCTATAAATAAAATAATAACGATGTGAAAAGTTTATGCTTTTTGAGTACAAATGTCAATAGACCGGAGTACGATTTGTTGGATAATACAGAATAAATATATAAAATATCGTTAAAAATACAGAAAAACAAGCTGGTTTTTTATGAAAAAATATTGTGTTTAGCTTGTTAACAAGATAAAAATAAATAAAAATTTGTATAATAATAAAATTTATTAATTTATTGATATTAAAAAATATTCTTAAAAATTACTGTGCAATAATGGAAATTATGATAAAAAATAACAATCACAAATTTCGAACGGCTTTTTATTTTAATTTTATGTCAGTTTACAACTGTTATCTTTGGTGTTAAAATTAAAAATAGTATGTTTTTATTACGGACTGTTTTGTTAGCGGTTCTTTAGGGGAGAATTACTTTGACTGACAAGCGAAGAAAAAACAAGTTTATACTTGTTTGGGAGATATTTTTAAATGTGGCGGGAATGACATTTATTTTTGCCTTAATTTGGTTTTTGTTCTACAGATACAACCTCCGTGCCGGATTTCTTTATAAAAAAGGTACGGCACTTATGTTCGGTATGTATGCGGCGGTTTATTTTTTTGTCACCGGTATATATGGTGGGCATAAAATAGGCTACTACAGAATTTCTGAAATTTTATATTCACAGTTTCTGGCAATGATAATGACAAATGCCTTTGTGTATTGCCAGACCTGTCTTATAGACCGACGTTTTATAGAGTTTAGGCCTATAATAATAATGTGTATTCTGGATACGGTCTATATTTTCTTCTGGACAATATGGTGCAATAAGCGTTTCAGAAAGAGAAATATAATAAGAAATATGACTGTTATCTGTGAGACGGCACTTTCGGCAGAACTTATAAAGAAAATGAACTATTATGATTATAAGTTCCACATAACAAAACAGATTGGCATTAAGGAGGGTGTTGATTATATACTACAAAATCTTAATCCCAATGACGGTGTTATAATAGCCGATGTTGAAAGTGAAATAAAAAAGAAAATAATAGATTTTTGTTTCGAAAACAATATGCCGGTTTTTATAATTCCCGATGTGTCGGAAATAGTTCTTAAAAATTCATATGCACTTAATCTTATGGATATGCCTGTTCTTGTCTGCAACAAAGGCGAGCTTTCCCTTATAGATGAGTTTTCAAAAAGATTTTTTGACCTTGTTGTGTCCATAACGGCACTTATAGTTTTCAGTCCGTTTATGATTGTTACTGCTCTTGCCATTAAGCTTTATGACGGAGGGCCTGTATTTTATAAACAAAAAAGACTTACTATACACCGTAAGGAATTTTATGTTTATAAATTCCGAAGTATGGTTGTAAATGCCGAAGGTGACGGAGTGGCAAGACTTGCAAAACAAAATGACAGCAGAATAACACCTGTTGGAAAAATAATAAGAAAAACAAGGCTTGATGAGCTTCCGCAGATTTTGAATGTATTAAAAGGCGATATGTCAGTTGTGGGACCAAGACCGGAAAGACCGGAAATAGCCGAACAGTATGAGAAATATATACCTGAGTTTAAATATAGGCTTAAAGTAAAAGCAGGTATAACAGGTTATGCACAGGTTCTCGGCAGATATAATACAGATCCCTATGATAAACTTATGTGGGATTTGATGTATATAGCGGGATATTCGTTCCTTATGGATATAAGGCTTATAATGATGACGGTGAAGGTTATATTTATTCCCGAAAGCACACAGGGTGTTGGGAATAAGGATATAACGGCACAAAAAAAGAAAGGACGTGTATAAAAATGAGCAGTAAGGATAAAAAAAGTTATATTACAGCCGCACTGCCGATTATATTTTTGGTAACTGTATTTTTGTTTTTAATAAGAGGAAGTGCAGTAAAGACAGGGCTTGATAACTTTTTCTGGTATACGGGAAACGGTTATGACGGAGACATATATACATATTTCAGAATGAAGGTATTTATAGTGCTTACCATTATTTCTGTAGTATATATGATAATTTCCGTTCTTTCAGGCTCGGCTAAGATTTATAAAAACAAAGTATATATACCTATGGCAGTATATGCCGTATTTGTTTTGATTTCTTATATGGCAGCAGAGTATAAGCAGGTTGCACTTATCGGTTTTAACGAAAGATATGAAGGTACATTTGTGCTTATAGGGTATATGCTTATTCTTTTTTATGCAATGAATATGCTCAATAACGAAAAAGCATTTAAAGCAATATTTTATGCATTTTCCGTAGCCTGTGTACTGCTTGGCGTATGGGGCGTACTTCAGGTTTTCGGTATAGATATAAACAATCTTCCCGTTTGGCTCTATATTCCTTCCGGTCTTAGATCTGCTGCGGATTTAAGCCAAAAAATGGGTGCAGATGCCGTAAGATGGTTTTTCAGCAACCAGAACTACTCGTCTTTCTTTATGATATTCCCTATTGCCGTTTCGGCAATGCTTGTTATAGCAAATGAAAAAATGAGTATGAAAATTGTATTTACAGTCATTTTAGCACTTATGCTCTATTCTCTCTGGAATGCGGCTTCTTTGGGCGGTATGGTCGGTCTTGCGGCGGCAGGTATTCTCGGCCTTGTTGTTTTCGGGAAAAATCTTGTTAAATGGGCAAAAAGCATAGTTCTTATAATTATTGCCATTGTAATTTCGGCAGGTGTTTCATTGCCAACAATAATGGGTCAGGTAAGTTCAGTAAGTTCAGCCACAGCAGAAGGAAATATTTTTTCATCTGTTGCTTATGCCGACGATACACCATCTGAAGGACTTAAATATGTGGATATTGATTATATAAAAACAAACGGTGCAGATATTATATTCGGTTTTGTGGGAAACGAAATTACAATAAAGACAGAAAACGATAAACTTAAAGGTGTCTGTGATTCAGACGGAAAAGAAATAGGTAACGAAACGGAATATATGACTGTATCTGAAGAAAATAATTCCGATACGGGATACAATATGATAACCGTAAAAACAGCAAATGCAACATGGGATTTTGCCGCAATAAACGGTGAAACCTGGTTTGCTTCTCCTTCCGGTCAGGGAATTAAGCTTGACAAAATAGAAAGCTTCGGTTTTAAGAACAGCCAGAGTTTTGCTACATACCGTGGCTATATTTGGTCAAGGACAATTCCGCTTATTAAGCATACAATACTTATCGGTCACGGTGCGGACACATTTGCAATTTATTTTCCACAGGACGATTATGCCGGAAGGTATAATATAGGCTACTATTCAGACAGTCAGAAAATAATGATTGATAAACCGCACAATATGTATCTTGGTGCGGCAGTAAACACAGGTGTAATTTCATTGATTGCACTTTTGGCTGTATTTGCAATGTATCTTTTTGACAGTTTTAAGATATATAAAAAATGCAATTATGACAGCTTTATAAAATACATGGGTGCCGGAATATTTTTCGCTGTATTCGGATTTTTGGTAAGCGGCCTTGTAAATGACTCAACAGTCCAGGTAATGCCTGCTTTTTATGCACTTTTGGGAACGGGATTTGCCATGAACAGGATTATAAAAGAGAAAAAATAAAATATAAACACCGATATAAAAAGCGAAGCGTAAAAATGTTTCGCTTTTTTATTTTTATTTCAAAATGTAAAAAAAATGAACAAAAAAACGGGAAATTTCAGTAAAGGATAAAAAAATATTTGCTTTTTGGTGCAAAATCAGTGTATAGTTTACTTGATTGTTCATTGACTGTGTTGTATAATAAATAAATGAACTCGGAAAAACGAGCTTTTGGCATAGTACGAAAACCGCAGAAATACAAAATAAGAATATTTTTTACGGAAATGTATGTATCTGCGGTTATTTAATGGGAATTATAATCTAAACCGTTTAAAACCGAAGGGAGAATTGTTGATATGCTTAACAAAAAAACAGTAGATGATATTGCAGTTAAGGGTAAAAAAGTTTTGGTAAGATGTGACTTTAACGTACCTGTAAAGGACGGCGTTATTACAGACGATAACCGTATTACAGCCGCACTGCCTACAATAAACAAGCTTGTTTCGGAAGGTGCAAAGGTTATACTCTGCTCACATATGGGAAAACCAAAGGGAGAAGTAAAGAAAGAACTTTCACTTGCTCCTGTTGCAAAGAGACTTTCAGAGTATCTTAAAAAAGAAGTCGTTTTTGCCGCAGACGATAATGTTGTAGGCGAAAATGCAAAGAAAGCCGTTGCGGAAATGAAAGACGGCGATGTTGTTCTTCTTGAGAATACAAGATTCAGAAAAGAAGAAACGAAAAATGAGGATAATTTCAGTCAGGAGCTTGCTTCTCTTGCGGAAATATTCGTAAATGATGCTTTTGGCACAAGTCACCGAGCACATTGTTCAACTGTAGGCGTTACAAAATATATCAAAACATCGGCTGTAGGTTACCTTATGGAGAAAGAAATAGAATATCTCGGCAATGCCGTAAATAATCCTGTAAGACCTTTTGCGGCAATCCTCGGCGGTGCGAAGGTAGCCGATAAATTAAATGTAATAAATAACCTTCTTGAAAAAGTCGATATTCTTATTATCGGCGGCGGAATGGCTTATACATTTATAAAAGCACAGGGTGGAAATATCGGAAACTCCCTTCTTGATGAAGAAAAACTTGACTATGCCAACGAAATGATTGCAAAGGCAAAGGAAAAGGGTGTTAAACTTCTTCTTCCTGTTGATGCGGTAATAGTAAAAGAATTTAAAAACGATACAGAGTTTAAGACAGTGCCTGTAGGTGAAATACCTGATGGCTGGGAAGGCGTTGATATAGGAGAGAAAACAAGAAAGCTTTTTGCAGACGCTTTAAAGACAGCAAAGACAGTTGTTTGGAACGGCCCTATGGGTGTATTTGAATTTGAAAACTTTGCGGCAGGCACAAATGCCATTGCCAAAACTCTTGCCGACCTTGATGCTACAACAATAATCGGCGGCGGAGATTCTGCGGCGGCAGTAAACCAGCTTGGATACGGCGATAAAATGAGCCATATTTCAACAGGCGGCGGTGCTTCTCTTGAGTTCCTTGAAGGAAAAGAGCTTCCGGGTGTTGCGGCCGTAAATGATAAATAATTTATTTTTGAAAGGTTTGATTTTTATATGAGAAAGAAAATAATAGCAGGAAACTGGAAAATGAACAAAACTCCTTCCGAGGCGGTAGAGCTTGCAAAAATGCTTAAAGCCAAGGTTGATACGGATAAAAGCGATGTTGTATTCTGTGTGCCTGCTATAGATATAATTCCTGTAGGCGAGGTTATTAAAGGCACAAATATTGCCCTCGGAGCAGAAAACGTATACTTTGAGGATAAGGGTGCTTATACAGGTGAAATTTCCGCACCTATGCTTAAAGATGCGGGAGTTAAATACGTTATAGTAGGCCATTCCGAGAGAAGACAGTATTTCGGTGAGACAGACGAGGACGTAAATAAAAAAATCAAAAAAATACTTGAATACGGCATGACACCTATTATGTGCTGTGGCGAAACTCTTGAGCAGAGAGAAATGGATATAACAATAGAGCATATCCGTATGCAGATTAAAAAAGGTCTTTACGGTTTAACTGCCGAAGACGCCGAAAAAGTTGTTATAGCCTATGAACCTATCTGGGCTATAGGCACAGGTAAAACTGCTACAAGCCAGCAGGCACAGGAAGTATGTGCAGAGGTAAGAAAGGTTGTAGGAGAGGTTTACGGAGCGGATACGGCAGAAAAAATGCGTATTCAGTACGGCGGAAGCGTAAACGGAAAGAATGCGGCAGAACTTTTTGCCATGGCTGATATTGACGGCGGTCTTGTAGGCGGAGCAAGCCTTAAAGAGGACTTTGAAAATATAGTAAATTACTAAAAAGTATCGGATAAGGCGGCGGACAGATGAAAACTACAGTATTAATGATACTTGACGGATTTGGTATAAATGAAAGAACAGAAGGCAACGCAGTTAAGCTTGCCAAAACACCGATTATAGATTCTCTTATTGAAAAATATCCTTATGTAAAAGGATATGCAAGCGGTCTTGACGTAGGGCTTCCGGAAGGACAGATGGGTAACTCCGAGGTAGGACACCTTAATATCGGTGCAGGAAGAATCGTATATCAGGAGCTTACAAGAATAACAAAATCCATTGAGGACGGAGATTTTTTTAATAATGAAGAACTTTTGAAGGCAGTGGAAAACTGCAAAAAGAATAATTCTTCTCTCCATATATTCGGATTACTTTCCGACGGAGGAGTACACAGCCATAATACACATCTTTACGGAGTGCTTAAACTGGCTAAAGACAACGGTCTTGAAAAGGTTTTTGTCCATGCATTTACAGACGGAAGGGATACGCCACCTGAGTCGGGAAGAAAGTATGTTTCCGAACTGGAAGAAAAAATGCGTCAGCTCGGAGTAGGAAAGATAGCCTCCGTTTCCGGCAGATATTATGCTATGGACAGAGATAAACGTTGGGAAAGAGTTGAAAAGGCTTATGATGTTATAACTCTCGGCGAAGGCAATATAGCTTTAAGTGCCGATGAATGTATGGCAAAAAGCTATGAAAATGGCGTAACGGACGAATTTATCGTGCCTTGTGCCGTAGTTGACGAAGAAGGAAGAAGAACCGCAACAGTAAACGATAATGACTCGGTTATATTCTTTAATTTCCGTCCCGACAGAGCAAGACAGATAACAAGAGCCTTCTGCGACAATGAGTTTTCCGGTTTTGAAAGAAAGAAAACACCTAAAGATATAGTTTTTGTCTGCTTTACGGAGTACGACAAAACAATACCGAACAAGCTTGTTGCTTTTAAACAGCAGACACTGGTTAACACGTTGGGAGAATATATTTCTTCTCTCGGAAAAAAACAGCTCCGTATAGCCGAGACCGAAAAATATGCCCACGTAACATTTTTCTTTAACGGCGGAGTGGAAAAGCCAAACGAAGGGGAGGACAGAATACTTATTCCTTCACCTAAGGTTGCAACCTATGACCTTCAGCCGGAAATGAGTGCTTACGAGGTTACGGAAAAGCTTGTGGAAAGCATTAATTCCCAGAAATACGATTTGATTATAATTAACTATGCAAACAGCGATATGGTTGGACATACAGGTATACTTGAAGCCGCAGAAAAGGCTGTAGAGGCGGTAGATAAATGCGTAGGCAAGGTTTATGAAGCCGTACTTAATACAGGCTCTGTAATGTTTATCTGTGCAGACCACGGCAACAGTGACCAGATGATAGATTATGAAACGGGAACACCTTTTACGGCACATACAACAAACCCTGTTCCGTTTATACTGGTAAATTATACAGACGGAATTAAATTAAGACAGGGTGGAAAATTAGCCGATATTGCACCTACACTTCTTGAAATAATGAATATTCCCGTTCCGAAAGAAATGACGGGAAAATCACTTCTTGAAGGTGAATAATAAAAAATTAAAATTTTTAAATAAAGAAAGGAAGCTGAAAATGAAATCTTATTTGGAAATTACAGACGTATATGCAAGAGAAGTCCTTGACTCAAGAGGCAATCCTACAGTAGAGGTAGAAGTAACACTTGACGGCGGAATTATGGGCCGTGCCGCTGTTCCTTCCGGTGCATCTACAGGTGCTTTTGAGGCTGTTGAGCTTAGAGACGGCGGCGAAAGATATGTTGGCAAAGGTGTACTTAATGCCGTAAATAATGTAAATGAAATTATAGCAGAAGAAATTATCGGTATGAACGCTCTTGATCAGGTTGCTATCGATACAGCCATGATAGAGCTTGACGGTACACATAATAAGGCAAGACTCGGTGCAAACGCAATTCTCGGTGTTTCTATGGCAGTAGCAAGAGCTGCGGCAGAGGCTCTTGACCTTCCTCTTTATCAGTACCTTGGCGGATTTAACGCAAAGAGAATGCCTGTACCGATGATGAATATTATGAACGGCGGAAAGCATGCTGACAACACTGTAGACCTTCAGGAATTTATGATTATGCCTGTAGGTGCTTTAAGCTTTGCTCATGCTCTCAGAATGTGTGCAGAGGTTTACCACAGCCTTAAAAATGTATTAAAGAGCAAAGGTCTTTCAACAGCAGTAGGTGACGAAGGTGGCTTTGCTCCTGACCTTGCAACACCATATGATGTAATTGACCAGATTAAAGAAGCAGTAGATAAAGCAGGATACAAATGGGGCGAAGATATTAAAATAGCTCTTGATCCTGCAACAAGTGAGCTTTACTCTGAAGAAGACGGAAAATATCATTTCCCTGGCGAAAGCAAAATGGCAGGAAAAGAAATAATAAGAACAAGCGAAGAAATGGTAGAAATGTGGAAAGCTCTCTGCGAAAAATATCCTATCATCTCTATTGAAGACGGTCTTGCAGAGGAGGACTGGGAAGGTTGGCAGCTTCTTACAAGAGAACTCGGAAACAAAGTTCAGCTTGTAGGCGATGACCTTTTTGTTACAAATACAGAAAGACTTCAGAAGGGTATTGATCTTAAAGCAGGAAATGCTATCCTTATTAAAGTAAATCAGATTGGTACTCTTACAGAAACATTTAACGCTATTGAGCTTGCTAACAGAAATAATATGGCAGCAGTAGTAAGCCACCGTTCGGGCGAGACAGAGGATACAACTATTGCCGACATAGTTGTTGCCGTAAATGCCGGACAGATTAAGACAGGTGCTCCTGCAAGAAGTGACCGTGTTGCTAAATATAACCAGCTTTTAAGAATAGAAGAAGAACTTGGCGATATGGCAGAATATCCCGGAATGAAGGCATGGTTTAACCTTCACTAAAACTAAAAAATAAAATAGTGGACTTTGTTTCAAACTTTATGAACTTTTGACAAAAAGGAATTATACTGAAATACTTCGGCATAATTCCTTTTTTAATGCTTATAATTTTAAATGTTTTAATAAAAACAAGTTTTAAAACCTTCCACTAATGGAAAAATTTAAATTTGTTAATTTATTTTTCCGAAAATCCCATGACTTGGTTATGGGATTTGATAAAAGTTTTGATCCAATTTTTAAGGAACCGCAAAGATATATGCGGCGGCGTAAGCCGATTTCCGAAGGAAATTTCCTGACCAAGAAAGTTGGTAGGGTGTGGGGTGAAACCCAACGGTCTTGTCTTAAAAAAGAAAAAGACTTCGGAGTGGTTATTTCCGAAGTTTTTTTGTGGAATAATTAAAATAAGGGAGTTTAATTATTCCGAATACACTGTTTTAGATAAACCATAGTAAAAAGATTTTAGGAGACTTTTAAAAAGTCGGTTTTGTATTTTGAAGTGGTTTGGTTCAAAATACTTTTTGGAACAATTAAATTAAGGGAAAATAACTGTTCCAATCACACGGTTAATAAAATTTGGTAAAAAAACTTTAGGAGACTTTTAATAAAGTCATCTGCAATAGCTATATACAAAATACTGTATACATACTATGTTTATATAATACATCAGAGAAGTTAAACTGTCAATATAGGCATATTTTAGTATGTTGTATTGATTTTAAGTAGTTATTATAATTTTTTTATAGAAATAATATTAAGATTGATATTTTAATAACAATAACGTATATAAAGATGTATATATCAAAGAACCAAAAGAAAATTATTACTAAATAAATGACTTAAATTTGTTATATATTTTTTAAAAAAACAAAATTAAAAAGGAATTATGCAAAAATACTTTGTCACAATTCCTTTTATTTATTCTTATATGTTTCCTTTGCCTGTTATTTCTTCCATTTCGACTTTCCATACAGATGTGACGGAAAGCTTTTGTTCGGCTCTTTCGTCAAATATATTCATAAAGTCCGGTGCGAATTTTTCGGTTATTGCTTTTAAACCTTCCTTTTTTTCGTTTTTATCTGTTATTTCAACAGCTTTGCCTTTTACAACGGCACTTTTGTAAAGTGTTGTATACTTTTCCTGAACCGGGCTTACGTCGGTAACAAAGGATATGCATACATTTGGATTGGAATTTAAAATATCGAGTTTTCTTCCTTCTTTTGCACAGTGAAAATATATTGTACTGCCTTTTCGTGCTATGCTTAAAGGAATACAGTAAGGGAGTAGGTTTTCGTCAACGGCTGATAAAACTCCGTAAGGACTGCTGTCTATAACGCTGAGGGAAAAATTTTTGTCCATTTCTCTGTCTTTTCTTCGCATTATTTATCACTCCTTAAAACAACTTAATCTGTCTCGGCTCTTTATTTTCAAAAGCTGTAATACTGTCAAATCCGGCTTCTTTAATCATTTTATAGGCTTCGTCAAATTTATATGCCATTTGCTCAGGTGTATGTGTGTCAGAGCCTACTGTTATTATTTTTCCGCCAAGGTCGTGATAAAGCTTTATAAGCTCGAACTGTGGGTGTGGCCCGCCTACGCCATATCTGTAGCCCGATGTATTAACCTCTATGCCTTTGGATTTTTCGATAAGTGTTTTGAATATTTTTGTTATTGTAGGCATAAAAAGTTTGTAGTCAATGACTTTGTTTTGGTAATCTCCGTAACGGTTTATAAAATCAATGTGACCATATACATTAAAGAAATCATAGTTTTCAACATTGTGTAAAACCTCATCAAAATATTGTCCGTATGCTTCGTTTTGAGTTTTTCCGTCAAAGAAATCGTGGACACAAAGGTCATATCCGTCCTGAACAACGTGAGTTGAACCTATTATAAAATCATACCGGTTTTTGGATACAAGGTCTGTTATCTGATTCATTACATGGGGCTGTATGCCTATCTCGACACCTTTTAATATCTTTATTTGACCTTTGTACTTGTTTCTCAGTCTTTCTATTTCTTTTGAATACGGTTCGTAATCAAATAAGAATGGATAATCCGGATCGGGATAGTCGAAATCTATGTGGTCTGTTGCGGCTATTTCCTTTAGACCGATAGATATTGCTTTTTTTATATTTTCCTCCATAGGTGTGTCGCTGTCGGAGGAAAAATCTGAATGTGTATGGTAATCTGCAAAAAACATTTTTTTCAGCTCCTTTTAATTTTATATAGGCAATTATAGCATAAAATAATTTGAATTTGCATATTTATTTATAGAGCAGGCTTTCGGACATAAAAAATTCAATGTTTTTTCACAGGATAAACATAATTGAAGTGTATATTATTAATTAAAGAAAATAAATTTGAATATATTTTTTGAAAAGGAGAGATAATTATGAATTTTGATAAAGTTATAATAAATTCACTTTGCGATTTGTTTATTTCATATGAAATAGTAAAAGAAAAGTAAATGGTCTGATTTTATATAACAAAAACACATATTACTTATATGGCTGAGACGATATTGTGTTGAAAAATAAAATTTCGTATTGTATAATATTAATAAAATATTTTATATATGGGCATCTTAATTTTTATCATAATATTTTAGCTTTACAAGATGGCTTAAAGATAAATTTAAAAATTTATTTTTAAGGCTATTTTTATGTAAATAATAATGTGTTCTGCATTAAAAATCTGTACCGGAGGTGTGTGTGCTTGAATTTTTTTAGGGTTCAATATATTGAAGTAAACATTGTAGGAATAATAATGCTTTCTATAATGCTTATATACACCTTATGGGTACAGAGAGATATTCTTATGGCAGAACAACAGTATTTTGTAAAAATGCTTGTGGTAAATATTGTGTTGTTTGCACTTGATACGTTTACTTATGTTTTGAACTATCATAACATATGGTATCTTGCAGCTATAAACAAAGTATGTTGTGCCGTATATTTTGTACTTCATGGATATTTTGCTTATTTATGGATAATATATTGCATAAAGGTACTATATCCGGAATATAAGATGAACAGTTTAAAAAGATTTATTATTTCTCTGCCGGCGTTGGCGGTTGTATGTCTGGCTGTTATAAGCATAAAGACAGGCTGGATATATACTATTACAAATGCAAACAGCTATTTAAGAGGAAAGTATTTTTATCTTATGATTCCGTTAACTTTTATATACTGGGTTATGGGGCTTTTATTGGATTTTAAAGAAATATTATACCCCGATAGGGTGCGTGAAAAGAATGTTTATATCATACTTGCAATTCTTCCTATTCCTGTTTTTATAAGCAATATAATTCAGATGAAATATTATGGGCTTTCCGTAATATGGATAAGTATTGCTTTGAGTCTGTTGGTTCTTTTTATAAATGTCCAGAATAATTATCTTTTAAGAGATCCGCTTACAGGGCTTTTTAATAAAAGACAAATAAACCAGCAGATTATGTGGGAGGTAAAGCATATTAAAAATGCAAAATATTACCTTTTTTCAATTATGATAGACGTTGACAGATTTAAACAAATAAATGACACATATGGTCATAGTATAGGCGATAAGGCCCTTATTGATGTTGCCGGCATATTGAAAGAAAATTTTAGAAAAAGGGATTTCATAGGCAGATTTGGCGGTGATGAGTTTATAGTAATGGGGCATATAAAAGAGCGTAATGAAATAAATATACTTATAGAACGAATTAAGTTCCTTGAAAAGGAATACAATAAAAAGAATAATATTTACAGCCTGTCTTTAAGCATTGGCTACAGTGTGTTTGATAAAAATGATAATATCAGTTTTGAAAATTTTATCAATGAGGCTGACAGTAAGATGTATAATATAAAAAAACAAGGGAAAGAGAATATTTAAATTTATCGAACTAAGACCGTGGACTCCGTCCACACCTGCAAGCCTTTGAAAAGGCTTGACCTAAACTTTTATCAAAACGCAATTACATTGCGTTTTTCGGAAATCCATTTGCGAAGCTTTTAAAGCCTTCCCTTGGGGGAAGGTGTCACGAAGTGACGGATGAGGGATTTGTTTAAATACAAATTATGTTTTTCATATAATTTATTTTCTTATTTTTCCCTCATCCGACTCGCTACGCTCGCCACCTTCTCCCGAGAGAAGGCTTTAAAACCCTTCCGTCAAGCTACGCTTGCCACCTTCCCTTTCAGGGACGGCTTATTATTTGCAATTTAATACTTAGTCCCAAAATACCGTGACTTTGTCACGGTATTTTACTAAAAGTTTCGCTTGAGCCTTTTCAA
>CAKQPE010000010.1 GCA_934256695.1 uncultured Eubacteriales bacterium
TCTGTTTATTCTTCTGTTTGAACAAGTCGAAATCCTGATTTCGACTTAGGTGTCGACTTTGTCGACACCCTCAAACTACCGTGACTTTGTCACGGTAGTTTTTTATTAACTATAAAATCGCCATAAGCCTTACCGAAAGGAAGGCCCAATAATTATTTTTTCTCATGTTATTTAATCTGATATTATATTTTTTTCTATTTTTGTTTTATGTATTTTGTAGTATATAAATCCCGCAATATCAGCAAGTCCCCAGCCTATAGGTATTGACATCCAAATTCCCGTAACACCTATTGACGGTATCTGTGACAGAGTATAAGAAAGTAATACTCGTGTTCCGAGAGAAATTACCGTAAGCACAACAGACATTGCCGGTATCTTGACTGCTCTGTAAAAGCCATAGAACAGAAACAATATACCTATGCCGATATAAAACAAGCCTTCTATTCTAAGATAGTGTACTCCTGCCGATATTATTTCCATCTCGGACTCATCTATAAAAATAAGCATAAGCGGTTTTGCCAAAATAAATACAACAAAAGATATAAATATACAAAATACAGCCGATGTTATAACAGCACTTTTTATGCCCTTTTGTATTCTCTCTGTCTTTTTTGCACCGAAATTCTGTGCTATAAATGTTGAAAATGCATTGCCGAAATCCTGAACTGGCATATATGCAAAAGAGTCAATTTTAACTCCTGCCGCAAAGGCCGCCATAATAGCCGTACCGAAGCTGTTTACAAGTCCCTGTACCATAAGTATTCCGAAATTCATAACCGACTGCTGTAAGCAGGTAAGAAATGAAAACTGCGAAAGCTCCGATATAACATTTTTACGTATATACATATTGCTTTTTCTGACTCTGAGTTCCGGAAAATACACAAGTGTATAAAAAGTTATTCCGATACCGGAAACATACTGTGATATAACCGTAGCTATTGCCGCACCTTCAACACTCCAATTAAACTTAACCACAAACAAAAGGTCAAGAACTATGTTAAGCACTGCCGATACAGCAAGAAACACAAGGGGTATAAAGGAGTTTCCTATTGACCTTAAAAGAGAAGCAAAGAAGTTATAGAAAAATGTAGCACAAAGTCCCGTAAATATTATAAAAACATAACTTCTCATCATGTCATATATTTCAGACGGAGTTTTTAAAAATATAAGTATAGGGTCTATAAACAAAAATGCAAGTATATTCAAAACCACCGTTGTAGCACCTATTATCAAAAATGCAGCAAATATACAGTTTCTCAGTTTATCCATATTTTTCTGCCCGAAACATATTGAAAAAAGTGCGGAACTGCCCATAGAAAGACCTATTATTATTGATGTAAGAAATATCATTAATGCATAAGCAGAACCTACTGCCGCCAATGCTGATGAGCCTACAAATCTGCCCACAATAAATGTATCGGCTATATTGTAAAACTGCTGCAAAAGGTCTCCCACTATCATAGGCACAGAAAACAAAAGCATTGTTTTTGTTATGGAGCCTTCCGTAAGACTTCTGTTCATTTCAGATAACCTCTTTCCTTTTGTATACTGCATTTATTTCTTTTTAAATATCCCGAAAAACGTAATCTTTCCTATTGCTATACTTATGGCAGATGCCGCAAGAACATCGGTTAAATAATGTACTCCCGTAAGAACCCTTGAAAGACAGACAAAAAAGCTCACAATACCCGTTATTATTCCCCAGAAAGGCGAAACAAAATAAACCGCCATAGTTATTATAACAGAGCTTGATGCATGTCTGCTTGGGCATGATTTTCCGCCGGAATGGCTGACTATCGGCTCAAAGCCAAGTTTCTCAAAAGGACGTTTTCTGTCTATAAAATTACGTATTTTCGTAACCGCAAAAAAATCTGCCCAAGGTATAATACCGCATATCAATACACGCTTGTCTTTTTTTAAAGCAAGTATTAATATCATGCCGTAAAATATCCACATGACAGGTTTTGGAGATTGATTTTCCATAAAAACAACCATCTTCTCTAAATTTTTATGGGATTTTATATATTTATTTATAAGTATATAGCTTTTTGAAAACATATTTATCACCGTCAATTTTTACTGTTTTTTCCTTTAAAAGAAAGCATTAAAACCGTTATTATTATAAGTGCAAAACCCAAAATATCAATAGGCATAAACTTATTTTTAAGCCAAATAGCCGATATAATCGTTGCAGAAAGAGGCTCCATACATGAAATCATACTTGCCTTAGCCGCACCTATATAGCTTACACTTTTAAGATAAGTTGTAAAAGGTATTACCGTACCGAATATTATTATAAGCAGTACAACAAAAACAGCTCCGAAATCAAGACTTTGTTTTATAGTCCATGTACGTACAATAAGCGTAAATACAACTCCCGCAATAAACATTCCAAGCCCTGTCACAGTAAGGCTACCCCAACGCTCAATTATTCTTCCCGGAAGAATTGAATATGCCGCAAGAGACAATGCCGACAAAATACCGAATGTCAACGCCTTCGTTGAAATGGCAAGCTCATTTATACTGCCGTGTGTAGCAAGAAGAAATGTGCCTGTCATAGCAAATATTACTGCTGTCAGCTCTTTAATATTAGGCATTCTTTTCGATCTGAAACACATAAAAATCATTATCATGGCAGGGCCAAGGTATTGAAGTACCGTACCTGTAGCAGCATTGGAATTTGATATTGTAACAAAATATGTATACTGACAGGTTAAAAGACCTACTATGCCAAATACTACAAGAACTATTCGGTCATATTTATCGCTTAGTATTCCCTTCATATTTTTTCTTTGGGTAATTAATATCAATATAATCATTATTATTCCGGAAAATAAAAGTCTTACGGAAGTAAGCCATTCCGGATTCATGTCTTTATAATCAAAAAGATACTGCCCACAGGTTCCGGAAAACCCCCATAGTACACCGCCGCTTAAAGCAAGCAATATTCCCTTTGCCGTTTTATTTTTCTCCCCCATATTAAAATTCCTCCCTTATATTTTTTCTTCGGCATTCTCCCAAATATTATTTAGGATTATATCATACAATCAAACTATTAAAAACAAAATTCGGTTTTTTATTGTATTTTCGGTATAAAAATATCATAACTAAAAGTTTAATATTAAAATTGATTGCAAATATTGAAAAATTAAAATATAATGAAAACTTAGTACGTTATTAATAAATAAAAAAATACATTAAGAGAGGTGTGATATTAATGCCAATTAAATTACCTGACAGTCTGCCGGCAAAGGAAATACTTTCAAACGAGGGGATTTTCGTCATGGGCGAGGACAGAGCTTACCATCAGGACATACGTCCCCTTAAAGTAGCCATTCTCAACCTAATGCCGCTTAAAGAGGTTACGGAGGTACAGCTTTTAAGACGCTTGGGCAACTCACCTCTTCAGGTTGAAATAACTCTGCTTTTCCCGAAAAGCCATAATGCACAGAATACTCCCGTTGAACATCTGAAAACTTTCTACCATACATTCGACGAAGTAAAAAACCAGAAATTCGACGGTCTTATAATAACAGGTGCTCCTATAGAATTATTTAACTTTGAAGAAGTTGACTTCTGGCAGGAGCTTACGGAAATCATGGAATGGTCAAAATCCAACGTAACAAGCACAATGCATATCTGCTGGGGAGCACAGGCGGGACTTTACTATCATTACGGAGTGCCTAAGATTATACTTGATAAAAAAATTTCAGGTGTATTTCCGCATTATATGAACCCATATCCCGACAAGCTTCTCCGTGGATTTGACGATATGTTCTATGTTCCCCATTCAAGACGTACCGAAGTACGCCGTGAGGATATAATAAACACAGGAAAAGTTGTTATTCTTTCCGAGTCTGACGAATCCGGTGTATACATAGCTTCCGCAAAACACGGAAGACAGATATTTGTAATGGGACATTCCGAATATGACGCTCTTACACTAAAAAACGAATATTTAAGAGACCTTGCAAAGGGACTTAATCCGGAAATACCGAAGCATTATTTCAAAGATGATAACCCTGCCAATGCCCCTCTTGTAAGATGGAGATCACACTCAAATATTCTTTTTACAAACTGGCTCAACTACTACGTATATCAGGAAACACCGTATGATGTTGAAAAGATTGAAAAAGGCGAGGACTGAGAATTTACGGTGAATTTTCTTCTTCAACTATAAATTTTTAGTAAAACTTTAAAAATCCATTCAAAGAAAATACCTTTGAATGGATTTTTGAGTTCTTTTGTATGTTTTATTCGTAGTAACCACCACAAAGTATACTATCATTAGTTGTATCAATTAAAAAATAATAAAACGGTGTATCAAAGACAAGTTCAGGAGTATATGAATATCCTAAAATATCAATATATTCGGTAGTTTCATCAATAGTATTACGACTTGAAACACCTTTTTCATTAATATATAATGCATAGTCATTTGTTTCTAAAGATATTTTGGGTATATGCACACAAATACTACGTGTATCTTTGTATTTTTGAATACGATTTAAAAGATCACTGCTGATTTCATTTGTTGATACAAATAACATTTCGTATTGTTTATTCTTTAGTGGAAGTGAAACAGCTTTTGTGCTTTTTTCTTCATAATAATCAAATAAACTATCTGTCATTAAAAATTCCTGTTTTTCTTTTGTGCCGTCTGTTCTTGTAAATTCATTAACATAAGTATTTTCTGTCATAAACGGATATTGCCACATAAAATGAAAATCCTTTGGTTCAAACAGTACTAGATTATAACAAAAAATTTTATTTAAAAAATCGTCATAATTTTTATATATCCATTTATGTTGTTTTGTAGACATAGAAGTATGTCTAAAATATATATTCATTGTTCCATCCGAAGTTAATTCATAATCGCAATGCTGCTCTTTACTACTATCCAAAATAAATATATCATCTGTTGATATATAAGTAGTACCATTTATTACTTCTGTAGAATGTATTAAAACACTATTAGTCCCGTTCACTTCTATACTATTTGTACCAGGCACTATTTTAATAATTCTATCACCTGATGTATTTGGTATTCTAATAATGGCATAGGGAGCCTTATACATAACATCACAGTGTCTGATATTAAAAAATTCCCTAAGTGGTATATAGACAATCTGATCTTTTTGATATGGCGTTACACTGAAGTTAATCTCTTTTCTTCCATCTTTATAAAATTTATGATTTACTGTATTTGCAAATATTATATTATTACAACCTAAAGTCAATACAATCGCCATTAATATTGTCCTTAATTTCATAAAATAATACCCCCAATATCAAGTAGACTAGCCGTTTTTCCATCAACGAACCTTCTCCCTTGTGGAGAAGGTGGCACAGCGTAAGCTGTGACGGATGAGGGGTTATATCCTATTAATTTTACGTTATTTTCCCCTCATCTGTCACTTACGTGACATCTTCCCCACCGAGGGGAAGACTAACCCTTCTGTCCCTTCGGGACATCTTCCCTTTCAGGGACGACTTTTGAATCCGCAGTTTTTAAGCCTTCTCCGCCGTGGAGAAGGCTTTAGACAGTGTTTATTCTTCTCTCATTATCGCAATAGGAATAATATTTGCAGCCATAATAACTATTACATAAACACAAAGTACCTTAAACATAGACGGCATTACATCAAGCAGTGCTGACCAATCCGCTTTATTTACCCAGTTCAAAACCATTCTGTACTCCATAAATAAAGTAATTATTGCAAATGACATTGAACCGAATGAAGCCAAGTATGTTTTTTTGCTTTTATTAACTGATAAATTCCATGCCATTAAACAAAATATTATGCTGATAATTATACTTGCAATCCACATAAATATAACCTCCATGTATAAATACTTTTTGGATACTGTCTAAAATTTTCTTATCTCTCTATTCTGTCTTTATTGCCGCCAAAGCACTAAGCTTTGTTGCCCTTACAGCAGGGAAAAATCCTGCCATAACACCGACAAGTGCCGCAAACACTATTCCCAGAAATCCGAGCCAGAACGGTATAACGGACATATTCGTTGCCTGCCCCATGTTAAAGCCCACAACATTTACTATTTTAGATACTATACAGCTTATGATTACGCCGACTATGCCGCCCATAAGCCCTATAAAAGCCGCCTCTGTAAGGAAAAGCCTGCGTATATCGTTTACCGTTGCACCTATAACCTTCATTACGCCTATTTCCCTTGTACGCTCGTATATACTCATAACCATAGTGTTTGCTATGCCTATAGCCGCTACAAAAAGTGATATTGCACCTATTGCACCAAGTACAAGCTGAAGCATTTTAGATGTCTCCTGTGCCTGTTTAAGATAATCCACAAGGCTGTATGTTTCAAAGCCCATTGCTTTAATTTCGTTCTGTATTCTTTCAACCTGATTCATATCATATGCTTTAACCATAGCCTGCTCGTAAGTGCCTTTTTTATTATTGTTTCTTCCTGTGTCACCCATTGACTTCTGGTGCTTTGCTCTTTCTGCCGCTATTTTTTCAACATCCTCCAAAGGCATAACCGTTGTATAACTGTTTTGTCCGTTTGGATCCATTTCGCCTACAACCTCTATCTTTTTCGGCTTTATGGTTTTATCCATTTCTTTTGTGCCGTAGCTGTAATCGTATGTAATTTGGAATTTGTCCTCGTAAGGTTTTATCTCTATGTTGTTTGAACCGTTCCACCTATACTGCCAGCTTAATTTAGGATTATAAAATCCCGTTGCCGCACCTGAATCAAGAACAACTGCCATTGTGTCGCCTTCCTGAAGTGTTCTTCCCGAGCTTACTTTAAAGCCCATAAGCTCCATTGTCTCCGGCAATATTCCCATAATGGACGTATCATAAACGTTTCTTCCGTCTATTATGGTAAAATAATCCTGCACAACAGGTGTAACAGCCTCCACACCGCTTATTTCTCTTATTTTTTCAATGTTTGCTTTATCCAAAACGGCTTTTTCGCTGTTTTTATTAGCAGCAGCATCATAGGAATACGGAACATTTACGTTTATTACATAAAGACTTCCCATTTCCTCTATCTGGCTTTTATAGCCTTCATTCATGCCTATACCGACGGAAATCATAACAACTATAGATGCAGTACCTATTATTACACCAAGTACAGTAAGGAATGTACGAAGTTTCCTTTTCCACAGATTACGCACAGCCATATCAATTAAATCAAAGCTGCTCATTGTCATCAGTTCCTTCCGAATCATCTTCCGCTATGAACTTGTCTGCTTTTTTCTTCTTTACTGTTTTCACTATAATTACAACTATAACTATGCCAACAACCGCACCTATTCCCATTCCTATTTTTGCCTTTGTGCTTAAAGGAGAGGAAGTATTATCCATATCCATGTCACTTCCGTTACCGAAATCATCTGTAGGCATAGGCTCTGTTCCGTTTATGGTATATTCCTTTTCCTGAACTATTTCCTCACCGCTCGGATCATTATAGCTTATTATAAGTTTAACTGTGTTAAGCCCCATATTGGTTACGGAAAAACTTCCTTCATAATAACTGCTGTCTCCAGGTGAGCAGTTGCCGATATATGTACTCTTATTCTGTGTATCAATATCGCCTTCAAGTGATACTTTAAGATTGCTTACATCAACCTTACCTGTATTGTATATATCAAAATACAGGCTTATAGGCATACCTGTTTCCGATGTATCCGGTATAAATATTTCACTTGTATCTATCTGGGAAATCTGTTTTACGTTTATTCCCAGAAGCTCTGTGGCAGTATATTCGTTTCCGCTTTCGTCCTCATACTCGAAATTTACCGTAAGAGTATAAGTCTTTGGCTGTGCGGAAGGCACTGTATAAAGAGTCATTGTTTTCTGCACTGTTTTCTTAGGTGCTATGGAGTCATAGTAGAATGTATTGCTGCTGTTTACAGGTGTAAATACATTTCCCGATTTATCGTTTTCGGAAGAAGTTTCTTCCACCATTGTAAGATACATTTTTACGTTTTTAACCGTTTTCTGGTAATGTGTATTTAAAAATGTCATTGTAAGGTCAAAGTTTTTGCCTGCCATAACAATAACAGGGTCGCACTTATAATCACTTACTATTATCTTCGGTTTGCTTTCTTTTTTGTCATCATCATCTTCTTCGTCTTTTTTAGGGTTTGTTACGTTTGCTCCCGCATACTGTGTAAATGAATATTCCTTTGAGCCGATTTTGTATTCAACCTTAATTTCTATTGTATAGTTTCTTGAAGAAGCGTTGCCTGTAGGTGCAAAAGTAAATTTATAGTCTGCCGACTGGTTAGGGTTAAGCTTTTTAAGGGAATACATACTGTTGCTCTTAGGAACAACATTTCCGCCTTCACCGTATTCAGAAGCAGAAATCTTTATATTTTCCGCTGCGGCATCGCCGTAGTTTTTAAGTTTGAAGCTTACGTCAAAATTCTGGTTTACACCATAAACTCCGCCAGGTTCTTTCATTGATTCTATTCTTAAATCGGCATTGCCTACAGAAGAAGACCCTACAACAACAAAATATTTTTCTTCATATGTAAGTGCAGTTCCGTTTTCATCATTATAGGCTGCCTTTATTGTTATCGGATAACTGCCGTTTGCCATATCGCTGTTTGTTGTGATATTAAAGCCGAGACTTTCTCTTGTTCCTGCATGTACGTTGCTGAATTTTTTCTGGTTTGTTCCTTTTACGCCAACAAGGGTCGGGTCAAGATTTTCCAGAGAAACCACTACATTATACATATTAAGAGGGCCTCTGTTTATAAGATCGAATGTAAGTGTTCCGCTGTCTCCTGCCGAAAGAGCTGACGGATTTAATTTATAATTAGCAAAATTAAACACAGGTGTTGATGATGTGTTTTTAAGTTTAAAATATATTGTTGAAGAATTTTCGTAGCTGACACCGTCATTATTCAAAAATGTAAATTTAAGGTTTACGCCGTATGTCTTTGTTGCTGCGGATTTATCGCATTTTACAATAAAGTTTATTGTTCTTTCGCCGTTTGCGGAAACCGTTCCTATACTATTGGAAGGGCCGTCTACTGCAATGGTTAAAGGATTATCTGCCGCATCTGCAACGGAAGGAATTACTACCATTGATTTTGCAACACTTGAACTTGTGTTTCGTATTCTTATTGCAACTTTATTTTCACTGCCCGGTTCTATTTCATAGCTGTTTCCACTTATTACAGAAATAATAGGTGTTCCGGCAGGTTTGTTGTCGTCTGTGTTGTCATCTGCCAAAGCTGTAAAAGAACAAGACAAAACCATAATAAGTACCGATAACAAAGCCATTAATCTTTTTGCAAAAGATGTATTTTTCATATTTCATTCCTCCCCTTTTTCGGTCATCAGTTCATTACTGTTTTTTATATTTCTTTCGTTATAATCTATCTTTTCTATTTTACCGTCTGATATATGTACTATTCTCTGGGCATATGCCGAAATCTCAATATCATGCGTTACAATAATAAGTGTCTGTTTATTCTTTTGACAAAGCCCCATCATCAAGTCCATCATCTGATATGTAGTCTTTGTATCAAGGTTTCCCGTCGGCTCATCGGCAAAAACTATTTCGGGATTATTTACAAAAGCCCTTGCTATGGAAACTCTCTGCTGCTGTCCACCCGAAAGCTGAGAAGGTTTATGGTATGCCCTTTCTTCCAGCCCTACAGCTTTAAGCATTTCCATTGCCCTTTCTGTACGTTCTTTCTTTTTTACGTTTTTAAATATAAGCGGAAGTGTTACGTTTTCCAAAGCCGTAAGATTGCCAAGCAAATTATATGACTGGAAAACAAACCCTATATACTGTTGTCTGAACTTTGCAAGCTGATTTTCATTCATTCTTTCAACATGCAGTCCATGTATTATAATTTCCCCTTTTGTAGGCTTTTCCAGCCCCGATATAAGATTAAGGAGCGTTGATTTACCTGAACCCGACTTTCCCAAAAGGCAGGTAATTGATTGTTTTTCGAAATTAAGTGAAATATCGTTTACTGCCGCTATTTTTTCGTCACCCATTCGATAAATCTTTTTTAAATTTTTTAATTTTATAATATCTTCAGGCAAAGGGACTCCTCCTTTCCTTAACTGTAATTTTTTTTATTTATAATTATACTTTACCATATAAAACTATATAAATCCATTAAGAGATTCTTAATTTTTTTGTCATTTATATTACAGATTTTTAAAAAGCATAAAAAGTTTGGATTTCTGTAAATTTATAATTATTTAATTCTTTATATTTAAATAATTTTGTAGTATATTTAAAAATAAACCGATTTTAAAATATTTTTACGGAGGATTACAAATGTCTATCGAAAATGCAAGAAAATACCTTTCACAGTTTAACCGTGATAAGGATATAATGGAATTTGATGTATCAAGTGCAACTGTTGATTTGGCTGCATCGGCACTTAATGTAATACCGGCAAGAATAACAAAAACCCTTGCCTTCAAAAAAGATGACTCATGCATATTAATAGGCATGGCCGGAGATGCAAAAATAGACAATAAAAAATTTAAACATGAATTCGGACTTAAAGCAAAAATGCTTACACCAGAAGAAACCCTTACACTCACCGGTCACGCTGTAGGCGGCGTATGCTCTTTCGGCGTTCCGGAAAACGTAAAATCATATGTTGACATATCACTTAAAAGATTTGATACTGTTTTTCCTGCCTGCGGAAGCTCAAATTCTGCCATAGAACTTAACTGTGACGATCTTTTTTATCTTACGAAATCCGAAAAATGGGTTGACGTATGCAAAGACTGGGAGGATTAATTACAAATTGAATTTACAAAAAGCCTTTCTTTGGGAAAGGCTTTTTGTGACATAACTTTTTTTATTTAACCATATACAGTTAGTTTATATCAAAAGCTTTGTATCTTATTTCCTTTCCGGCATACCGAAATATACAAAACCTTTATTTGAATCAACGGTTATAAGTGTTTCATGCTTTATAAGATCTGTTACGTTTATCTCGCACATTATAACAGGTATCTCAAGTATATTGCTTATAAGCTCTGCATTTTCGTAATGGCTTTTTTCTACAGGACCTATAACCAAAGCACTGGCACGTTTTATATATGGGAGAACAGAATTGTCAACCTTATTTGTTACAAGTATGTCTCCCGTTTTGAACTTTTTTTCGGCTTCACCGGAATATTTTATAACTGCCGCCTTACCGGAAACACATCTTTCACCTATGCCTGTCCCTTTGCATATTACATTGCCTACTATATCTATTCTCAGTGTATTTGTAGAGCCGGAGACTCCTACCGGAACACCTATTGCTATAACAACCGTATCACCGTTTTGTGCAAGTCCGCTTTTTACAGCCGTGCTTAAAGCGAGGTCAAAAACCTTGTTGTTGTCTGCAATTTCTTTTTCAAGCACAGGTTTACAGCCCCAAACAAGGTTAAGCTGTCGCCAAACCCTTTCTGAACTGCTGCTTGCGGCAATAGGGCATACAGGTTTGTATTTTGCAATCATCTTTGCCGTAAGACCTGTTTTTGTAACAGTTGCTATACAGCTTGTATTAAGTTCCGCAGCCGTTGTGCAGGCAGCATAGCTTATGGCATTTGTCATATTTTTATGCATACCGTTAAAATTATTTTTAAGATTTCTGGAATAATCCATACTGTTTTCCGTTGTTTCGGCTATTTTTGCCATTATCTGCACAGCCTCTGTAGGGAAAGCACCGTTTGCCGTTTCACCGGAAAGCATTATAGCGTCTGTTCCGTCAAAAATGGCATTGGCAACGTCATTTGCCTCTGCTCTGGTAGGTCTTGGATTTGATACCATTGATTCAAGCATTTGTGTTGCCGTTATAACTGTTTTGCAAGAGTCTGTTGCTTTCTTTATTAACTCCTTCTGCACAAGCGGAACTTCTTCTATAGGTATTTCAACACCAAGATCCCCCCTTGCAACCATTATTCCGTCAGAAACCGCTATAATATCATCTATATTTTTTACGCCTTCTCTGTTTTCTATTTTCGATATAATAGCAACATCACTGCCACCGTTTTCCTCCAGTACACGGCGTATTTTAAGAACATCTGCCGCCGAGCGAATAAATGATGCCGCAACATAATCAAAGCCCATTTTAATGCCGAATTTAAGGTCATCTATATCCTTTTGCGTAAGTACAGGAAGGTCAACATACACATCTGGAATATTCACACCCTTGTTTGAGCTTACAAAACCACCGTTTACGACTTCGCATTTAATATCGGTATTATTTTTTATTTCAAGCACTTTAAGTTCTACCAGTCCGTCATCTATAAGGACTCTGCTGTTTTTTTCAAGCTCGTTTGGAAGATTTGCGTATGTAACGCTTACTGCTTCTTCCGTACCTTCTATATCTCTGTTTGTAAGAGTAAAAATATTCCCTGACTCAAGGTATATTTTTTTATTATCCTTAAACTTTTTTATTCTTATTTCAGGGCCTTTTGTATCCAGTATAAGCGGTATGGGAAGGTTAAGTGCCTCTCTTACCTGTTTAAGATTGTTTATGGTTACTGCATGTGATTCATAATCTCCATGGGAAAAATTAATTCTTGCTGCGTCCATTCCGCTTTTTGCAAGCTCCGTTATTTTCTCAACGGTATTGCTTGCCGGACCGAGAGTACACACTATTTTGGTTCTTTTCATTTTTCTCCTCCTGTATATTAAGTCTTGGGGCTTCCGCCCCAAACCCCGACAATTTTTTGAAAAAAATTGAGTAAAACTTTTGTCAGATACAATGACTTATGTCATTGTATCTTGTTAAAGTTCAGGGAAATTTATTTATCAATATTGATAAATTCCGCTTACTTAGTATTTACATTATTCTGTTATTTTATTTGTACTTCATTACTACATTTTCTTTGCCCAAAAGCAGTTCAAGACCTTCTATAAGCATTTCATCTGCCGCAACAAAACCGCCTTTTCCGGACTTCATTATTTTACCCGTTTCCTCAACTTTTACTATTACGGGGATATTGCCGGAAAACGATTTTAATATCTTAACTGCCTTCTGAAGCTGTGCCATATCTTTTACTTTGATATACAGCTTATCGGCAATCTGTTTTTTAGGCAGTATAATTTCTTTTTCCGTATCTTCGCTTTCCAAAAGCGGTTTTATTTCTTCGGCAATTATTTTGGCATCATTATCGGCCGGTACATCTGCCCTTCCGCGTACAAGAATTATACTTCCCGTTTCTATAAAATTCTGGCAGTCATTATAAGTATTCGGAAAAACTACGGTTTCTATACTGCCATACATATCTTCAACATTAAGAAATGCCATTATCTTGTTGTTTTTTGTATATTTGATTTTTTTGCTGTTTACTATTCCGCCAAGAATTACACTGTCACCGTCATGGACATTGCACTCGTCATTTTCGTTTTTTATAAAATCTCGGCTGGAAACACTTACTTTCCTTTTCAGTATATCTTCATATTCCGAAAGCGGATGTCCGCTTATATAAACTCCAAGAACATCTTTTTCCATTTCAAGTATTCTCGAAAGCGGATATTCATCTATATCACCGAAATTGTCGATTACATCTATATTTTCGTTTTCTTCCGTACCGAACGAGAAAAGACTTAACTGCCCTTCGATATTATTTTTCTTTCGCTGGGTTATTCCGTCATATATTCCCTTATAGTTTGACATATACTGAGAACGTTTTGAACCGAGAGAATCAAAGGCACCGCCTTTTATGAAACTTTCTATTGCACGGCGGTTCATATCCTTATCGCTTATTCTGGTAAGAAAATCCGTAAATGATTTATACTCTCCGTTTTCTTCTCTTTCTTTAACTATGCTTTTTATTACACCTTCGCCTATACTCTTTATTGCCGTAAGGCCGAAACGTATTTTGCCGTTATCCACGGAAAAGTTTCCGAAACCTTTGTTTATATCCGGCGGAAGAAGTTCTATGCCAAGTTTTCGGCATTCTTCTATATATTCGCTTACTTTGTTAGGAAAATCTATAACACTTGTCAGAAGTGCCGCCATAAATTCAACGGAATAATATGTCTTTAGCCAAGCTGTCTGATAGCCTACAACGGCATAGCAGGCCGCATGGCTCTTATTGAAGGCATACTTTGCAAAGTCCGTCATTTCGTCAAATATTTTTGCGGCAACATCTTCCGGTATACCGTTTTTAATACAGCCAGGAACGGTTTTGTCCTCAGTACCATAGATAAAGTTCTTTCTTTCCTCTGCCATAACGGAGGCTTTTTTCTTGCTCATTGCTCGTCTTACAAGGTCACTTCGACCAAGGCTGTAGCCTGCAAGGTCACGTACTATCTGCATAACCTGTTCCTGATAAACTATACAGCCGTATGTTGGCTCAAGTATTTCCTTCAAAGCCGGATGGGTATATGTTATGCTGTTTTTATCCTTTTTGCCTTTAACATATTTAGGAATAAAGTCCATAGGCCCCGGACGGTAAAGTGAAATACCCGCTATTAAATCTTCAATGCAGTTTGGCTGAAGGTCTTTCATGAAAGATTTCATACCGTTGCTTTCAAGCTGGAACACACCTTCCGTCTTTCCCTGTGCAATTAAGTCATACACCTTCTGGTCTTTATCGTTTAAATTTTCAAGGTCAATTTCAACACCGTGGATACGCTTTATTTCATCACAGGCATTTCTTATAACCGTAAGTGTTCTAAGCCCAAGGAAGTCCATTTTGAGTATTCCCAGTTCCTCCAAAAGAGTCATTGTATACTGTGTGGAAACAACACCGTCACTGGAATAAAGCGGAACGTACTCCATAACAGGGTCACGGCAGATAACAACGCCTGCCGCATGGGTAGATGCATGTCTCGGCAAACCTTCAAGGCTTATGCTTGTATCTATAAGTTTCTGTACGGCACTGTCGGTTTCGTAAAGATCACTAAGCTCAGGGTTCATTTTAAGTGCCTTTGTAATTGTTATGCCAAGCTCTGTGGGAATCATTTTTGAAATTCTGTCCACATCGGCATATGGCATAGCCAAAGCCCTGCCTACGTCCTTAATAGCCGCTCTTGCTGCCATTGTACCGAATGTTATAATCTGTGCAACATGATCCTCGCCGTATTTTCTTATTACATAGTCAATAACCTCCTGTCGTCTTTCAAAACAGAAGTCAACGTCAATATCCGGCATACTTACTCTTTCTGGATTAAGAAAACGCTCAAAAATAAGGTTATATTTTACAGGGTCAATGGTTGTTATGTCAAGACAATACGAAACTATACTTCCTGCGGCAGAGCCTCGTCCGGGGCCTACAGGAATACCGTTTGATTTGGCAAAGTGGATAAAATCCCAAACAATAAGGAAATATTCCACATATCCCATTTTTTCTATTACACCAAGCTCATATTCAAGTCTTTGTCTAAGCTCCTGCGGATTATCTTGATACCTTTTTTCAAAACCGTCATAGCAAAGCTCTCTTAAATAAGAAGATGTTGTTTTCCCTTGCGGAACATCAAACCTCGGCAGTTTAAGGTCGTGGAACACAAATTCAACATTACATCTTTCAGCTATCTTGTGGGTATTTTCAACTGCATCGGGAGCGTATTTAAAAAGCTCATACATTTCTTCCTTGCTTTTTACATAAAACTGTCCGCCTTCGTAACGCATACGGTTTTCGTCGTTAACTGTTTTTCCCGTCTGTATACACAGCAAAACATCATGTGCCTCTGCATCTTCCTTATATATATAGTGGCTGTCGTTGCTGCATATAAGCGGTATGCCCGTTTCCTTACTCATTTTGATAAGAGCCTCGTTTACTATTTTCTGGTCTCTTATTCCGTGGTCTTGAAGCTCAAGAAAAAAGTTGCCTCTGCCGAAAACAGCGTCATATCTTAATGCCGTTTCCTTTGCTTTTTCGTATGAAACACCTATAATATCCCTTGCCACCTGTCCTGCAAGACAGGCACTGGAGGCAATAATTCCCTCATGGTATTTTTCAAGAAGTTCAAAATCCACTCTCGGCTTATAATAAAAACCTTCCGTAAAGCCGTAAGAAACCATTTTAATAAGGTTTTTATAGCCCTCATTTGTTTCCGCAAGAAGTACAAGATGATAGTAGTTGCTTCCCGAAACAGCTTCTTTATCAAACCTACTTTTAGGTGCAACATAGACCTCACAGCCTATTATAGGCTTTATTCCTTCTGCCTTTGCCGCCTTATAAAATTCAACCGCACCGTACATTGCCCCATGGTCGGTAATGGCTATACTGTCCATTTCCAATTCTTTAACCCTTTTGATAAGAGGTTCTATTTTGGCCGAGCCGTCAAGGAGACTGTATTGTGTATGAACATGAAGATGTGTAAACTTTATATCTTTATTTTCCATAGTAAAACTCCAAACATATAACCATTGGGATTTCCCCCAAACTAACAGATAGTATAAAAAAATATATATTTAAACTAATACTTAAGTATATCATAATTTTAAATTATGGTATATAAAATTCAATTTATAATAAACTTTCTCTTTTAGTCCATAATACTTTTCATCTTTCTCAACAAATATAGTTATCAAAATTTATATAATATGTATATTACAAAAATATAATATACAATTTGCATTAAAAATACAATAAAATTATGTTGATTCTTGATATGTTTTGTAGTATAATTTTATATAGTCTAATAACATTAACATGGAGGATTGATATTTTATGAAAGGCAAAAAAGTATCTCTTGCCGCAAAAATATTTATAGGCATGATTCTCGGTATAATAGCCGGAATACTTCTTCAGGGAAATCCTGAATTTGCGGTAAATTATGTAAAACCTTTCGGAACAATATTCTTAAATCTCATTAAGACAATAGTTGTTCCTGTTGTATTATGTTCTATTATTTCCGGTGTTATATCCATGAAGGATATTAAAAAAGTCGGAAAGGTCGGTGTAAAAGCAATTATATTCTACACCATAACAACCTGCGTTGCTGTAACACTGGGTCTTGTGTTTGCAAACGTGCTTAACGTAGGCGGAGGCTTTACCCTCTCTGCCGCAGAGCTTGCATACGAAGCAAAAGAAGCTCCAAGCTTTATGGAAACATTTGTAAACATATTCCCTTCTAACTTTGTTCAGCCACTTGCAGATGCAACAATGCTTCAGGTAATAGTTATTGCCTTGCTTTTCGGTTTCGGCACAATACTTGCCGGCGAAAAGGGTGAAGGCTTTGCAAACTTTATAAACAGTGCAACTGATGTATGCATAAAGGTAATGGAAATAGTAATTAAACTTTCACCAATAGGTGTATTTGCTCTTATTGCACCTGTAGTTGCCGAAAACGGCGTTGAAGTTCTTCTTCCTCTCCTTAAACTTATAGTTGTTGTATACATCGGATACATAGTACATATGCTTGTTGTATATTCTTTAACCGCAAAAACAATAGGCAAAATAAGTCCTATTACATTCTTTAAAGGAATGTTCCCTGCAATGACAATGGCTTTCTCATCGGCATCAAGTGTAGGTACACTTCCTCTTAACCTTGAATGTTGTGAATCTCTTGGTGCAAAGAAAGAAATAACAAGTTTTGTTCTTCCTCTCGGTGCAACAATAAATATGGACGGAACAGCTATTTATCAGGGAGTATGTGCAATATTCATTGCTCAGGTATTCGGCATAGATTTAACCTTCGGCCAGCAGCTTACAATGGTGCTTACAGCCACCCTTGCTTCCATAGGTACTGCCGGTGTTCCGGGTTCGGGCATGATTATGCTTTCAATGGTACTTCAAAGTGTAGGTCTTCCTGTAGAAGGCATAGCCCTTGTTGCCGGTATTGACCGTATACTTGACATGGGCAGAACAACAGTAAACATTACAGGTGACTCAGCCTGTGCAATCTGCATTTCAGCTACAGAAAAGGAATAATAAAGCGGGCTTGCCACATATTCTGTAGGAATTTAATTTACAACCCTCCAATGACATTATCGTTGGAGGGTTGTTTTAGCTAAAAATTATTACCTTTTCCAAAAACGCAATTTATTGCGTTTTGATAAAAGTTTTGATGCAACTTTTGAAAAAGTTGCTCAGGGTTTGGGGTGAAACCCCAATATCTTTTGTTACGCAAATATTACCAAAACACTAAATATTGTTAAATAATATGTATTTTATTGACATATATAGTTATGCGTAATATAATTAAAATCGACGGAAGAAATGATATCGTTTTCTTTCCCATGTGTTGGATTAACAATCCGTTCCTCTCAGACTTTAATATGGGTCTGTAGCTTAACTGGGAAAGCACCACTTTAAGTGGAGACCGAGGGTTCAAATCCCTTCGGGCCATTGATTTTCAATCTGTTTCAAAACATTGGCGTGCCTTATGGCACGCTTTTGTTTTACGTTTACAATAATTATAAAATTATATAATCAGTTCAACATCGTGAGTGCTTTTCTATCGCAAAACCACTCCCAAACCCTGACCATTTGAAAAAAATTGAGTAAAACTTTTAAATTTAAAAATCAAAAAACACTATTAAGTCTTTACTTGTTAGAGATTGTCTTTTAGTGTATAATAAACTGATTATATAGGCTTTTGAGGTGATTTATTTAATGAGTTTAAAAAATATTCCTGTAATACCTTTAAGAGGTCTTACGGTTTTTCCGAATATGGTAATGAGTTTCCCTATTGGCAGAAAACTTTCTCTTGATGCAGTAGACGAAGCTCAGGGAAATGACGAGCGGATTTTCCTTGTTCCGCAGACAGATTCAGAGGAGTCCGAGCCTGATTTAAACAGTCTCTCCTCTGTGGGAACAATATGCAAAATAAAACAGGTTTTAAAACTGCCTGCCAACGTAACACACGTAATAGTTGAAGGTTTAAACAGAGCTTATGTTGAAAACCTTAACATGGAAAGCGGATATTTTAAGGCTGATGCAGACATAATAGATGACTGTCTGCCCGGAGATTTTGAAGATGATCTTAATGCACAGGCACTTATGCGGCTTGCAAATGAGGAATTTGAAAAATATAACCGTCTTAATTCAGTTGCACCAAGCAGTGAAGCTATGCTTACCCTTGTTTCCTCCAAAACACCGGGACAAACAGCAGACGCAATATCCGCCGGTCTTAACATAAACAACGACCTTAAACTGGAAATATTGGAAACAATAGACGAAATCGAACGTATAAAGCTTGTCATAGATATAATAAAAAGAGAGCTTGTTATTCTTGAGCTTAAAAACGAAATTGACGCAAAGGTAAAAAAGAATGTCGATGACAGCCAAAGGGAATACTACCTTCGTGAACAGCTTAAAGTAATAGGCGAGGAGCTTGGTGATAAAGACGGTATTCAGGGTATAAAAGAGGATTTTATAAAAAGAGCAAACAAAAAAAATCTCCCTGACAATGTTTATAAAACCGTAATTGACGAATGTGAACGTATGGCAAAAATACCTGTTGCTTCACCGGAATTTAATGTTGCAAGGACATATATAGAATGTGTACTTAAACTGCCTTGGAGCGAAAAAAGCGAAGAAAACTTAGATATAAAAACTGCCAAAAAAATTCTTAATGATGACCACTACGGTCTTGAGGACGTAAAAGAAAGAATATTGCAGTTTATAGCCGTAAGAATGAACACAAACAAGCCTTCGGCTTCAATTATCTGTCTTGCAGGCCCTCCGGGTGTGGGAAAAACATCTATTGCCAAATCCGTAGCAAAGGCAACAGGAAGAAAATATGTAAGAATGTCTCTCGGCGGAGTTAAAGACGAGGCTGAAATAAGAGGCCACAGAAGAACATATGTAGGTGCTATGTGGGGCAGAATATTAAATGCCATGAAGGACGCAGGCACAACAAATCCCCTTATGCTCCTTGACGAAATAGACAAGCTTGGCAATTCATATAACGGTGACCCTTCCTCTGCCCTTTTGGAGGTTCTTGACCCAGAACAGAACAACACATTTACAGACCACTATCTGGATATGCCTTATGACCTTTCGGACGTACTTTTTATCTGTACTGCCAATGACATAAGCCAGATACCGGGACCTTTAAGAGACCGAATGGAAATTATACAGCTTACAGGCTACCTTCCGGACGAGAAGAAAAACATTGCTCTTAAATATCTCTGCAAAAAACAGTTTGACCAAAGCGGACTTTCACCAAAACAGATAAGCATAAGCGAAAAAGCAATAGAAAAAATAATAGACAGCTATACAAGAGAAGCCGGTGTAAGACAGCTTGAAAGAAC
Source organism: uncultured Eubacteriales bacterium (assembly GCA_934256695.1). Taxonomy (GTDB): domain Bacteria; phylum Bacillota; class Clostridia; order Lachnospirales; family Anaerotignaceae; genus Neoanaerotignum_A. The sequence goes on from CAKQPE010000010.1 coordinate 20,186, forward strand.
AATAGGTACTATATGCCGAAAGACTGTTGTTAATGTTTTAAGCGGTAAAAAGACAAAGACTGTTATTACAGAAAAAAATATCGAAAATTTCCTTGGCCCAGAAAAATTCAGCAGGCTTAAAGCCAATCCGAAGCCTCTTGTGGGAGTTGTTCGCGGTCTTGCATGGACAAGCGTCGGCGGAGATACCCTTGAGATTGAAGCTAATATAATGAAGGGTAACGGACATCTTGACCTTACAGGAAATATGGGCAACGTAATGAAGGAATCTGCCAGAGCCGGAATTACATACATTCGTGCCAATGCCGAAAAATTCAATATAGCAAATCAGGAATTTTATAAAGATACGGATATTCATATACATATTCCGGAAGGTGCAGTGCCTAAAGACGGCCCTTCTGCCGGAATAACAATGGCACTTGCTGTTTTATCTGCCCTTACGGGAGCAAAAATAAAGAGCAATGTTGCCATGACAGGTGAGGTTACTTTAAGAGGAAGAGTTCTTCCGATAGGCGGTTTAAAAGAAAAGGTAACAGCCGCAAAACAGGCCGGCATAGACACAATACTTATTCCATTTGAAAACAAGCCTAATCTTGAAGAAATACCTAAGAACATAAGAGACGGAATAACATTTATTCCTGTGGAAACAATGAAAGAAGTTATTGATAATGCTGTTGCAGAAGGAGAGAAAATATGGAAGTAAAGAAAGCCGAATTAAGCTGCGTAGGCGTAAATTTCAGCCAGTATCCTAAAGATGGCAAAGCTGAAATAGCCTTTGTCGGCAAATCAAACGTAGGTAAATCCACCCTTATAAACGCAATGGTAGGCAGAAATAAACTTGCCAGAACAAGCTCACAGCCGGGAAAAACAAGAACAATAAATTTCTACGGCGTAAACGATTTATTTTATATTGTAGACGTACCGGGATACGGCTATGCAAAAGCACCTAAGACGGAAATTGAACGCTGGAGCAAAATGACAGAAGAATTTATGCAAAAGCGTGAGGAGCTTGTTGGCATAGTAATGCTTATAGATATTCGCCATGAGCCAGGTGCAAACGACAAGGTTATGTATGATTGGCTCAAACACTACGGATACAAAATAGTTATTGCCGCAACAAAGCTTGATAAAATAAAAAGAAGCCAGATTCAAAAACAGGTTTCTCTTATAAGAAAATCTCTCGGACTCGGAACCGATGATATTGTAATTCCGTTTTCGGGTGTTGAGAAAAAAGGAAAAGAAGAACTTTGGAAAGTAATAGACGAAGAACTTCTTAAAGTCGAAGAATAAAAAACCTATAATATACCACCTCCGAAATAAAATCGGAGGTGGTATATATTTTAAATCTTACAACCATTGTAATATTATAAGCATTTGATATTAAATTTGAAGCATTACAATCATCAATACTGTCAGTAATGAAACCATAATAATACATAAAATTTTAAATATCTTTTTATTTAAAAAGAACATAATAACAGTAGATAAAATAAAATCGCAATTAAGCATTATTATTCCAAAAACAGCATAAATTACCTTACTTAAATTAAATTCCGTAAACGGCAAATCTTCTGCTACTTCATATATAAATCCTGCCGTAAAAACAACTATTAATGCAAGTGCTTTAATTACGCCTATTATATAAATAACCAATAATATACCAATACCTGTTTTTTTTCAATATTTCTTTTTTATTTTTCTGCATAATTTTATATTTATAATTTATAATAATATTCTACACCAAGTTTTATAGCAACATTGTCTCTCGGATCATCAAAATATTTATTGACCTAAAATATTTTTATACAAATCCAAAATACGTTAATATTAAAATCATTTCAATAATGCTTAATACCAATGTAGTAATAATTAATTGAATTTTAGCAAACTTTTTATTCAAAAATATTTGTATAATTATTAATATTATAGGTATTATATTAATTGCCAAATTAAACTGACTCATTTCTAAAAGTATCTCTTTAGGTGTTTCACCTTTTGTTATGCCGTCACTGAATACCCATGAAGAAGCTTATCCATAACTCAAATATAATAAATACCGTAATAATCTGATACAATAAATATATCGCAAAATCAATTTACGATATTACATATTCAGAAGTATTCAAAACTCTTTTAAAGTTTGTCATAATATTCACTACGGTTTAATTATATCTTTATCAAAATAACTTCGGATAAAAAATAAAACCTCCCATTGACAAAATTCCACCCAAACCGGCTACCGCTATAATAAATCCAACCTGTGTACGGGCATATTCCCTGTTTAGTGCAAATTGGAATATTGTCACTATAATCGGCAATACTTGCAGACATAAAACTATAAACTCAGATACCAAAATACCTTCTCTTGCCAATCCAACACAAAATAATATAATTTCAGCCACAAACATATATAATTCAAGCATGCAGAATATTATCAATAAAATAACAGATATAATCTTTTTCAATAAGTCCGTGTCCATATTTATAAATATCCTTTAAAGTTTATAATAAACTAAAACACCTTTTCTTATAGCTATAAAATCTCTTGGGTCATCACAAAGTGTTATAAGCCATGAAACTTCTCTTTCTATTGTCTTTAAATGTTCCGCTAGTCCATTACTACTTTCCCAAGCTTCCAGTGCGTTTATAACACCAGCACCACCATTTAATGCAAAATCACCAAGTCCAGCAGCTTTCGCCAATACACCATAAGCCATATTTCCCGTATCATAGGAATATATTACCCTGCCGTCAAATATATATTGTAAATCTGAAAATCTTCGCTTAAACTTTACTAAATTAATAATAAAAATACATTTGTTATTATTATCGAATAACACAACACAATAAGCTGTACCTTAAAAAATTTTGTATTGCAAAAGAATTGTATTATTATTGATATAGTAGGTATAATATATATTATAACATTAACAATTATAATAAAAATTATTTTACCGATTGTACTCAACCCATCAGAATAGCTACTAATTATATTATATATAAACCAAGCTATTGCTGTAGCAATAACAGAAATAACATCAAAAATTATAAATACTGTCAACATAATATATGACAACATATTAGTTTGTGAAAACTTGCCATTCCTGTTACCGTACATACAATCTCAATCCCTTTAACTATAACTTATAATAATATTCAACTCCAAGTTTAATTGCTTCATTGTCTCTCGGATGATCACCATATGTTCTCCACCATGACATTTCTCTTTCAAGAACATTATATAATTCAAATATATCTTTATTACTATTCCAATTTCCTTGTAAAGCTTCTTTGGCATTTATTAGTCCTGCTCCAAGTTCCATTAGTACATCTGTCATTCTCGATGCTTTTGCCAATACACCATATGCCATATTGCCTGTATCATCAAAATCTATTATAAAAACAAAAAAACAAAATTTATTAATAACATAACAGAAATACATACAAATTGAACTTTTGCCAAATCTTTATTAATAATAAACTGAATAATTGTATTTATAAAAGGGCATACTTGTGTCATAATCGGTACTATAATTGATGTTGATAATTTAAATCCTTCATTGCCAAAATCACCTATAAAAACTATTCCGACTAATTGAATTATTATACAAATTATTTCAATTAAAAAGAATGTTATAAACAGACTTCCTGAAAGAATTTTCCACCAAAGATTATTCTCCATATTATTCTACTCATAATTTAAAGCTTATAATAATATTCTACTCCAAGCTTAATTGCCGCATTGTCCCTTGGGTCATCTCCATATGTAGCTATCCACGAAAGTTCTCTAATTATAGTTTTTATTTTATTTGACAAATTTCCGCTGTTTTCCAAAGCTTCTTTTGCATTTATAATACCAGCTCCACCTTCCATTAAAAGATTATACATACCAGAAGCTTTTGCTAACACTCCATAAGCCATATTGCCCGTATCATCAAAATCTATTACCCTACCGTCAAATATGTACTGTAAATCCTGCAACCATAAAATTCTTATCTTAAACCTTAAAAATCAAATTTTTAATAATTGTAAGTATATTAATAAGATACGGTAAATTTGATATTAATATTGTAGAACATACAATAACAAATTGTATTTCAAAAAATTTTCTGTTGCAAAAAAACTGTATTATCGTAGATATAACAGGTATCATACAAATAAAAATTAAGGTAATAATAATAAAAAATATATCTGCAAATATTAAATCACTTGTATTTTCTGCACTTGATAAACTCATTCCGTATCCGAGCCAAATTCCCATAATAAGAATAATATCAAAGATTTCAGCAATCCAAAATATTGTAAACATAATATATGACAATATATTAGTTTGTGAAAACTTGTTATTTTTGTTACCGTACATACCATCTCAATCCTTTTAATTATAATTTATAGTAATACTCCACACCAAGTTTAATTGCTTCATTATCTCTAGGATCATCACCGTATGTTCTCCACCATGACATTTCTCGTCTAATAACTTCACCTAATTTAAACAAATCTTTATTATTATTCCAATTTCCCTTTAGAGCTTCATATGCATTTATTGCTCCTGCACCAGATTCCATTATAATATTCCACATTCCTGCCGCTTTTGCCAATACCCCATAAGCCATATTTCCCGTATCATCAAAATCTATTACCATACCGTCAAATATGTATTGTAAATCTTGCGACCATGAGAATCTTCTTTTAAATGTATTGAAAAATATCTCAACACAAACTCAATGTTAATGTTATTAATGCTATTATTGCTATAAAAATAAAGAATGTTTGTATCGCAAACAATTCCTTATTTCTAAAAAATTGAATAATTGTTAGAATTATTGGTATACCATAAAATACTATTATTGCAAACGCTATACTCCATATCTGTTCTGAAACATAATTTTCTTCTCTTGTATTACTTAAAGACATTGTTATACCTAATATAATTCCCGGTATAGATGCTACTGCTAATATTCCAAATATAGTAAATACAGCTAATATAAAATATCCGCTTTCATTTTTTCTATTCAAAAGTATTCTTCCTTTTATATCATAATCTATAATAGTACTCAACACCAATTTTAATTGCTTCGTTATCTCTCGGGTCATCACCATAAGTTAATATCCACGAAAGCTCTCTGTTAAGAGTTTTTAAAAATTCTATTTTCCCATTGCTATTTTTAAACGCTTCTTTAGCATTTATTACTCCTGCTCCAAATTGCATCAATGTATCAGACATTCCCGATGCTTTTGCCAGTACCCCATATGCCATATTTCCCGTATCATCAAAATCTATTACTCTGCCGTCAAATATGTACTGTAAATCCTGCGACCACGAAAATCTTCGTTTAATATCATATGGAGCCCAACTTTTAACTAAATCTTCAAACTCATAAATATAACTTTCTGTTTGTCTTTTTATTTCCATTGACTGTCCATTTGAAGAAACATCGTTTTTAAATGCCTTTATTGCTTCCGGATACTTTTCCTTCAACCTTTCTCCTTCTCTTTTTGCCTCTCTGAATACACCCATAAGTTTTTCCGTAACATCTTCGGCTTTAAAGCGTTTAAGGTTAAGAAGTATATAAGTTATGTCTATATCCACCCGCTTCAGTTCATCGGCAAGTTTTTCTGTTCTTTCGTAGTTATCCACCTTTACAAAGTGTGTACCTCTTGCACCTCTGTCAAAGTCAGAGTTTATGGTATCACAAATTTCCTGAAAACTATCCTTGAACAAACTTTCGTATTCGTATGAATTATATCCGAGATAATCTTTCCTTAAATTTGTTTTAAAAATTTTTTCTTCGTAATAATCTATATAATCCTCCGAAAAAATATCTCTCCAGTTTCTTCCAATAAGTTTTCTGCTTTTTCTATAGGTATAGTCATACATATGCCATATATCAATCAAAGCACTTTCGTCATTGCCGTTTAAAATTTCTTTGAAAAATTCCTGTTTGTCCTCATCATTTCCGGCAGTCCAGTTAATTCCGTCTTTAACGGCTTTTTCTGTAAGATATACTCTTTCTGATGAACTTATGTTCGATTTACCTCCATTATATATGACATTTATGCCCCTGTCAATATCACTGTCCCAGATATTCGATTTTCTTCTTGTTTCGTATTCCGACAAATTCAAAAATGATATGCTTTTGTCAAAATATCCGCCGTATCCTCCGCAGTATTTAACAAAATCTCGCAAGCCTTTTAAAAACTCAATTAACCTTTCTCTCTTGTCCCTGTCAATAAGCCATAAATATTCTGCATTTTCTTTCATGTCATCAAGTATGTTGTCCGCATATCCTTCGGCATTTGACTTGAAATAATCAAGCATATCCCTATAATTGCTTTTTCCGCTTGCCACAATATAACCGCCTATGCAGGTCGTATTATTTACGGCACTTATATAATCCTCCGTTCCAAGTATCCTTCCGTTTGAGCCTTCCAATTCTACTGCCCTTCTTAATTCCTTCGGCATTTTTAAATCCTCCTTTAAAAATAAATTAATATCATAAAATCGGATTTAGTATAATATAAATCTACGTCCCATGAGTGACCCTTTTTACTGCCTGTTAATAATATCAGTAACAGTTCCACAGAATATCTGCAATACAAAAACCCCAATGATTTTTGTCATTGAGGTTTCAAAAAAGTTCTGTTCTGTTTCACCCGAGGGCATACGTTTTTCTGTACTCGTTATACATATTCGTATAATCCCCGTCCTTGCTTTCTTTAATATCAATAATGTAGCCGTGAGTGTCAAAACTTCCCCTGTTTACTTCTATAATAGCTATGGCAATGTTTGAACAATGGTCTGCTATACGCTCATAGTTATTTATAAGGTCGGAAAGTATAAACCCAAGCTCTATTGTACAGGTTCCGTTTTTAAGTCTCTCTACGTGGCGGCTTTTAACGGTTCTTGCAAGCTCATTTACCACCTGCTCCAAAGGCTCAACCTTTTTGGCTTCGGCAACATCATTTTTTTCAAAAGCATTCTCACTTATTTCAAGTATTCTTTTTATGGCTTCCTCAAGTACATTAAGCTCTATCTTTGCTTCACTTGAGAAAGAAATACCTTTTTCGTTCATTTCCTGTGCCGCTTTCTTTATATTAACGGCATGGTCGCTTATTCTTTCAAAATCACCTATTGTATGAAGTATTCTCGATATTCTTCTGCTGTCGCTGTCTGTCATATCTTTATTGGAAAGCTTTACAAGATAAGACCCCAAAACGTCCTCATACTTATCAACCTCTGTTTCAAGGTTTTCTATATCGCTTACCTTTTCATTGCTGAAAGATTTTATTACACTTATTGCCTCTGTTACAGCTTTATTCGATATCTTAAACATTTTAACGGCTACCTGTTCACTGTGGCTTACTGCTACGGCCGGCACTGCAAAAAATCTTTCGTCAAGGCTTATACTGTCTTCCGCATTTGTTTCGTTTTCTTTGTCTTTAACAGTCATGCAGGCAAGTTTAACAAGGAAATTGGAAAACGGCAGTATTATAACGGTTGCCGTTACATTAAAAGCAGTATGCACAACAGCAATTCCTACCTGCGATACAGGGTCATTTATAAAACTGAAATTAAGCACTGCCTTAGCACTGTAAAACAATATACAGAACACAATCACACCTATTATGTTAAAATAAAGGTGTACTGCGGCAGCTCTTTTGGCACTCTTGTTTGCACCTACGGAAGAAAGTATCGCAGTTATACAAGTACCTATATTCTGGCCCATTATTATAGGTACAGCATTGGCATATGTTACCGCACCCGTTACGGAAAGTGCCTGCAGTATACCTACAGATGCAGATGATGACTGTATTACGGCAGTAAGCACCGCACCAACTATAATACCCAGTACAGGATTTGTAAACAGTGTAAAAAGATTTGTAAACTGTGGAACATCTGTAAGTGGTTTAACAGCCCCGGACATCTGCTCCATACCGAACATAAGCACGGCAAAGCCAAGTAAAATTGTACCTATATTTTTCTTTTTATCCGTTTTGCTTGTCATGAAAAGGATTATACCTATAACAGCAAGTATCGGTGTAAAGGACGAAGGCTTGAGCATTTTTATAAAAAAGCTGTCTCCACTTATACCGGAAAGGCTCAGTATCCATGATGTAACCGTTGTACCTACATTTGCACCCATAATAATGCCTACAGCCTGTTTAAGCTGCATTATTCCGGCATTTACAAAACCGACAACCATAACGGTTGTTGCAGATGATGACTGTATTATAGCTGTTACTCCAAGACCAAGTATAAAGCCTTTTAGTGGATTTGATGTAAGCTTTTCAAGCAAACTTTGTAATTTGTTTCCAGCCTGTCTTTCAAGTCCCTTTCCCATAACGTCCATACCGAAAAGGAACATAGCAAGTCCGCCAAAAAGAGAAAGCACACCGAAAATATCCATATTTTAAATCTACCTCCATAAATTTCAGCTAAATTTTAACATAATTATAACTAAAACTTATTTTACTTTAAAGTTTATATCAATAAAAGGCATTTTTTGTAAAATAAATGTTAAATCTATGTAAAAACACATAAGTACCATATATAAATCCAAAAAGCTTGACCCAAACTGTATTATGATACCACAGCAAAAGTCATGGTATCTGATTATCATTTTTTGTATTTCTCGTTCTTATAGAACCACAATGCTTATTTAGTTTTTTATTAAATATAGAGCCATAATAAGACAGGTAATAAAAGAAAACTTTATTTCTTCCTTATTATTGTCTTTTGACTGGCTTTCTATTCCATGTTCGGCAACAGAAATCATCTTATTCTGTACTGCATCTATAGTTCTTATAATATCTATTGTATTTATAATGTTGTCTATCATCTGAGCCGACGGCTTATCGGCGTAGTTTTTAACGGCTCTCAAAAGTGTAATTTCCTTTGTAGGCTTTTTCTTTATTCCTTCTCTTTCGTTTGCCGCCATATCATAAATTCTTTTAAGATAATTGTTTTCAATACTTTTTTTCAACGAGCTTTCAGCCTTTGAAATATCATTCATAATTGGAGTTAATGTGCCTAAAAACTGTATCATTGTGCCTAAATCTGTCTGGTTCATAAAAATCCGTCCTTATGATTTTGTTTCTATAAATATATTTATTCGAAATTAATTTTATTATATTAAAAATTTTAAAGTCAGGTGTTTATACGGATTTATTATTTACTATAAGTGCATATTTTTTGGCAGATGGGTTATGTTTGAAAAAATATATACAGCCGATAAAAAAGTCTTTAAAATATTTTTGTTTTAAAGACTTTTTTATTTTTCAATAAGTGTACAAATATCCCAAGCTTATATTTAATTTACAAACCTAAATAAATTTTCAATATTCAAAATACCATTTGTGTTAATTAAAGATTTATAAAATATTCTCTTTATATCTTTCGGCAAAAAACTCGGATTATATTGGCATAACAAAGCCGCTGCTGCCGAAACCATAGGTGTTGCCATAGATGTGCCGCTCATGGATATATAATATTTATCTACTGTTTTATCATTGTTTCTATTAGATGCGGAAAAAGAAAAACCTTCTGCCTTACAGCTTACTATATTCTCCGAAGGTGCAAATACATCAGGCTTAATATAATATGACTTACCTGATTTTAACTTAAATCTTACCATTTCTTCTGCCGCTCCTGCCGTAATTACATAAGGGCTTATTCCGGGGGAAGATACCCTACAGCTATTTTCATTTCCGGCAGCGGCACAAACTGTTATGCCATTTAAAAAAAGTGTTTTTGCTGCATTTAAAAGTGCCGGCGATATAGTCTTGTCATTTGTTCCTATAGACATATTAACAACTCGAATATTATATTTATTCTTATTTTCAATTACCCATTTAATTGCTTCCAATGCCCAAAAAAGTGTGCCATGTCCAGCTTCATCAAGTATTTTAAGCGAAATTATATTGCTTTGCGGTGCTATACCGCTGTAAATACCATCGGAAAGTATACCGTTTGACGATGCTATGCCTGCCACATGTGTGGCATGGCAAAAAAGCAAAATTTAAAATTTCCAGTGTATTATTACCTTCTGATTTTTGTTTTTGTCTTTTTCGCACACCTCAACATAATCTATAAAATCAAAAACCATTTCCGTTGTAAGTTTTTCAAAATTTGTGCATTTCTCTATTATCTTTTTATATTTATCTTCTCTTTCCTCGGTGTTTTTTATAAAACCAATCTTGTTTTCGATAAATTCAATTTCACTTTTATTGTTTTTTATCTTTTTTTCAAAATTGTCCTTGAGACTGTAAAAAATATCCTCCGTTATACTTCCTATATACTTATCCATATAAAGCTTCTTTATTCCCTCATTCAGACGTTCCTGTTCCGAAAGCAGTTCATTTCTTTTGTTTTCTTCCTTGGATAAGGTATTATTTTGAAGTTTTATTCCTTCTTCAACGGCATTAAAATTATCTTGGTTTGACATATATTCGCCTATATGTTTTTTCAATTCTTCGAGTATTGTTTTTTCAAGAGAAAAATAGCTGATAGTATGCCCTGTGCATTCCCTTGAAGCTGTTTTGCTCGAAAGTCTGCACCGCAAATAGTTATCTCCCGATTCCTTTGTTCCGCTGCGAACCATTGATGAACCACAGTCTTTGCAAAAAACTTTTCCTGCCAACGGATATTGTTTCCCTTTATCAGATTTTTTTGAAAACCTTCTTCTTAAATGCTGCATTTCCTGTACCTTATAAAACTGCTCGTAAGATATAATCGGTTCATGGTTATTTTTTTTAATAACCCATTCTTCTCTTGGGGTAATAATAACTTTTTTGCTTTTGTAGCTTACTTTTTTCTCTCTGCCCTGTATAAGCGTGCCTATGTAAGTTTCATTTTTTAAAATCCTCTTAATTGTTGTCGTTCCCCATAAACACCTTACCTTGTATTTTCCCGAATAAGGTGTTTTATAATTTAACCCGCAGTCGGTTTTATATTCCGAAGGCGTGGGAATCTGCTCCTCATACAGTTTGTCGCAAATAGCCTTTACGCCGTATCCTTCGCAGTAATAGTCAAAAATTTTTTGTACTACCCTTGCTGCTTCTTCATCTATAACAATTTTGTGCCTGTCATTTTCATCTCTTTTGTAGCCATATGACGCAAAAGAACCTAGAAATTGCCCCAACTGCATTTTTGCACGAAATACACTTCTTATATTGTCCGATAAATCTTCAACATACCATTCGTTTATAAGTGCATTTATTTGTCGGGCTTTTTTATTTCCTTTAATGTTTGTGTCGATATTGTCAACAATGCTTATAAAACGTATTCCCAGCAAAGGAAATATTCTGTTTATATATTTTTCAGCGGTTTCCATATCTCTTGTAAAACGTGACTGTGACTTGCACAAAATAACATTGAATTTTTTCAGCTTTGCGTCCTCAATAAGTCTTTTAAAGGCAGGTCTTTCGCTGTCCGTTCCTGAATAATCATCATCGGAATACACATCTGCTATCACAAACCCTCTTTTTAATGCTTCATCGGTAAGCAATATTCTCTGGTTTTTTATACTCTCGCTGTCGTCACCTCCGTTTATTTTATCAATATCCTCTTTTGACAGTCTTAAATACAAAGCCGCAACATCGGTATTTTTAAAACTTTCATTTTCGGATAAAAACTCTCGCATAATTAAATCCCTCCGTAAAAAGGGACAGATGAATTTTCTTAACCGAATTATAAGCCTTAACCATACTCCGGTGCAAAAAATCATCTGCACATATTTATAAAGTCTGTTTTTTAATATACTCTATAATAAGCTCTTTAAGTTTTTCCTCACGCTCATTCTTATCCTCAAAGGTATAAATATTTTCTGCCTGTACGGTATTCATAGAATCACCTTTTCGTTTTTTATATTTATATTCGTACTTATTTTTTTCAATACTTGCAGACGGCAAAATGCCCATAGGAATCCCACCTGTCCCCTCCCGGCGACCTGCTCCCATTGCCTGCGACGGTTGTTATCACGCTCGGACTGTGGCTGAACAGAAGTTTCTTTAAATGTTATCTGCAAGTTGCGTATTCGATTTTCAAATATCCCTGCGAATTTACCTCGCATATAATATCCCGACAAAAATTTAAAATTATCGAATTTTTTGAAAAATTTTTTTTAAATTTTTTATTGCATAAGAAAAAGCCATCTTAGTCTAAACTTTTTTCCAAAACATCAGATTTTTGATCTGAATTTTCAGAATAGTTCAAAACTAAAATGGCTCTTGATTTTTATAGTTGAATTGTTTTATTTATTTCATATTTTTAAAATGCTTTATTATATAGGTGGGGTTTTATGTTATTAATAAGGTGAATTTTATTACATATGGTTTCTAAATTATATTATTTATTGCCGTGGCAGATAAAAAGCACTTTTATCATTGTTGCATAACCTCGCATTTCTTAGTTTTTCTTGATATTTCGGGCTTTGTAGGTCTATGTGATTTTTTGCTTTCTGGCATAAGTTGGCTTATTTTCGCATAATATCATCCGCAAAATGTGTAAATTTGTGCATTCTTCTTTCAATTTTGAAACCAGATTTACTTAATCCGTTTCTGAATATCCTCAACAGATGGCAGTTGCTTTTCCAGATCATCCGGCAGACTGCTGGTTATTTTATATTCACTTACACCAATCGGCTTTGAAATATCCTTGAGAGAATATTCTGCAACCACATTATTCTTGCTTTTGCACAGCAGCAAACCAATAGATGGATTATCCTGCTCTTTTTTCAAAATGCCATCCACGGCTGACAGATAGAAATTTAGCTGACCGGCATATTCCGGTTTGAAATCACCGGTTTTCAATTCAATAACCACATAACAGCGAAGGTTCAGGTTATAGAATAACAAATCAATGTAAAAATCATCACCACCTACATTCAGGTGATACTGATTGCCCAGAAATGCAAATCCTGTTCCAAGCTCCAGAAGAAGCTTTGTGACATCCCGAACCAGTGCCTGCTCAATATCCCGTTCAAGCATATCTTC
>CAKQPE010000011.1 GCA_934256695.1 uncultured Eubacteriales bacterium
TTTCGATTTGGGAAGGCTCCCATGAAAGGGGAGCTGTCACGCAGTGACTGAGGGGTTATGATTTCAGTCCGATAAATATAAATTTATTTTACAGTTGATTTTTATTTTATTTCCGATAATAATGATTGTATTTATAATAAATACTTAGTAATTAGTGTTTCATTCGTTTTGAGAAATATCTGCCATAAAAAATATTTCAATTTCTATTGAATTAATATAATTTATGTGTTATTATACAAACAGTTTAATAATAAATCTTCGGGGCGGGGTGAAATTCCCTACCGGTGGTAAAAGTCCACGAGCCGCAAGGCATGATTTGGTGTAATTCCAAAACCGACAGTAAAGTCTGGATGAGAGAAGATGATGAGTTTAGTTTTTTTGTCATGCCGCTTCGGAAATATTTTGTGTTTCCGGAGTTTTTTTATATTTCAATCATCTTTTTTATTCAAAAAATTCTTTTTTAAGTATCCACCGAAAATTATATTAAAAATTAAATATTTTGTTAAAATCAAAGTTTTTTAATATTAAAAGTTTTACTCAATTTTTTTCAATCGGTCAGGAAATTTGCTTTGCAAATCGGCTCACGCCGTCGCATTTATCTTTGCGGTTCCTTATTGTCAGGGTTTGGGGTGAAACCCCAAGGTCTTGTCTTTTATGGAGATGATACAGTTGAATGATGAGTTTTATATGAAACGTGCCATAGAGCTTGCCCAAAAAGGTGTTGGAAAGGTTAATCCAAACCCTTTGGTAGGTGCTGTTATAGTAAAAAACGGCGAGATAATAAGTGAAGGATACCATATGTATTACGGCGGACTTCATGCGGAAAGAAATGCCATTGCAGACTGCAAGGACAAGGAAAAGCTTAAAGGTGCAACAATATATGTTACTCTTGAGCCGTGCTGTCATTACGGAAAACAGCCACCATGCACAGAGGCAATAAAAGAAAGCGGTATAAGTGAAGTTATAATCGGTTCGAGAGACCCTAATCCACTTGTTGCGGGAAAAGGCGTAAAGATACTTAGAGAACACGGAATACAGGTTCGAGAAGATTTTATGCGAGAAGAATGTGACAGCATAAATGATGTGTTTTTTTATTATATAACCCACAAAAGACCATATGTTGTAATGAAATATGCCATGACAATAGACGGAAAAATTGCAGCCGTAAGCGGAAAATCCCAATGGATAACCAATGAAAAATCAAGGCATAATGTTCATTTGCTGAGAAACAGGCTTATGGGAATTATGGTTGGTATAGGAACGGTTATTACAGATAACCCTATGCTTACCTGCCGTATAGAAAACGGAAGAAATCCCATAAGAATAATATGTGACTCAAGTTTGAGAATAGACGTTGAAAGCAATATTGTTAAAACGGCAAAGGATATAAAAACAATAATAGCCTACTGCAACGAAAATACCGAAAAGGAAGAAACGCTTAAAACGCTGGGCTGTGAATTAATAAAGACGGAAAAAGACAACGGTCATGTGGATTTGGATTTTCTTATGAATGAGCTTGGACAAAGAGGAATAGATTCGATACTGCTTGAAGGCGGAGGAAGTCTTAACTATTCCGCTTTGGAAAAAGGCATAGTAAACGAGGTTCAGTGCTATATAGGTGCTAAGATATTTGGTGGAAATGCCAAAACACCGGTAGGCGGAAAAGGAATTGAAGAAGTTAAGGACAGTTTTAATTTTGAACTGAAAGACATAGAAAAGTTTGAGTCGGACGTTCTTCTTACTTATAAGAAAATATAAAGGAGAAAGAAAAATTGTTTACGGGAATAGTTGAAGAAAAAGGAAAGGTAAAGAGCATAAAAAAAGGTGCCAAAAGTGCCATGCTTTCCATAGAAGGAAATAAAATATTCGAAGATGTCCATTTGGGCGACAGCATAGCCGTAAACGGTGTATGTCTTACGGTAACAAGCTACAGCAAAAATGTATTCACGGCAGATGTAATGAACGAAACACTTAAAAGAAGTTCTTTGGGAAGTTTAAAAAACGGCAGTGAAGTCAATCTGGAAAGAGCAATGGCGGCAAACGGAAGATTCGGAGGACACATTGTATCGGGACATATTGACGGAACAGGCGTTATAAGTGATATGAGCAAAGACGACATAGCAATATGGGTAACAATAAGCACAACGGCGGAAATATTGCGGCTTATTGTGGAAAAAGGCTCTATAGCAATAGACGGAATAAGCCTTACGGTAGCAAAGGTAAGCAATACTGATTTTGCCGTATCGGTAATACCGCACACGGGAGCAAACACAACTCTTTTGGACAAAAAGGTGGGAGATGTGGTTAATCTGGAAAACGACATAACAGGAAAATATATAGAAAAGCTCCTTGGTTTAAGCAAAGAAGAAAAGAAACCTGAAAGCAGAATAACAAAGGATTTTCTTACAAAATACGGATTTTAATATTTGGGAGGAATAACAGATGTTTGAATTCAGCACCGTTGAAGAAGTAATTGAAGATTTAAAGGCAGGCAAGATAATTGTATGCACAGACGATCCCGATAGGGAAAACGAAGGCGACCTTATTTGTGCCGCAGAATTTGCAACACCTGAAAACGTAAACTTTATGGCAACATACGCAAAGGGACTTATATGTATGCCTATGAGTGAGGAATATACGGAAAAATTAAGACTTAAACAGATGGTAAACGAAAATACGGATAACCACTGCACAGCCTTTACAGTATCTATTGACCATGTGGACACAACAACAGGCATTTCCGCATACGAAAGGTCTTTGACTGCCATGAAAACAGTTGATGACAATGCAAAGCCTTCCGATTTCAGAAGACCGGGACATATGTTTCCGCTTGAATCAAAGGCCGGCGGAGTTTTGCAGAGAAACGGACACACAGAGGCTACTGTAGATTTAATGCGTATAGCAGGACTTAAAGAAGTTGGTCTTTGCTGTGAAATTATGGCAGATGACGGAACAATGATGAGAAAGAGCCAGCTTATAGAGTTTGCCAAAGAGCATGGACTTAAATTTACAACAATAAAGGATATTCAGAGCTGGAGAAGAAAAAACGAGAGAACCATCTGGAGAGCCGCAGAAGCAAAGCTTCCTACAAGATACGGCAATTTCAAAATATACGGCTACGAAAATTCCAAAACAGGAGAACAGCACGTTGCCCTTACAATGGGTGATGTAGCTGACGGAGAGCCTGTACTTATAAGAGTTCATTCCGAGTGCCTTACGGGAGATGTATTTGGTTCCGCAAAGTGCGACTGCGGAAACCAGCTTGACGCCGCAATGCGTATGATAGCCGAAGAAGGCAGAGGTGCTTTGGTTTATTTAAGACAGGAAGGCAGAGGAATAGGCATTATAAACAAGATAAAGGCATACAAATTGCAGGACGAAGGAATGGATACCGTTGAGGCAAACATTGCTCTTGGATTTCCGCCGGATTTAAGAGACTACAGCTCAGGAGCACAGATTATAAAAGACTTGGGTATGCAGAAGTTAAAAATAATGACAAACAATCCGCTTAAAATAGACGGTCTTTCGGACTACGGCATAGAGATAGTGGAAAGAGTGCCTATAGAGCCGAAGCATATGCATCAGGCCGATTTTTATATGAAGGTTAAGAAAGAAAAAATGGGACATATGCTCCATTTGTAATAAACATAATTAAGAGATTTTTATATAAACGAGGAGGAAATAAAAATGAAGGTTTTAGAAGGAAAAGTAATTGGTCAGAAAATGAAGGTTGGCATTGTTGCCGCAAGATTTAATGAGTTTATAGTATCAAAATTAGTTTCCGGTGCAAGAGACGGTCTTGTTCGTCACGGTGTTGAAGATGACGATATTTCACTTGCATGGGTTCCGGGTGCGTTTGAGATACCTGTAATAGCTGAAAAAATGGCAGAAAGCGAAAAATATGATGCAATTATATGTCTCGGTGCTGTTATAAGAGGTGCAACAAGCCACTACGATTATGTATGCAACGAAGTTTCAAAGGGTGTTGCACAGGTTGGGCTTAAATACAAAATGCCTGTATTATTCGGTGTAGTAACAACAGAAAACATTGAGCAGGCTATAGAAAGAGCCGGAACAAAGGCAGGCAACAAGGGTTACGACTGTGCTTTAAGTGCCATTGAAATGGTAAATCTTATGAAGGAATTTTAAGATTTAAAAGATTAAGACCGTGGGACTCTGCTCCACACCCTGTTAAAACCTTGAGACTCTGTCTCAAACTCTGCCACCCTTTGAAAAGGGTGGACCTAAACTTTAATAAAATCCATTCAAAATTTTATTTTGAATGGATTTTTATGTTTAATATAAAATATAAAGTTAAAAATTAAATTGTTTTATATTTCCCCTCATCCGTCACTTGCGTGACACCTTCTCCACCGGGGAGAAGGCAAAAACCATTCTGTATTACAAAAATAACTTTATCTATGGTATGAATATTATTTATCATTTTTAACTTTTTTTCTCAGAAACTTAGTATGCCGTCATCATGGTTTCCCCAGCCTTCGGCTATTGCCTTTCCTGTAAGAAACTGAATATCGGCTATAGAAGGTATTCTTGCCTGTCCTCTTGCCGCCTGCATTGTGCCGTCGGGTCTTCGCCAGATAAAGCGATAGCCGTTATCCTCGGAATTGTCTTTATCACCGTATTCGTAACGGCAGTACTGGAAACAAAGCTGCCATTCATTTTCTTTTCCGACTCTTGCTTCATTTAATACAACTACTCGTCCCTGTGCCATAAATACCACTCCTTATTTAATTTTTACTGATAAGTAACTGATGAGATACTGATAAGTATATTATAAGCAGTTAATAATGGTTTGTAAATATTCCAAAGGAATAAATAAGCCACTTATATGTCACTGCCTGACACATTATCCACAATGGAGAAGGCAAAAAGCCAACAAATTATTTGCTTCGAAAAACGCAATTAAATTGCGTTTTGATAAAAGTTTTACTCGATTTTTTTCAAAAAACCGTGGGGTGTTGGGGCAAAGCCCCAAGGTCTTTAAAGGTTTTTAAATTTTAATTGTAAAGTATGTAAATTTAATATAAAATATATGTACTGCCTTATTGGCAATACATAAGAAATAGGGCAGGCAGATTGGACAATCTGTCTGTTTTTTTGTTAAGGAGACGAGTTTCTAAAGTGGAAAGTGTGAAAGAAAACACAAATGATTTTTCAAAAGGCAGTATAATAGGCAATATGGCTCGCCTTGCTATACCTATGACTCTGGCGCAGATTATAAATGTGCTTTATAATATAGTTGACAGGATATACATAGGAAGAATAGGCGAACATTCGGCAAGTGCCTTTACGGGGCTTGGTGTATGTCTGCCAATAATATCCTTTATTATGGCTTTTGCCAACCTTATAGGAATGGGCGGAGCAGCCTTATTTTCTCTTGAAAGGGGTGCAAAGCACAACGAGGAAGCGGCATATATTCAGTCAAATGCCTTTGCAATGCTTATAATAACGGGAATTGTACTTACTTTTGTGGGATATGCGGCAAAAGAGCCTGTATTATATATGCTTGGAGCAAGTAAGGATACTTTTGCATACGCAGACAGCTACATAAGCATTTATCTGGTGGGAAGTGTGTTTGTTCTTCTGAGCCTTGGTTTAAACAACTTTATAAATGCACAGGGATTCGGAAAGATAGGAATGATGACCGTATCAATAGGTGCTTTTATAAACATAGCTTTAGACCCCGTATTTATATTTAAAATGGGAATGGGGGTAAAAGGTGCGGCATTTGCAACCATAATAAGTCAATTTGTTTCCGCCTGTTGGACAATGCAGTTTCTTATAGGCAAAAAATCGGTAATAGCTATTGAAAAACGGTACATGAAATTAAAGTTTGAAAGGGTAAAGAAAATACTGTCTCTCGGTTTTGCAAACTTTATAATGCTTATGACAAACAGCATGGTACAGGTAATGTATAATGCAGGACTGCAAAACTACGGCGGAGATTTATATGTAGGTATAATGACTATTATAAATTCCGTAAGGGAAGTGGTGCAGATGCCTGTAAACGGAATATCACAGTCGGCACAGCCTATAATGGGTTTTAACTATGGTGCAAAAGAGTTTAAAAGGACAAAGAAAACAATACGGTACAACTCGATTATACTGGCGGTATACACAGGGTTAATGTGGCTTACAATAGTACTGTTCCCAAAGTTCTTTTTGCGAATGTTTACAAGAGACCAACAGGTTATAAAATACGGCATTACGGCACTGCACATATATTTCTTCGGGTTTGTGTTTATGGCATTGCAGTTTTCGGGACAGTCGGTATTTTCGGCTTTAGGCATGGCGAAAAAAGCCATATTCTTTTCTATATTCAGAAAAGTAATAATAGTTATACCGCTTATATATATTTTGCCAATGATAGGAAATTTAGGTACAAGCGGAATATTTATGTCAGAGCCTATATCTAATTTAGTCGGCGGAGGGTTATGTTTTGCGGTAATGTACTTTACGGTATACAGGAAACTGTAGAAGGAAAAACATTGGGGTTTCACCCCAAACCCTGACCAGTTTTTGAAAAAACTGGACAAAAACTTTTAATAAAAAACGCAATTATATTGCGTTTTTCAAGGTGTCGATAAAGGTAATTATAAAAACGAATTTGTGATTTTATACAAATCGCTTTTTGTTAAAATTTAGGTCAAGCCTTTTTAAAGGCTTGCAGGGTATGGGACAGAGTCCCATGGTTTTTGTTGTTAGGAGGCGGAGAGGTGGACAGAGATAAGCTTAATCTGGCGGAACAGCAGGTACGGTTTGTTATGGCGGCAAGAGATGTGCTTAATATGGTGCGAAGCAGATTGTTTATAGAGTTTCGTTTTCTAAGTGCCGCCATAGGCAGACTTGAAATAGAAAATGACGATTTGATAAAAACAACTGCTGTTGACGGTAATGTGTTGTACTATAACGCAAGGCATATAGTAAAGACATATAACGAAGAACCTAATGCCGTAAACAGAATGTATATGCATACGGTTTTGCACTGTATTTTCAGGCATATGTTTGTTTCACCTAAAATAGATAAAAAGAAATGGGATACTGCCTGTGATATTGCAGTGGAAAACATATTAACCGAAATGGACTCGGAACTTTTGAAATGCAGAGGAGAGCAGTTTCAGGAAGAAACAATACAAAAACTTAAATCAGAAATAAAATCCCTTACGGCAGAAAGAATTTATAAATATTTTAATGACAATAATTTTGATGATGAAAAGATTGAAAAAATATCGGAATTTTTCGATAGAGACAATCATGAAACATGGTATCCGGACAGAGAAAGAGAAAACAACAACTCCGATACCAATTCCGGTGAAGGCAGTGACGATTTGCTTGAAAAATATAAGAATCTTGAAAAAGAATGGGAGGATATTTCAAGCAGAATAGATGTTGACCTTGAAACACTGAGTAGGGAAAACGGCGGTACAAAGGCTCTTTTGCAGCAGCTGCAGGAGGTAAACAGGGACAAATACGATTACAGGGAATTTTTGAAAAAGTTTGCTGTAAGAGGTGAGGATATAACAGTAAATGACGAGGAATTTGATTATATCTACTACACCTACGGTTTACAGAAATACGGCAATATGCCTCTTGTTGAACCTTTGGAATATAAAGAAATTAACAAGATAAATGATTTTGTAATAGCTATTGATACATCGGGAAGCTGCCAAGGTGAAGTGGTACAGAAGTTCCTTGAAAAAACATATTCAATACTTATGCAGGAGGAGAGCTTTTTTAAGAAAATAAACGTGCGTATAATACAATGCGATGATAAAATAGAAGAAGAAGTCCTTATAAAAAGCAAAGAGGATTTTGATACATACATGAAGTTTATGACAATAAAGGGATTTGGCGGAACGGATTTTAGACCTGTATTTGAAAGAGTTGACGAACTGATTAATAAAAAGCAGTTTAAGAAACTTAAAGGTGTGATTTATTTTACAGACGGATACGGGCATTATCCCGAAAGAAAGCCGATGTATGAGGCGGCTTTTATTTTTCTGGGATATGACAAGGAGAGACCACAGTCTCCGGCATGGGTAATAAAGCTGGTGCTTGACGAACAGCAGCTGGAGGAATGAAAACCCTTCCGACAAACCTGCGGTTTGCCACCTTCCCTTTCAGGGACGGCTTGAAAAGCGGCAAGTGGGGAGGATAAAAAGGTTTTTTCCGAAAAACGCAATGAAATTGCGTTTTGATAAAAGTTGCTCGGGGTTTGGGGTGAAACCCCAAGGTCTTAATCTTTAGAACGGGAGGTTCGGTATGAATATAAAAGAAGCTAAAACAGAAGTTGAAAATGCAGTTAAAGCCTATCTTATAAAGGATAAATACGGTAAATATAAAATAGATAGGGTAAGACAGAGACCTGTACTTGTAATAGGTGCTCCCGGCATAGGAAAGACAGCCATTATGGAGCAGATTTCCAAGGAAATGGGAATAGGTCTTATCTCATATTCAATGACACACCATACAAGGCAAAGTGCCATCGGTCTGCCGTACATAGAAAAAAAGACCTTCGGCGGAAAAGAATATACTGTTTCGGAATACACAATGAGTGAAATAATTTCCTCCGTATATAAATATATTGAAGAAACGGGAATAAAAGAAGGTATTCTGTTTCTTGATGAAATTAACTGTGTGTCGGAAACACTTTCACCGGCTATGTTACAGTTTTTGCAGTACAAAACATTCGGAAACACACCTGTTCCCGAAGGCTGGGTAATAGTTACCGCCGGAAACCCACCGGAATTTAATAAATCCGTAAGGGAGTTTGATGTAGTAACTCTTGACCGAGTAAAAAGAGTGGAAGTAGAGCCTGATTTTGATGTGTGGAAGGAATACGCTTTAAAGAAGGGCATACATACATCAATAGTTACGTATCTTGAAATAAAAAAGAGTAATTTCTATTTCATAGAGTCTACCGTAGACGGAAAATCCTTTGTAACGGCAAGAGGCTGGGAAGATTTATCGGACATGATTTATCTTTACGAGCAAACGGGAACGCCTGTAACGGAAAGACTTTGCAGACAGTATATACAGCACAAAATGATTTCCAAGGATTTTGCAATATACTATGACCTTTATAACAAATACCGTTCTGATTACAAGGTAATAGAAATACTTAACGGAAAGTATGACGAAAACGTAAAAGACAGGGCAAAGAGTGCTAAGTTTGACGAAAGACTTACGCTTATAGGGCTTTTAATGGACGCTGTTTCTTCAAGAATGAAAAATGTTTTGAGAAACGAAAAATATACACAGGCTTTATTAGATGTATTAAAAGGTATTAAAGAAAAGTGCAGTGATAAGGAAAACACAGACGGAATAATGGAAATACTTAATTTTGCACTTATTGAAAGAAAAGAGATGCTTGAAAAAGAAATTTCAAAGGGATTGTTAAAGCGTGAAACAGAAGAAATAATGAGAGATATAATTGCTGATTTGGAAATGTATATATCAGAGCTTGCAAATAAAGGCATTACAGATAAAAAGAAAGGTTTTGCCTTTGTTAAAAAGTCATTTGACAACGGTGTTAAGAATTTTGAAAAATCCATTGATGACACAAAGGCACAGCTTGACAATATGTTTAAGTTTGTGGAAGAAGTTTTCGGCAGAGAAAAGGAAATGCTTATTATAGTTACAGACCTTACGGCAAACGGAAACAGTGCCGAATTTATAGGCAAATACGGCTGTGACAAATATTTTGAAAACAACGAAGCAATGCTTTTCTACCAGAGACAGAATGATATATTAAAACAGGTGGCTTCTTTAAGCTCAATGGTATAAAAAAGGATTGATAAGATGGGACTTTTATATGAAATACATAATAACTATGCCGCAGTAAAGGGATTTGACGAAAGCAAAAGCGAAGTTCTGGAAATTCCGGATAGTTTTGAGCAAAAGCCCGTAGAAGAAATATGCGAAAATGCTTTTTTATCGGAAGGAATCATAGAAAAAGTTATTTTCGGAAAAAACATAAAAAAAACAGGTTCTTCTTCTTTTGCAAGATGCGGAAACTTGAAGGAGATTGTATTTAACGAAGGAATAGAGGAAATAGGTTTTTCATCCTTTGAAAACTGCGGAAAGATAGAAAAAGTATATATACCAAAAACTGTAAGAAGAATAGAGGACAAGGCTTTTTCGTGGTGCAGCAAAATAAATGAGCTTAAATTCGGCGGAGGAATGTTGGAGATAGGCTTTAATGCATTTTCGTTTTGTACTTCTTTAAGTGAAATTAATTTTGCGGAAGGAATAAAATACATAGGCAAAGCGGCATTTTCGGTATGCGGAGGACTGAAAAAATTAAGTTTCCCCAAAAGTCTGGAGATAATAGACTCACAGGCTTTTGAGGCCTGTTCTGCATTGGAATATGTTGAGTTTTCCGAAGGATTGAAAAAAATAGGAAGCTGGACTTTCAGAGAATGTAAAAGTTTGAAAGCATTGGATATTCCTAAAAGTGTGGAGGAAATAGGCGAAGGTGCGTTTTTAAGCTGTATATTGGTAAGGAGTATAAAAGTACCTGAAGGCGTAAAGGAAATAAAGGATTGGATGTTCGGAAAATGCCGTGGAATAGAAAGAATGGAGCTTCCGGAAAGTATTGAAAAAATAGGATCTTTTGCTTTTTCCAGATGCAGAAAAATTAAATATTTTCATATGCCCAAAAGTGTAAGAAAGGTTTGCAGAGGGGCATTTTCCGTCTGTGCCGAAATAGAAAATATTGAGTTTTCAAGAAATCTTGATCAGTTGGAAGAAAGAACATTTGAAATATGCGGAGGGCTGAAAAAAGTTACACTTCCGTACACAATGAAGAAAATATCAAAAGAAATATTTTATGAGTGTAATGCTCTTTGCGGAATAGAACTTATAACAGATGATAAAAGGGTTGAAAAATTATTTGTTCCTTATGAACCGAGGGGAATGAAATTTATACGTGAATACAAGGGTAAAAATATTGACTTTGAAAAGTATGACGCTATGTTCAAAGGTTTAAAAAAATATGAGTGCAAAATAGAAACTGCGTTTTTCAGATTAAAAAACAACATTGATTTATCGGAAGAAAGCAGAGAAAAATACATTTCTTATTTAAAAAGATATTCTAAAAAAATAATTCTTGATGCAATAAAAAAAGGCAATATTGAAAAAATAGGCTTTATGGGTGAGCAAAAGCTTATTGCCAAAACAAATATAGAAGAATATATAAAAGCATCAAGTGCCGAAGGCGGATTATGCACAGGGTATTTTATTGACTACAGGAACAGAAATTTTACACAGATAAGAAAAAGATTTGTATTATAATTAAATTTGTGGTATTCTTAAAGACTGCAAAGGGGCAGGGGGAATGAATAAAAAGAAATGAGAAAAGGTGAAAGTTGAATGGTTTTTATAAGAAACATAGTTGAAAGAACAGGAAAAGTACTGAAAAAACAGGCTTTAATGCTTGCTGTTATCTGTGCCGTTACGGTATCGGCAAACGTAAGTGCATATGCCGGAGTAAATAATATGGATTATATTGTTCATGCCGGAGGACAGGCAGGATATTCCATAGGAACAAACTCAAGGGAAGCCGTAAATAATTCATTTATGAACGGATACAGGTATATTGAAATTGATTTTAATTTTACATCAGACGGTGAACTGGTATGCGTCCATGACTGGGATACTGATTATTTCAAGATGGGAAAACCTAAGGGTAAGGCATTAAGCTTAAATGAATTTAAAGATGCAAAAATTCTCGGTCAGTATACAACCATGTCGGCAGAACAGCTTGCATGGTGGCTCCACGAAAAGCCGGATACATATATAATAACTGATATAAAGGAAAACAATATTGCCGGACTTAAATATATTGCCGAACACTGCGGATATGTAAAAGACAAAATAATACCGCAGATTTACAGCGAAAGCGAGTATGACAAAGTAAAGGCAATGGGATACAAAAACATAATATATACTCTTTATAAATTAAGCTACAGTGAAAACACAAACACGAGCAAAATAGTAAAATTTGCAAAAAATCATGATATTTATGCCATAACATTTTCCGATGAGCTGGCAAGCGAAAAATATGTAAATGCACTGAAAAAGAGCGGAAAGAAACTTTATGTCCACACGGTAAACAGTACATCACAGGCAGAAAAATTGAGCAATATGGGAATAAACGGCATATATTCGGATTACACAAAAGAAAACTTAAAAGCGTAAAACTTGAGCAAACAAAAATCCCATGACAATGTCATGGGATTTTTGTTTAAGTATTAGTGGATTAAATATAAAAATATGTGTATAAAACCCCTCATCCGTCACTGCGTGACACCTTCTCCACCAGGGAGAAGGCTTTTGGCTTTGCAAATGGGTTTCTGAAAAACGCAATGAAATTGCGTTTTGATAAAGTTTAGGTCAAGCCTTTTTAAAGGCTTGTGGGGTTTGGGGCAAAGCCCCAAGACATTTATTTTTTTAGAAATATTACGGCTTTTGCCATACGCTGAGGTACGGAACTAAAATGCCCGCCGGCATTGATATCCAATTGAATATCAGAAGCCAGGTTATTGGTTTTATAGTAATTATACAATTCGGTTGTTATGGCGGTTATATTTTTCATTCGTATGTTTTTTGTCTTTTCTTCGGCTTTGCCGAGGCTTAAATATATTTTTGGCTTAGGCTTTACAAACAGATTATTTTTGGCAAAATCTTTGAACCCATCAAACCACAAAGAACCGGAACATGAGCCACAGCCGTCAAATATATCGGTTTTGTAAATTGACCAGAGTGACATAAGCCCGCTAAGAGAATAGCCGACTATAAATCGGCGTCGTGGCTGAATAATTTTTTCCGTTTCCGGTACAAGAGAGTTTATTATAAAGTCAAGAGTTTTTTTACCGCCGCCGGAAAAACCTTCGGCATTTTTAAAAACCGCTTCATGTACCCAAGGCGAATAATCTCTGTTCCAATCAATAGGAGAAAAGGAAACAAACGCCGTATTTTTAAGACAGTCCGGTGATTTTGACAAAATATAGTCTTTTATTTCGGGTATTATTTTATCAAAGTCATTTCCGCAGAGAGTATATATTATATCACAAGGCGATTGCGGTTCATTCTGACAGACATATATAGAACAGACAAAAGCATTAAGTTTAAAAGTGTAGTTTTTTAATTCCATAATTAATCCCCGATTTTCATAAATTTTTCTATATCGGATTTAATTTCTTCAACAGACATATTCCAGAAATCTTCGTCCGATAAATCAATGCCTACAGAAAGAGCGGTGTCTTTTATTGAAGCTTTTCCGGTAAGGCTTAGCAGTTTTCTGTATTTAGGAATAAAGTCGGATTTATCGTTTATATACATTCGGTAAAGTCCTTTTGCAAGTAGGAGACCGAAAGCATAAGGAAAGTTATAGTAATTATACTGTGCGTCATAATAATGCGGTTTACATACCCACATATATGGGTGATAAAGACTTAATCCGTCACCATAGGTCTGTTTCTGTGCAGAAAGCATTATATCGCAAAGTTCATCGGAACTTAAAGAGCCTTCTTTGCGTAATTTGAAAACGGTATCTTCAAATATAAAACGGCTTAAAATATCTACAATTATCTGTGCTGAGTCAGACAAATCGTTTTCGGATATAAGCAGTTTTTCTTTGGAGGCTGCTGTCTTTATCAGAGCATTTTTTATTATACATTCGCAAAATGTAGAGGCAGTTTCGGCAATAGGCATAGGATAATCACTGTTAAGGTAAGTTTCGTTTTTTAACATTTCCCCATGAAACCCATGACCAAGTTCATGGGCAATGGTTACAACATCACTGAAAGAACCGGTAAAGTTTGTAAGTATTCTGCTTTCGCCTATAGCGTGAATATGTGAGCAGAAAGCACCGCCGGTTTTGCCTTTTTTGGGGAGAACATCTATCCAGTTGTTTTTAAATGCATTTTGTGCAAAGTCTCCAAGGTCGCTGCTGAACGAATAAAAGCCTTCCAGTATAATATCCATGGCTTCGGCATAGGTATATACTTTACTGTTGTTTACTACAGGTGCAAACATATCATAGAAAGGGAGAGATGTTTTGCCTAAAAGCTCGGATTTTTTACGGAAATAGTTTTTAAAATACGGAACACATTTTTTAACGGCAGAAAGCATTGAATTAAAGACAGCATTATCCATCCTTGAATCAACAAGAGTCATATCAAGAGGTGATGAATAGTTTCGGATTTCCGATATATTTATTACCTCGCCTTTTATGGCGTTAAGAGCAAATGCAGACTGTGAAGAAATTGATTTAAGAGCTTTGATTTCTGAAAAATATGCATTTTTCCTTGTTTCGGCATGGGCAGAATATGCAAGATTTCTTGTCTCGGAAAGAGGAAGATTTTCGATACCGTTTTTTGTTTCAACGGTACAGATAAGAGAACTGGTTATATTTTCCCATAGCTTTTCCCATTGTGTCGAGCCGGTATTTTGCATTTTGGAGTAAATGGTTTCTTCCTTTTCGGACAGACTGTGAGAGGCTTTCAAATAAATTTCTTTAATAAAAAAACGGTGTTTTTTCAGTATCTCGGATGAGTTTATAATTTCGTCAATATTAGTTAACGATGAAATTATATGGCAGAAAAGGGCATCGGATTTTGCTGTATCGGATTCAATATCATTTACAATATCAAGATATTTTGCGGCTGTGGAATTATTGGAATTTTCACTTAAAGTTAAAAGGCAGTATTCGCTGAGACGGGATAAAAGAGAACCGAAAGTATTTGAAAGTGTAATATATTTTTCTGCGGTTTCGGTTATATTTTTGGGATTTTCTTTAAGGGAAAGATACATATCGTTGCTTAAAAGCTTTAATTGTTCAATATCCTTTTTAAAATCATCACTGTCGAAGGATTTATAAATCTTATCAAGGTTCCAGTTTAAACTATCCATTTAATCATATCCTTTCTGTAAAGAACTTACCGTCCACTGTTAAAAAGTGTGGACTTAAACTGTATTTAAAATGCAATTATATTACGTTTTTCGGTATAACAAGCAGTTTATATTTAATTTTAACACAAAAAGAATATATATTGCATTTTAATAAAAGTTTTACTCGATTTTTAACAAAAAAACGGCTGCGGATTTTATTGAAACTCTATTCTCTTTTAACAATTATATGGAAAAATGCTTTGGTTTAAAGTATAATTAGTATAAGTTTACGAAACGGAGTGGATATCGGTTTGTAAAGCTTATAATGTATATTTTAAAAATATACATATTATATTTGGGAGGTATAGAAATGGAAAAGAAAGATTGGAAATTGGGAACAAAAGCAGTACAGGGCGAGTATTGGCCGGGCAATGCACAGGCAAGGGTTTCTCCTATAACTATGAGTACTACATACAGATATGATACCTGTGAAGAACTTGCAAGTGTATTTGACCTTGAACAGAATACAGATATGTATACAAGACTTTCAAACCCTACAACAGATGTTTTTGAAAAAAAGGTTGCACTTATGGAAGGCGGCGTAGGTGCACTTGCCACATCATCGGGTATGGCTGCAATAAGTACGGCTGTGCTTAATATTCTTAAAAAAGGCGACAGTTTTCTTGCGGCACAGAATATTTATGGCGGAGCATATACTATTTTTACAACAACATTCAAAGACCTTGGCATAGAAGCAATTATGTTTGACCCTGATATAAGCGAAGAAGAAATGCTTGCTCTTGCAAAGCCTAATACAAAGCTTGTTTACGGCGAAACAATAAGCAATCCTCTTGCCATGGTTCTTGATTTTCAGAAATTTTCAAATGTTGCAAAGAAACTTGATGTGCCTCTTATGGTAGACAACACTTTTGCAACACCTATTTTATGTAAGCCTTTTGAGCTTGGGGCAAACATTGTTGTTCATTCCACAAGCAAATATATGGACGGACATGCTGTAGCTCTTGGCGGAATTATAGTTGACGGAGGAAACTTTAATTGGGACAACGGTAAATTCCCTGATCTTGTAGAGCCTGATGAAAGCTATCATGGCGTAAGCTACCTGAAACAGTTTGGAGAGGCTGCATATATTACAAAAGCACGTGTACAGGTAATGAGAAACTTCGGAATGACAGCAAGCCCATTTAATGCTTGGCTTACAAACTTGGGCTGTGAATCACTTCATTTAAGAATGAGACAGCACAGCGACAATGCTCTTAAAATAGCTAAATATCTTCACGATAATGAAATGTGTGCATGGGTTAAATATCCCGGACTTGATGACAATAAATATTATGAACTTGCAAAGAAATATCTGCCTAACGGATGCAGCGGAGTTATGACTTTCGGTGTAAAGGGCGGCAGAGATGCAAGCAGAAAGTTTATAAATGCTCTTAAAATGGTTGCTCTTGTTACTCATGTTGCTGATGCAAGAACTTGTGTACTTCAGCCGGCATCAACAACACACAGACAGCTTTCCGATGCAGAGCTTGTTGCTTGCGGAATTTCACCTGATATGATCAGACTTTCTGTAGGTATAGAAGATGCTGACGATATAATAGCAGACTTTGAACAGGCATTTGCACAGTGCAAATAAAATAAAACAAACAACAAATGTTTTATCATCAAAAGGAGGCAGAACACTTTGAGGGACACAATTACAATAGATCA
Organism: uncultured Eubacteriales bacterium; assembly: GCA_934256695.1. Lineage (GTDB taxonomy): Bacteria > Bacillota > Clostridia > Lachnospirales > Anaerotignaceae > Neoanaerotignum_A. The sequence continues at coordinate 16,645 of CAKQPE010000011.1, forward strand.
GATAGAGATGATTTTAAAAAACGAATACGGAGACCCGCACAGTGTTTTGGGACTGCATATTATTGAAAAAGACGACAAAAGCTGTGTGGCGGTAAGAGAATTTATTCCCGGTGCATTGTCAATAACGGTAATAGATAAAAAAAGCAAAAGACGTTATCCGCTTGAAAAAATACACGATGACGGATTTTTCAGCGGAATTATGGGAAGAAGAAAAAAATATTTTTCTTATCTTCTTGAGGTTGATTTCGGAAACGGAAACATATGGACTACAGATGACCAGTATACATTTGAGCCGACAATAACGGATTATGACAAATATCTTTTTGCTAACGGAACCCACTACAGGATATACGAAAAATTGGGAGCCCACAGGTGTACTATAGACAACTGTGAAGGAACGGCATTTGCCGTATGGGCACCAAATGCAAAAAGTGTAAGTGTTATAGGCGATTTTAATATGTGGGACGGAAGAAGAAGCCAGATGCGGCTTCTTGGTGAGAGCGGAATTTGGGAAATATTTATTCCTCAGGTATGCTGTGGGGATAAATATAAGTTCAGGATAAAGGATACAAACGGCAATGCTGTGGATAAAAGCGACCCTTACGGAACATATACTGAGCTTAGACCGAACACTGCTTCCATAGTAAACGATATACATTCCTACCAGTGGGACGATGAAGAATGGCTTAACTACAGAGCGGGCCACGAGAGATACGACAGGCCGGTAAATATATATGAAGTCCATATGGGTTCTTGGAGGAGAGTCGGCAGTGATGACAGATTTATGACATACAGGGAAGCATCAGAGATGCTTGTTAAGTATGTTAAAGATATGGGATACACCCATATTGAGTTTCTGCCCCTTGCGGAACACCCTTTTGACGGAAGCTGGGGTTATCAGGTAACTGGGTACTATGCACCGACAAGCCGTTACGGAACACCTGAGGATTTCATGTATCTTATTGATATATGTCATCAAAACGGAATAGGTGTAATAATGGACTGGGTTCCTGCTCATTTTCCGAAAGATTTGTCGGGTCTTGCACGTTTTGACGGAACAGCTTTATATGAGCATCAGGATTCAAGAATAGGTGAGCATATTGAGTGGGGAACATATATATTCAATTACGGAAGGAAGGAAGTTTCAAATTTCCTTATAGCTAATGCTGTTTATTGGCTGAAAGAATACCACATAGACGGTCTTAGGGTAGATGCGGTTGCTTCTATGCTGTATTTGGATTATTGCCGTGAGGACGGACAATGGCTGCCAAACAAATACGGCGGAAGGGAAAATCTGGAAGCAGTTGAATTTTTGAAGCACCTTAATTCCGTTATAAGAAAGCATTTTCCCGGAACGATGATTATGGCAGAGGAGTCTACATCGTGGGACGGTGTAACAAGAGATACGGAACACAACGGTCTTGGTTTCACATTTAAGTGGGACATGGGCTGGATGAATGACTTTTTAAACTATATAAAAAAAGAAACTGTTTACAGAAAATATCACCATAACTATCTTACGTTCAGCATGATGTATAATTATAACGAGAATTTTATACTTGTTCTTTCACATGACGAGGTTGTACACATGAAAGGCTCTATGATGTATAAAGTGCCTGGGGATATGTGGCAGAAGGCGGCTAATCTTAGGGTGGCATATGGTTTTATGTACGGACACCCGGGAAAGAAGCTGCTGTTTATGGGAGATGAAATAGGTCAGTTCAGCGAATGGAGTGAGGCAAGAAGCCTTGACTGGCATTTATTGCAGTATGATACTCACAAAAATTTGAAGGATTATGTTAAGGATCTTAATCATTTTTATTTAAACCACCCTGCTATGTGGAAAATGGATTTTGACCCTATGGGCTTTGAGTGGATAGACTGCGATAACGCAGAACAGAGTATAGTTTCGTTTGAAAGACGGTGCAATGGCGAAAGACTGACCATAGTATGTAATTTTACGGAAACAACATATGAAAATTTCCGTCAGGGTGTATTTGAAAATAAAACATACAAAGAAGTTTTTAACAGTGATGATTACAGATACGGCGGAACGGGAAGACTTAATTCAAATAAGCTGAAAGCTGAAAATATTCCTTGTGCAAGGGCGGATTACAGCATTAACATAACTCTGCCGCCACTTGGATTTGTAATATTCAAGAGTGAAAATGAATAAATATATTACCCTAAACAAACTTGATTTTTATTGAAATAAACTAAATTATTAAATATGCTTTACAAAATACCGAAAGGGCATATATAATATATAAATGTACGCTGAAAATCAAGGTTTTATCAGCACTTGAAATTTAGATTTTGCTTTTAAATAAAAGTATTTTGGTGTTGACGAGAAACGGATTTTTGTGTATAATTGTAAAGTATGTGGTGTGCAGCAGATAGTCTGATTTGCCCATCATAGCAAAATTAAGCTCACGGAGGGAGGGAAATTCATGTCAGAGGTTAGAGTAAAAGAAAATGAATCCTTGGATAGTGCTCTTCGTCGCTTTAAAAGAAACTGTGCCAGAGATGGTATAATGGGTGAAGTTCGTAAGAGAGAACATTATGACAAGCCAAGCGTAAAGCGTAAAAAGAAATCAGAGGCTGCAAGAAAGCGTAAATTCAAATAATTGAGAGATGATTTGAAATGTCTTTAAAAGACAAACTTTTGCAGGATTTGAAGGAAGCCATGAAGGAAAAAGATACTGTACGTAAAAATACAGTACAGCTTGTTCGTTCGGGAATTCTTCAGATTGAAAAAGATAAAAAAATTGAGCTTGACGATGAAGGTGTCCTTGATGTTATTTCAAAGGAACTTAAAAAACGCCGTGATTCCATGCCGGACTATGTTAAAAGCGGACGACAGGATTTAATCGACAATCTCAATAAGGAAATTGAAGTTTTGCTTACTTACCTTCCTAAACAGCTTACGGAAGACGAGATTAAAGTTATCGTTGAAGAAGCGGTTAAGGAAACAGGAGCAGCTACTATGAAAGATATGGGCAAGGTTATGGCTAATGTTACGCCGAAGGTAAAAGGCCGTGCCGATAATAAAATAGTAAGCGGACTTGTTAAACAGATGCTTCAATAAAAACAGATGACCGTTGGTGTTGCCAACGGTCTTTTTGTGTCTAAACATCGGGATAATTTTTTGTATGTTCTATAAGGTAGTTAATAAATATGCGGCTTGAAGCAGAAATCAGATCCTTACTTTTATATATAATACCTATAGGTCGGCTGATTTTTGGTTCAACAGGTGTATCTACTATATCGAAATGTCCGGCAATCAAAGCCAGTTTTGGCAATATGGCAAGACCGAGATTATTTTCAACCATAGCAATAATGCTGTTGTCATCGCAAAGATGATATTTTACATTAAGTTCAATACCAAGTGAACGGAGATAAATCATAAAATCCTTTTCATCACCTTCATCAAGAGCAATAAACGGTTCGTTTTTTAATTCATTTACGTTAATAATCTTTTTTTGGGCAAGTTGATGTTCTTTGGAAAGAACGAGAAAAAGAGGATCATCAAAAAGCTTTATTGACTGGAACTTTTTCATGCCCTCTATATTTGTTATTCCGAAATCAACCATATCTTTATTTACCCAGTTTTCAATTTCACGATAATATCCCTGATGAAATTCAAAATTTATATTAGGATAATCTTTTTTAAATTCCTTTAAAATTTTGGGAAATATTGAACCCGAAAACGTGGCAAATGTCGCTATACGTACAACACCGGACTGCATTCCTTTCAGAGAAAGACAAGTCTCTTTAAGCTGGGTGTTTGTATCAACAAGACGGCGTATTATAGGTACAAGCTGTGTTCCCTCATATGTAAGCTGAAGTCCGTGTTTTGAACGGATAAAGAGAGTAGTGTTAAGTTCTTTTTCAAGAGAACCTATCATCTGGCTGACTGCTGACTGAGTGTAGTTAAGTTCTTCTGCCGCTGTGGTAAAACTTCCATGTTCTATTACTTTTAAAAAAGCTATATATTTTCGCATATTTTCATCATACTCCGAAAAAAATAATTTACTGCATAAGTTTTTCTAATATTGAATTACTAATATAACTATATTTTACATTTATTTTATAGGACTGTAAGATAAACAAATCTTATTTATTGAATAAGTTTTTGTAAGGCTTATGTATTTTAAGGAAAAAATTAAAGTTCAGCTTATTTGCTTTGGTTTTACGCAGTGAAAACATAACACTTTATAAATCCAAAAATTTTAATCTGTAGTGCAAAAATGCCGATACATATATGTATCGGCATTTTTGCAAATTTTTTATTCGAGGCTTAAAAAGTCGATACCGGAAAAAGCAACGATTTTAAGGCTTATTTTTCATCGTTTTTTTCTATAAGGGCAGGTTTCTTTTCTTTGCAATCCGTAAAATACTTTCGTGCCGCAAGGAGAATGAATATGGATATAACACCTAAAAGCATTTGAAATGTGTCAAGGTGTTCCACAACCATCTGTCGTGATATGGCAAACATTAAAACCTCAATAAGGTTTTTGGAAGTATGCTGGCAGAGGAGTTTTATAAACTCCAAACCTACAACAAGCGTAAGGGCAGATGAAAGAAAGTGTGAAAACTCATCAGAGGTCATTTTAAATAAATCGGAACTAAAAGCAGATGAAATTAAATTGTATATCATAAAAAGTATAACTATGGTTATTATAATTGAAACAATAATTTCAAACCCCTGTATGGCGGCAAACATTGTGTCGCTGAATAAAGTTTTGAAGTCAGATTTTTTCATTTTTCACCTCATAAGAAATAAATTAATTTTTTCTAATTTTACAGGTTTACAGTGTTAAAGTCAATAGATAAAAAGAAAATATTATGTAAATTACAGGTAATAAAAAAATAATATCAATAAGAAGTAAATTTTTAGGATAAGTATTCGATAAAGGGAGAATATTAATATTAGGAGTGATTAGTATGATTTATACGGTTACGCTTAATCCTTCGCTGGATTATGTAATGATGAGCAATATTGAAAAGGGCAGTATTAACAGAAGTGAGGAGGAAGAATATTTTGCAGGAGGAAAAGGAATAAACGTATCCATAATGCTTAAAAATCTTGGAATTGAAAATAAGGCATTGGGATTTTTGGCAGGCTTTACGGGAAAAGAAGCAGAGAGAATTTTAAATTCAAAAGGAGTGGATAACAATTTTATATATATTGATGAAGGTTTTACAAGAATAAATGTAAAAATAAAAAATACAGAAGGTGAAACGGAAATAAATGCCTGTGGACCGTATATAAAAAAGCAGTATATTGATATGCTTTTGGATTTGATAGGCTGTATGAAAAAAGATGACATTATAGTTATGTCAGGTTCCGAGCCGGCAAGCGGAGAAGAAAGTATTTATAGGTTAATGGCAAAAATAGCTTTTGACTGCGGAATAAAATTTATTGCCGATACAACTGGAAAAAATTTAAAAGAAGTAATCAAATATAAGCCTTTTCTTGTTAAGCCAAACAGAAAAGAAATAGAGGAGTATTTCGGTAAAAAAGTAGAAAGCCGTGAAGAAATAATAAATATGGCTTTGGAGCTTCAAAAAGAAGGTGCCGAAAGTGTAATTGTATCTGACGGAGCGAAAGGAGCGGTTTTTGTCGGCAAGGAAGGAAAAATATATTATGCCGAAGCACCGGAAGGAAAGGTTATAAATACCGTGGGTTCCGGGGACTCTATGATTTCTGGATACATTTACGGAATGATTAACTGCAAAAACGAAAAAGAGGCTTTTAAGTTCTCGGTTTCGGCAGGATCGGCAACGGCTTTTTCAAAGAGTATAGGGGAAAAAGAAAAGGTTTATGAAATCTATAAATCAATGAAATTACAGGGAGTGGTTTTATGAAAATTACAGACCTTATAGATTTGCAAAGCATAAGAATAGATATAAGTGTTAAAGACAAAAATGAAATGCTTTATTATCTGTCGGAGCTTATGTTCAGTGCAGGGAAAGTAAGTGACAGAGAAAAATTTGAAGAAGCACTGAAAAAAAGAGAGGAACAGTCCACAACTGCCGTAGGAGAGAAAATTGCCGTTCCCCATGCAAAGGACAAGTCAGTAAAGAAAGCGGCTATAGGTGCTGTAAGGTTAAAAAACGGAATTGATTTCGGCTCGGAGGACGGAGAAGAAAGCAGGCTGTTTTTTGTAATAGCTGCACCGGAGGGCGGAGAAAACATACACCTTGACGCACTGGGGAAACTTTCTTCAATGCTTATGAATGAGGATTTTATAAATTCACTTATGAACGCAAAAAGCAAGAAGGAGTTTCTGGATATTATAGGAAAAAATGAGCAGGAAGAAAATGAAGAAGAAACCGTAATTACGGAAGGAAAATACGATGTTGTTGCCGTTACAGCCTGTCCTACGGGAATTGCACATACTTTTATGGCGGCAGAAGGACTGGAAAAAGCCGCAGAAAAAATGGGCGTAAGCATAAAGGTAGAAAAAAACGGTGCTTCGGGAATAAAAGACAGGCTTACGGAGGAAGAGATTAAAAATGCATCTGCCGTAATAGTTGCCGCAGACAGAAAGGTTGAAATGGCACGTTTTGACGGAAAGCCCATGGTAAAGGCAAAGGTATCGGAAGGAATAACAAATGCCGAAAAACTTATAGAAAAGGCAATGAATAAAAATACGGAGATATACCGTTACAATGACAGTATGACAAAAGAGGAGGAAGCTTTCAGCCAAAAAGGCGGCCTGCACAGTATTTATACGGATTTGATGAACGGTGTTTCTTATATGCTTCCTTTTGTAATAGGCGGAGGCATACTTATAGCATTGGCGTTTTTGTTTGATGATTATTCTATTGATCCGTCAAATTTCGGAATGAATACGCCTTTGGCGGCATTTTTCAAAACAGCAGGCGGTGCGGCATTTAGTTTTATGCTGCCTGTATTAAGCGGATACATTGCCATGAGTATTTCCGATAAGCCTGCACTGGCGGCAGGCTTTACCGGAGGGTTTCTTGCGGAACAGGGCGGAAGCGGATTTCTTGGGGCTTTGCTTGCAGGCTTTATTGCAGGATACATTATGCAGTGGCTTAAAACCGTATTGGACAAACTTCCCGAAAGCATATCGGGAATAAAAAGTGTTCTGCTTTATCCACTTTTAAGTATTTTTTTGACAGCGGCAACAATTGAATTTTTATTAAATCCGCCTGTAAGTGCATTAAACGGTATGCTTTACGGATTTTTGAACAACATGGGAGACTCGAGCAGAGTGCTTTTGGGAATAATACTGGCTGCCATGATGGCTATAGACATGGGCGGCCCTGTAAATAAGGCGGCTTATGTATTCGGCACTGCGGCAATAACACAGGACAGATTTGACATTATGGCTGCGGTAATGATAGGCGGAATGGTGCCGCCTATAGCAATAGCGCTGTGCAGTACGTTTTTTAAAAACAGATTTTCTGCCAAAGAAAGAAAAAGTGCAACGGTAAACTATATTATGGGGCTTTCTTTTATTACGGAAGGGGCAATACCTTTTGCGGCGGCTGACCCCATAAGGGTTATACCTTCCTGTGCATTGGGTTCTGCCGTTGCAGGAGGACTGAGTATGTTTTTTAACTGTACTTTAAGGGCACCTCACGGAGGAATATTTGTAATACCTGTTATAGGAAATTGGCTTGGATTTTTAATTTCGCTGTTAATAGGTTCTGTTGTTGGAATGATTATGCTTGCAGTATTAAAAAAACCGATGGAGGAATGAGAATATGGAGACTTTTGAATATGTATTAAAGGACAAAGCCGGAATACACGCAAGACCGGCAGGAGTGGTTGTTAAAACGGCAAAAGAGTTTGAAAGCAAAATAACAATGGAAAACAAAGGAAAGAAGATAAACTGCAAAGGGATATTCGCCGTAATGAGTCTTGCGGCAAAAAGCGGAGAAAAGGTGGTTATAACAATAGACGGCCCTGATGAAAAAGAAGCGGCTGAGAAAATGAGAAAAGTTATGGAAGAAAATCTTTAAAATCATTTTGGAGGAAAGGCATAAAAATGATTACAAAAAACGGAAAAGGTGTTTTTGGCGGAGTTGCATTCGGAAAAATAAAAATATACAAAGACAAAAGAGAAGTAAAAAAATACTTTGTTTCGGATACTGATGGTGAAAAGAAACGGTTTGCCGAGGCAAGAAAAAAGGCATACGGCAAGACGGTTGAGTTAATGGAGAAAACAAGAAAAGACGTAGGACAGAAAGAGGCAGATATATTTGAAGTCCATTCAATGATGATAAATGACGAGGATTTTATAAGGCTTGCCGAAAGCAAAATAGAAAACGGAATAAATGCGGAAGCCGCCATAACAGAGGCAGGAAAAGAAACGGCGGAATTATTTTATTCTTTAAACGACGAATATATGAAACAGCGTGCCGCAGACGTAATTGATGTTGCCGAAAGAATAACAGACGAGCTTGAAGGCGGAAAAAACGAAAATGAAATTTCCAAAGAAAAAACAATCATAGTTTCATACGATTTGACGCCGAGCCAAACAGCGGGATTAAGGGACAGGAATATTTCGGGCTTTGTAACGGAAGGCGGTTCGGAAAGTTCGCATACGGCAATACTTGCAAGAACAATGAATATTCCGGCTATAATAGGGGTTAAAGGCATACTTGACGAAGCATATGACGGAAGATTTGCGGCTATAGACAGTTCAAGTGGGACAATATATATTGAACCTAACGAAACTACAATAAAAAGACTTGAGCATAAAAAAGAAGAAAATGAAAATGAAACACAGATACTTCAAAAATATAAAGGAAAAAGCACAGAGACAAAAAGTGGTAAAAAGATTATGTTATATGCAAATATATCCAATATGACGGATTTGGATATGGTTATAGCCAATGATGCGGAAGGAATAGGTCTTTTTAGGTCGGAATTTATATTTATGGGACGAGATACCTTTCCGTCGGAAAACGAACAGTTTGAAATATACAAAAATGCAGTAGAAAAAATGAACGGCAGAAGGGTTATTATAAGAACCCTTGATATAGGTGCAGACAAGAAGGTTGAGTATTTTAATATACCGAAGGAGGAAAATCCGGCTCTCGGTTATAGGGCAATAAGAATATGCCTTGACAGAGTAAATATATTCAAGTCACAGCTAAGGGCGATTTTGAGAGCATCGGCATACGGAAAAGCCGCTGTTATGTTTCCTATGATATGCACAGAGGAAGAACTTATAAAGTCGAAGAAAATATTAAACGAAGCAATGCTTGAGCTTGATTTCGAGAGAATAAGATATGACAGAAATATAGAAGTCGGTATAATGATAGAAACACCTGCGGCGGCACTTATAAGCGATACCCTTGCAAAGGAATGTGACTTTTTCAGTATAGGTACAAATGACCTTACGCAATATACTCTTGCCGTAGACAGGCAGAACAGCATGGTAAACGAGAAATTCAGCACAGACCATGAATCAATACTGAAACTGATAAAAATGACAGCCGAAAATGCCAAAAGAGAAGGCATATGGACAGGCATATGCGGTGAATTGGGAGCAGACAAAAGGCTGACGGAGAGGTTTATAAACTGGGGGATAGATGAGCTTTCGGTTTCACCTGTATATATACTTGGTTTAAGGAAGTTTATAAGAGAGACAGAGTGAAAAAGACTAAGACCTTGTGATATGCCGCAAGGTCTTAAATAAATTATATATACTTTTCCAGAATACGGGCAACACCGTAGTTATCGCATGAAGTTGAAATTTCAAATTTGTCGGATTTTAAGATGTTGTCCGAGTTTGACATAAGAACGCCTTTTCCGGCGAAGGAAAGCATTGAAACATCGTTTTCGCTGTCACCGAAGGCTATTGTATCGGACGGGGCAATATCAAGCATAAGGCAGAGGCTTTTAAGGGCTTCTGCCTTATCTGCTTTTAATGAGCTTATTTCAATATTGTTTGGTGAAGAAGATGTTACAGAGGCAGAGATTTTGGTTTTCATATCATTTCTGAAGGATTCTCTTAAAGCCATATCCGAAAATATTGAATTTATATTCTCTATACTGTCTATATTTTTAAGCATTGTATCCCGAAGGCTATCAACAACTATACGAGTGTTTTTTATATACTCCGCATGATGCCCGTTTATGCCGTAGGAAGAAAGGTTTTCTGCCTGTTTTTTGTCTATATATGCTTTTCCGTCTGCAAAAATTTCCGTAACGGCATTAAGTGCGTTTGATTCGTTGAATATAAGCTCGGCATATTCCGGCAAAAGACATTCTTTAAATATAGGTTTCGCAGAACCGTTTTTGTATACACAGGCGCCGTTTGATGTTATTATATATTTGGCAGAAGGTATATCAAGAACATAACTTGGTATGGCGGTAAGTGTTCTTCCGGTAGCGGGAACAAGAATGATATTTTTTTCGTAAGCTTTTTTTAAAACGGATAAAAGTCTCTGGGTAAGCTGTTTATATGTGGTTAAAAGTGTTCCGTCAAGGTCAGATGCTATAAGTTTAATCATTTTTAAAATCTCCTTTTAGTAGATATTAACAGATAGAGCTTATTTATTCAATAATTTGTAAACGGAGGAAGTAAAATGAGGGTAAGAAAAATGTACGGCAGATATGTTTTTGTAAGACGAAGGTTAATTCCCACGGCTAAGTTTATAAAAACGGCTGTTGTTATCGGTATGGGAATAATAGGTTTAACGGGAAAAATAAAAAATGTAAAAATCAAGTAAAATAAGTTTAGTAATGTAAAATTTAATATATAGTTTTTTAAACCGCAGTGATAATTCTTTTGAATATATTATTGCGGTGTTTTTTGTTGAAAAATTGCTAAAAGCCCAGTATTCAAAGGATATAAAATTGTATGAGTTTAATAAACTTAAATAAATTGTTTAATGAATATTGATTTACCAAAAAGATATAGTATAATATTTCTGGTTTAGTAAAAATAATTGCTTTGTTTAGTATATCTAATCTTAATGGAGGCTTGTTTATGGATATAGGATACAGGATAAAACAGCTCAGACTGAAAAAATGTCTTACTCTGGAGGAGCTGGCGAGCCGCTGTGAACTGACAAAGGGATTTCTTTCGCAGGTGGAAAGAAACCTAACATCGCCGTCCATAGCTACTCTTTATGATATACTGGAGGCTCTTGGCACTACATTGGGAGAATTTTTCAAGGAAGAAAGTGATGAAAGAGCTGTTTTTGGCTCAGATGACTTTTTCGTAGATGAAAGAGAAGGATATACGGTAAATTGGATAGTGCCTAATTCCCAGAAAAATGAAATGGAACCGGTGCTTATTGAGCTTGAGCCGGGAATGAAAACATTTGAAGTACAGCCTAATGACGGAGAAGAATTTGGTTATGTGCTGGAAGGCAGAATTACACTTGTAAATGGTGATAAGGAGCATACTGTAAAAAAGGGAGAAACTTTTTATCTTACAGGAAAGAATTTTCATTATTTGAGAAATGACAGGAAAACGGCAGCGAAATTCATATGGGTTTCAACGCCGCCTTTATTCTGATTGGAGGATTTGTAAATGGAGGAAAAAGTAAAGCTTATTCAGTTTAAAAACATTGTAAAAGAATTTGACGGACAGCTTGTACTTAAAGGTGTAAGTCTTGATATTTATGAAAATGAATTTGTAACACTTCTTGGACCTTCGGGCTGCGGAAAGACTACGCTTTTACGTATACTCGGCGGATTTTTGAGACAGACGGAAGGAGAAGTCATATTCGGTGATCAGGAAATAAGCAATGTTGAGCCATACAAGAGAGAGATAAACACGGTTTTCCAGAAATATGCACTTTTCCCTAACATGAATGTATATGACAATGTGGCTTTCGGACTGAAGATAAAAAAAGAGCCGAAAGATGTTATACAGCAGAAGGTAATGCGTATGCTCAAGCTTGTAGGTCTTGAGGACTACGGCAAAAGAAGCGTTTCTGCCATGAGTGGCGGTCAGCAGCAGCGAGTTGCCATAGCGAGAGCTTTGGTAAACGAGCCGAGAGTTCTTCTTCTTGACGAGCCGCTTGGTGCTTTGGATTTAAAGCTCAGAAAAGAAATGCAGAAGGAGCTTAAAAAAATCCAGCAGGAAGTAGGAATTACTTTCATATTTGTAACACATGATCAGGAAGAAGCCCTTACAATGTCCGACAAGATAGTTGTTATGAAGGACGGAGAAATACAGCAGATAGGTTCTCCTACCGATATATACAATGAGCCTAAAAACGAGTTTGTAGCAAACTTTATAGGTGAAAGCAATATTGTTGACGGTATTATGGTTAAGGACAACGAGGTTATATTCGAGGACAAGAAGTTTGAATGTGTTGACAGCGGTTTTGAGCCAAACGAAAAGGTTGATGTTGTAATACGTCCCGAAGATTTGGATATAGTTTCCAAGGAAGAAGGAAAGTTAAGAGGCGTTGTAAAATCCGTTCTTTTCAAAGGTGTTCACTACGAGACTATTGTTGAAACACGTTCGGGAACAAGCATTACAGTAAAAATGCGTGTTTCGGAGGATAACTCCGTATTTAACGTAAAAGCAAACGAAAGACTCAGTGCCAACGATTTTTATCTTGACGCAGAGGACGTAGAAGCACTTACAGAGGCAGATATTATAGCCAGAGCCGATGCACAGGCATGGAATCCGGATACAGACGAGTTTGTGTCAATAAACAAGGTTGACTACAAAATAAGTACGGAAAACGGAACATACCCCGTTACATTTACAACATCGGCAGGAACAATGGTTACAGTAAACATGATAGTTGCTGATGCAAACAGAAAGGTCAGCACAGAATATAACGAAGAAATATTTGCCGTAAACTTCTTCAAAAAGACAGACGAAATAAAAGAAAGTATTGCCCTTGAAACAGACCTTAAAACATGGGCAAATGCTTCCGCATGGAGCCTTGATGACGATACAGCCGTTGATATTACAGAGGTCGAATATGATTTTGATCCGGAAAATATCGTGCCTGGAGACTATAAGGTAACATTCAAGACAGAAGGATATGAATATAAAATAGACACTACAAAGGAATTTAAGGAAGGCGACATAGTAGGTCTTACGTTTGACCCTGAGGATATACACATAATGCGTAAAGGGGGCAACTGAAAATGAAACAGTTCAGACGAATGGCATATCCGTACATTGTATGGATAAGTCTGCTTATAGTTTTGCCTATGCTGCTTATACTGGTATATGCCTTTACGGTAAAGGGAAATAATGTTGCAACAATACAGTTTTCGCTGGCAAACTTCGGAAAATTTTTCAGTGATGCCATATTCCTTGCGGTGTTAAGAAGGTCATTGCTTATAGCCATAGGCACAACAATAATATGTGTACTTTTAGGATATCCGGCAGCTTATATAATAGCCAATGCCGAGGGAAGAAAGAAATTTATGCTTATACTGCTTGTTACAATACCGACATGGATAAATATGCTTGTAAGGACATATGCATGGATGGGTATTTTGCAGGACAACGGCATAATAAACACAATTCTCGGTTATATAGGAATAGGCCCCGTAAAGATGATACACACAAGTTTTGCGGTTATACTGGGAATGGTATATAACTTTATACCGTTTATGATTTTGCAGATATACACATCTCTTACCAAAATGGACAAGAGCCTTCTGGAGGCTGCAAGCGACCTTGGTGCAAACAAGGCACAGGCATTTCTGAGAGTAACGCTTCCGCTTTCCATGCCGGGGGTAATAAGCGGAATAACACTTGTTTTCCTTCCTGCCGTATCAAGCTTTTTTATACCGAAACTTCTCGGCGGAGGACAGTATGTGTTAATAGGAAACGTAATAGAAAGTCAGTTCCTTACATCTGGAAACTGGAACTTCGGTTCGGCAATATCTCTTATAATGGCTGTTATAATTATGATTTCCATGTATATTACAAAAAAGATTGACAGAGGCGAGGAAATGGAAGGAGGAGGCAAAAAATGAAAAAAAGCAGAAAAATATTTTCAAAATTGTTTATGCTTGCCATAATGATATTTTTCTATATGCCTATAGTGTATACGGTTGTTTTCTCCTTTAACTCCAAAAAGTCACTTACCCACTGGAGCGGATTTTCGCTGAAGTGGTATGAAAAAATGCTTAGCAGCTCAAGTATGATGGACGCTTTATGGACAACGATTTCAATAGCAATACTGGCGACTGTGATTTCTACGGTAATAGGAACAATAACGGCTATAGGTCTTTCAAAGTCAAATAAGATATTAAAAGCCATAGTTGAAAGAATAAACGATTTCCCTATAATGAATCCCGAAATAGTTACGGCTATAAGCCTTCTTATGCTTTTCAGTGCATTAAGAATACAGAAGGGATATATTACAATGCTTCTGGCACACATTATGTTCTGTATACCATATGTTATGCTCAGTGTTTCACCTAAGTTAAGGTCCCTTGACCCTAACCTTTCCGATGCGGCACTTGACCTTGGTGCTACACCGTGGCAGGCATTAATCAAGGTAATAATACCGCAAATAATGCCGGGTGTTATATCGGGGGCGTTGGTTGCGTTTACAATGTCATTTGATGATTTTATAATATCTTATTTCGTAACTGGAAACGGCGTAAGCAACATATCAATACTTGTTTATACAATGAGCAAGAGAATTAATCCGTCTATCAATGCACTTTCAACGGTAATAATACTTATAATTACGGTTGTATTGGTGCTTGTAAATATTATACCTATAATAAGAAACAACAAGAAGGGAGTAAAGGAATGAAAAAATTATTAATTGCGGCAGGTCTTATTTCTGCAATGGTACTTTCAGGCTGCGGAGGTGCGGCTTCAACAACAGGTTCAGCTTCAACAACAGGTGAAACAGCAGACACAGGAAGCGGTTCTAATGTGCTTAAATTATACAACTGGGGCGAATATTTAGGCGATGATGTAATTTCTAACTTTGAGGACGAGTATGACGCAAAGGTTATAGTTGAATACTATGACTCAAACGAAATGATGTACACAAAGCTGCAGGCAGGGGATTCTTATGATGTGCTTGTACCTTCTGATTATATGATTCAGAGATTAATAAAAGAGGATATGATTCAGGAACTTGATAAAGAAAAGATACCTAATATGGAAAACCTTGCAGAAGGCGTTAAAAATCTTGCTTTTGACCCTGAAAACAAATATTCAGTTCCTTATTTCTGGGGCAGTGTAGGTATTGTTTACAACCACAACAATGTACCTAAGGAAGAAGTAGAGGAAAAAGGCTACAGCATACTTAAAGATACAAAATATGCCGGAAAAATTTATATGTATGACTCCGAAAGAGACTCATTCATGGTTGCACTTAAATCTCTCGGATATTCAATGAACACAGAAAACGATGACGAAATAAATGCGGCTTATGATTGGCTTACAGAACTTAACAACACAATGAAGCCTGTATATGTAACAGACGAAGTTATAGACAATATGGCTAACGGTCTTATGGATATGGCTGTTATGTACAGCGGTGACGCTGCATATGTTCTTTCAGAAAACGAGGACATGAGCTACTGCCAGCCTAAGGAAGGAACAAACATCTGGTGTGACTCAATGGTTATACCTAAGAATGCTGAAAATCCTGAGCTTGCACATGAGTTTATAAACTATATTCTCAGCTATGATGCATCTTACAGCAACAGTGAAACAACAGGCTATGCTTCTTCAAACAAAGATGTCCTTGCAGACATGAACGGTGAAGGCGGAGACTACGAAGGAAACGAAGCATACCTTCCGAGAGAAGGATATGACAAAGATGAAGTTTTTGTTGACAACGAAGTTTTAAGACAGAAGCTTTCCGAGCTTTGGATAAAGGTAAAAGCAGCAAAATAAAAAAATTAATAAAAACCTGTATTAAGACAAAACTTAATACAGGTTTTTTTGACAGATAAATAAAAATTTATGTAAGACCTAAGACCTTGGGGTTTCACCCCAAACCCTGAAAATTTTTTGAAAAAAATTTAGTAAAACTTTTATCAAAACGCAATTA
>CAKQPE010000012.1 GCA_934256695.1 uncultured Eubacteriales bacterium
GCTACGCAAAAACGACTTCGTCGCCCTGTTTCTTCGGGTTCTCTAACCGCCGCATATATCTTTGCGGTTCCTTAAAAATTGGATCAAAACTTTCATCAACTCCAATGATTACATCATTGGAGTTTCGGACACCAAAATACAACAATTAAACCAAAAAGCGTACTGACAAAATCAGTACGCTTTTTATTAAAGTTTAGATCAAGCCTTTTTAAAGGCTTGTGGGGTGTTGGGGCAAAGCCCCAAGGTATTTATCCTTCAATGGCAATGTAGCCTTTGTTTTCAAGCTGTTTTGCAGGTTTGTTTGCAGGCAACTCAATGTGAAGTATACCGGATTCAAATTTAGCTTTAATATCCTTTTCTTCAACATTCTCACCTACATAAAAGCTTCTCTGGCAGCTGCCGGAATATCTTTCCTGTCTGATATAGTTACCCTTGTCGTCTTTCTCGTCCTCGTCAACTTCTCTGTTTGCGGCTACTGTAAGATAACCGTTTTCAAGTTTAAGAGCTACATCTTCTTTCTTACATCCAGGCAAATCCATATCTAAGATATAGTTGCCGTCTTTTTCTTTAATATCTGTTTTCATCATATTATGTTCTCTTCTGCCAAAGAGCGGATTGTGACTTCCCATAAAGTTTTCGCCAAAAGGCATCATAAAATCATCAAATAAATCTTCACTGAAAATTCTTGGCATCATCATAAGTCATTCCTCCTAATTAGCTCTTTATGAGCTTCTATATAAATTTTATTGTTTACATAATTTAAAGTTCGGAAGGTATTTGTCTTTATCTCTTTATTACCCTCTTCCTTTTTACAAGACATATATTAGCACCGTTTGTTAGCCACGTCAAGCATTGAGTGCTAAGTTTACATAATGTTTACATTTTATTAATAATTACATAATAAAAAGCCGAAAAATCTATTATTTATAGTATTTTTCGACTTATATTTCACTTTATATATAATTTACATAAAATCTTATTTATGGTATAAAGCCTATTTTATATTCAACAGTATTAAAGCAGTATAAAATAATTCTTTAAATATGCTTTCAAAAACTGTATTAGCTTTACATAATATATTAAGGATTAATAATCGTAACAAGCACTACCATTATAATTATACTTATTACTATAGAAACCGAACCGGCAAAGGCAGATGCCTCTGTATTTCCGCCGCTTTTTTGTGTAAAAGCAGGTACAAGTGCAGATGTGGGCGAAAATACGACTACCGTAAGAACATGTTTAAGTAATGTATCCAAAGGAAGTACAAAATAAATTACCGCACCTATTACCGCCGATATTATATATCTTACGGCAAGCATTTTTCCTACTTCCTTATAATATTTTTTGTCTATATCAAAATCAAGGCTAAGCCCCAACATAAGCATTGCCATAAATCCGTTGGCAGATGCCGTTGTGGAAATAAGGTTTCCCACTGCTGTCGGAAGCTTTAAATTAAATACCGCCAATAAAAAAGCAACTATATATGTATCAAAAGGCACTGAACAGAATATTTTTTTTACAAAATCTTTAATATTAAGCTTTTCCTTTCCGCCTACTGCCGTACTTGCAACGGCATAACTTCCTCCGCAGGTCATAAGTGCATTTCCCGTATCAAACATACAGGTGGCAACCACACCTTGTCCGCCTATAAAGCCCTGTATAAAAGGCATACAAAAAGAGCCTATATTATATCCCGGCATATTAAGCATATACATAATCCTCATATTTCTTTCTTTTTTTAAAGAAAATATAAAACCCAAAAAAAGCATAAAGAAATTAAAGACTAAACCCAAAAGCATAAGTATATAAAGTGAATTATTTTTTTCAAAAGACAGAAAACTGGATATTACCGCTGCCGGAAGTGTTACATCAAGAGCAATTTTTGTTATGCTGTCTCTGAAAGTTTTATCAACAATACCTTTCTTTTTAACAAAATACCCCAAAAATATTACCGCAAGAAACGAAAGTGCCTTGCACAAAACATCAACCATTTTAATTCCTCCAAAACACATTTACATAAAATACCGACTAATTATATCACACAGTTTCTATGTATACCATTAAAACCTATTTTCAGCAGCAAAATATTTTAAAACAATAAATAAACCACATATATTTTTTAATGTTCTATCCATTATAAATAATAAAAATTTTTTTACTGTTTATTTTTGTATACAATTCACATTTCAGTGTATATTTTTTCAGCTTTTTTCATTTCAAAAAATTCTCCATATATCACTTTTTTGCAATATTACCTATATTTTAGGACTGTTTTTTGTTTTTTAATAAAAACATTTACACATTACTTGATTTAAAACCAAAATAACTATATAAAATTTCCAAATAAATATTAAAGCAACTTAATTCAATTTATTTTTTCAGTTAATATTAAACGAAATATTTTTTATTTTTTTGGTATAAACTCCGATTATTGTTATATTTAAAACAAATACTTGAATATGCTTGAGCTTTATAGTATTCTAAACTCGTGGTTTAAATGAATATTTTTTCAGCTTTTATAGGGAGGGTAAATTATATGAAAAAGAGAATATTATCTTTAATTGCAGTTTCGGCAATGGTTGCTTCGGTATTTGCAGGCTGCGGCGGCGGTTCTTCATCAACACCGGCTGCTTCCGGTTCAGGTTCAGGTTCAGCTTCTTCTGCTGCAACAAATACAGCAGCTACAGGTGATGCCGAATATAAAATACGTGTAGGTCACGTGCTTGCAAACACACATCCTTATGAACTCGGTCTTAAAAAACTTTCTGAAATTGCTGCCGAGAAATCAGGCGGAAAAATCGCAATAGACGTATTCGGAAACTCTCAGCTTGGTAACGAAAGAGATATGGTTGAGGCTCTCCAGTTAGGCTCACAGGAAATGGTTCTCGTTTCTACAGCCGTACTTTCAAGCTTTACAGACCAGTTCCTCGTTTTCGACCTTCCGTTTATGTTTGACTCAACAGAAGATGCCAGAATGGTATGCGACAGCGACCTCGGAACAGAAATACTCCACAGTATTGATGATCAGGGAATTACAGGTCTTACATGGTTTGAAAACGGTTTCAGACAGGTTACAAACAACGTTCGTCCGATCGAGAAACCGGAAGATCTTAAAGGCATTAAAATAAGAACAATGGAAAGCCCTATACATATGGCTTCCTTCTCTGTAATGGGTGCAGACCCTACACCTATGGCAATGGGTGAACTTTTCACAGCATTACAGCAGGGAACACTTGATGCACAGGAAAACCCACTTGCTATAATAGATACAAACAAATTCTACGAAATCCAGAAATATCTTTCTATGACAAGCCACTTCTATGCTCCTGCTCCTCTCTTTGTTTCTACTGATTACTTCAACACAATGGACGAAGAAAGCCAGGAAATACTTAAAGAATCAGCAAAAGAAGCTGCTGCTTACGAAAGACAGTGCCTTGACGATATGAACAAAGAACTTCAGGGAACACTTGCAGATGACGGTATGGTTATAAACGAAGTTGACAAAGAACCTTTCAAAGAAGCTGTTCAGTCTGTTTATGACGAATACACAGGCACAAATGCAGGTCAGGTAAATCCGGACATACTTGCTCAGGTTCAGGAAATGCTTAACAAATAAGACATTGGGGGTTAACTCCAATCGCTTGATAATTTTTTGTAAAAAACGCCGCTGTACAGCGGCGTTTTTATATGCTAAATATAAATTTATCTAAGACCTTGGGGTTTCACCCCAAACCCCGAAAATTTTTTGAAAAAAATTTAGTAAAACTTTTTATAAAATGCAATTTCATTGCATTTTTTGTAAATCCATTTGCGATATTTTTAAAGCCTTCCATTGGGGGAAGGTGTCACGAAGTGACGGATGAGGGATTTTTTTAAATACAAATTATGTTTTTCATATAATTTATTTTCTTATTTTTCCCTCATCCGACTCGCTACGCTCGCCACCTTCTCCCGAGAGAAGGCTTTAAAACCCTTCCGTCAAGCTACGCTTGCCACCTTCCCTTTCAGGGACGGCGTATTATTGGCAATTTTACAGTTAACCTAAAAATACCGTGACTTTGTCACGGTATTTTACTAAAAGTTTAGGTCAAGCCTTTAGGGAACCGCAAAGATAAATGCGGCAGGCGGAGCCTGATTTGCGAAGCAAATTTCCTGACCAAGAAGGCTTGCAGGTGTGGACGGAGTCCACGGTTTTAATCAGTCCGATAAATTTCTATTTACACCAAAAAATCCCATGACAAAGCCATGGGATTTTTTTGAAAGTTTTGTTCAAACTATTATAACTTTTCTACAGAGAGTGTTACGTCCTCGCCGTTTATACTCCACTGTTTTTCGTAACCGCTTAAAGTGCCGTTTACAAATTCGTTTGCAAGTACGTCTTTCTTTATAGAGTCTTCGTTTCTTGTAAGTATTTCGGCAATCTTATCATTACCCTTGCAGCCGAGACGTATTCTGTCTACAACCTCAAAGCCTGCTTCCTTACGCATTGTCTGTACCTTGCTTACTATTTCTCTTACGAAACCTTCTTCAATAAGTTCAGGTGTAAGGTTAGTATCAAGTACAACGGCAAGTCTTGCGTCAGACTCTGTTACAAAACCGCTCTTTTCAACTGTTTCAACGAGAACATCGCTTTCTGTAAGTTCTACTTCTGTTCCGTCAATATCGAAAACAAACTTCTCGCCGTTTCTGAGCTTAGGAACTATTTCACTTCCGTCTGCATTTGCAAGATATTCTTTAATCTTAGGAAGGAGTTTGCCGTATTTTGGTCCCAGTGTTCTGAGCTGCGGCTTCATGCTGTAGCCTGTAAGACCGTCTGTGCTTGTTGTAAATTCAACCTTCTTAACATTAAGTTCGTCTGCAATGATGTTTACATACATTTCAGGAAGAACATCACCTGATTTAACGTACATTACACCGATAGGCTGACGGTTCTTGATGTTTGCAGAGTTTCTTGCGGCACGGCCGTTTACAACTATTTCAAGAACTGTATCCATGTTCTTTTCAAGGTCCTTATCAATCATTTCCTCGTTACATTCCGGGAAAAGTGTAAGGTGAACACTTTCTTCTGCGTTCTTATCGAAGTTTACAACAAGGTTCTGATAGATTTCTTCTGTCATATAAGGAACAAAAGGAGCTGCCGCCTTGCTTAATGTAACAAGAACTGTGTAAAGAGTCATATAAGCATTAATCTTATCCTGCTCCATACCCTTAGCCCAGAATCTTTCACGGCTTCTTCTTACATACCAGTTGCTTAATTCGTCAACAAAGCTGTTTAAAGCTCTTGCAGGCTCTGTTATTCTGAAATTATCAAGGTTTTCTCTTATTTCCTTAACAAGTGTATTAAGTTTTGAAAGCACCCATTTGTCAATAGCAGGAAGCTTGTCATACTCAAGCTTGTAGTCCATTGGGTTGAACTGGTCAATTTCCGCATAAAGAACATAGAATGCATATGTGTTCCAAAGTGTACCGAGGAACTTTCTCTGTGTTTCGTTTACCTGTTCCTCATCGAAACGGCATGGAAGCCATGGTGCAGAGTTTACAAAGAAGAACCAACGGATAGCGTCTGAACCCTGTTTGTCAAGAATATCCCAAGGGCTTACTACGTTGCCCTTGTGTTTACTCATCTTTAAGCCGTTCTTATCCTGAACATGACCCATAACGATACAGTTCTTAAAGTCTGACTGACCGAATAAAACCGTTGCTATGGCAAGCTGTGAATAGAACCAGCCTCTTGTCTGGTCAATAGCCTCTGTAATATAGTCGGCAGGGAAACGAGCCTCAAATGTTTCCTTGTTCTCAAACGGATAATGGAACTGTGCAAAAGGCATTGCTCCTGAGTCGAACCAGCAGTCGATAACCTCAGGCACTCTTGTCATAGGCTTGCCGCACTTAGGGCATTTAACGTGTACTCTGTCGATATATGGCTTATGAAGTTCGATTTCGTCAGGGCAATCATCGCTCATTGATTTAAGTTCTTCAATGCTGCCGATAACGTGTCTTTCGCCGCATTCACATTCCCATACAGGCAGTGGAGTACCCCAGTATCTTTCTCTTGAAAGGCCCCAGTCGATTACGTTTTCAAGGAAATTGCCCATACGTCCTTCCTTGATGTTTTCAGGAAGCCAGTTTACTGAACGGTTGTTTGCAACAAGCTGATCTCTTACGGCTGTCATCTTGATAAACCATTCTTCTCTTGCATAGTAAAGAAGCGGTGTATCACATCTCCAGCAGTGAGGATAGCTGTGTTCAAACGGAATAGCGGCAAAGAGTTTGCCCTCTTTTTTAAGAAGGTCAAGAACCATCTTGTCACCGTCTTTTACAAATACGCCTGCCCAAGGCTTAACTTCTGCTGTAAAGTTACCCTGTGTATCTACATACTGACGGAAAGGAAGACCGTTTGCTTTACCTACACGGTTATCGTCTTCACCGAATGCAGTTGCTATATGAACAACGCCTGTACCGTCTTCTGTTGTAACGTAGTTGTCTGCAACAACCTTAAAGCCGTTGTCATCATCTTCTATAAAATCGAATAATGGGAAGTATCTTCTTCCGGCATATTCGGAACCTTTTTTCTTTTCAAGAACTTCAACTTCTTTGTCCTCGCCAAATACTTTTTTAACAAGAGCTTCTGCAAGGATATACTGTTCGCCGTCAGCCTTTACCTTAACGTATTCAACATCAGGATTCATACAAAGACCTACGTTTGAAGGAAGTGTCCAAGGTGTTGTTGTCCATGCAAGAACGAAAGTATCTTCGTCTCTTAATTTGAATTTAGCTATAGCGGAAACTTCCTTAACGTCTTTATAGCCCTGTGCTACTTCGTGGCTTGAAAGAGCAGTTCCGCATCTTGGGCAGTAAGGAACGATCTTATGACCCTTGTAAAGGAGACCTTTTTCCCAGATTTTCTTTAATGCCCACCATTCGGACTCAATATAGTTATTGTGGTATGTGATGTATGGATTTTCCATATCAGCCCAGAAACCGAGTCTGTCACTCATGTCTGTCCACTCTGAAAGATATTTCCAAACACTTTCTTTACATTTCTTTATGAAAGGTTCAACACCGTATTCTTCAATCTGAGGCTTGCCGTCAAGACCGAGAACCTTTTCTACCTCAAGCTCAACAGGAAGACCGTGTGTATCCCAGCCGGCTTTACGGAATACGTCTTCGCCCTTCATTACATGGTAACGGCAGATAATATCCTTAACGCTTCTTGTTATAACATGACCGATATGAGGTCTGCCGTTTGCTGTAGGCGGTCCGTCATAGAATGTCCATTTCGGGCAGCCTTCTCTCTGGGTAAATGTTTTCTTAAAGATGTCGTTGTCTTTCCAGAACTTTAATACTTCTTTTTCCCTCTCAACTGAGTTGAGGTTTGTGGAAACTTTCTGATACATTTTTCTACCTCCGTTTTTTATATATTAATTACCGTTTTAAAATCATTATACACATTTATAAAACAAAAAACTCCGTCCTGTATATACAGGACGGAGTTAATATCCGCGGTACCACCTGATTTAACGCCATAAAACGGCGTTCTCTCATCTGCCACAGCAATCACTGTGCATTTCCGTTAACGTGGAAAATCCCGTCGAAAATTACTTATCCAAAAACGGATTTTTACTTTCGCCACTCCGAGGTGATGTTCACAAACCTTATACTTTTACCGACCTTCCACTATCATCGGCTCGCTTTAAATTTCAAGGTAAGCTACTGTCCTCTTCTCAGTGTTTCAACAGCAGTTATTATATATTATAAAAATTATTTTGTAAAGGGCTTTTTGAAAAAAGGTTAAAGAGTTAAGATCTTGGGGATTCACCCCAAACCCCGACCAACTTTCTTGGTCAGGAAATTTCCTTCGGAAATCGGCTTACGCCGCCGCATCTATCTTTGCGGTTCCTTAAAAGTTGGATCAAAACTTTTGTCAAAATGCAATTTCATTGCATTTTTCGGAACAAATTTATAAATTATGCTATCAAGATTTGTTTTTTCAAACTTTGTCAAATAAAATCTCTATTGCATTGTTTTAAAACATAAATCCTGTATCTGTTGCCGTAAATATTGCCTAAGCCTATTTCCGAAGGCACATGGAATGTGCGGTCTTAAAAAGATTTTTGAAGGTGCAGGGAACTTTTTTAAAAAAGTTCCTGCAAACTCCACTTTTCCGTTTGGAAAAATTAAATTTAATCCGTTTTATTAAAACTTTGATTAAAGGATTTACCCCTCATCCGCTTCGCTTTGCTCAGCACCTTCTCCTCAAGGAGAAGGCGTTAAAACCCTTCCGTCAAACCTTCGGTTTGCCGCTTTCCCTTTCAGGGACGGCTTTCGATTTGGGACGGCTCCCATGAAAGGGGAGCTGTCACGCAGTGACTGAGGGGTTATGATTTCACTCCGATAAATTTTTATTTATACAAAAAAAATATACCAAAAAACCTCAACGACAATTTTGTCATTGAGGTTTTTATCTTTACGCTTCTATACTTCTGCCAACCATAGGCACTCTTATTACTTCGCCTTTATTTTCTTCTGCTTTATGCATATTTTTGTATGCTGCGTCCATCATCAGCTTAATTCTGTTAAGCTGGTTTACCTCGCTTGCACCGGGGTCATAGTCAACGGCAACAATATTTGCCAAAGGATTTCTTCTCTTTATCTCCTTTATTACGCCCTTTCCTACTATATGGTTAGGCAGGCAGGCAAATGGCTGTGTACAGATAATATTCTCTACTCCGTCATGTATAAGCTCAAGCATTTCGCCTGTCAAGAACCAGCCCTCACCTGTCTGGTTGCAGAGTGAAACTATAGGCTCGGCATAATCTCCGAGAGTCTCTATTCTTGCAGGCGGTGTAAATCTTTTGCTTGATTTCAGTGCATCAATAAGCGGTTTTCTGAAATATTCTATAAGCGAAATAACACTTTTTCCCGCAAAGCTTAACTTAGAACTCATTCCGAGATACTTATGCTTCTGCACCGAGTTATATGCACTGTACAGACCGAAACCAAGAAGGTCAGGCACAACTGCTTCCGCACCTTCTTTTTCTATTAAGCCTACCAGATCGTTGTTTGCCGTAGGGTGGAATTTAACAAGTATTTCGCCTACAACACCGACCTTAGGCTTTTTGATTGTTTCGTCTATAGGGAAATTATCAAAGGCATTTACTATGTCTTTTATATTCTTTTTAAAGTTTTTGCCTGTTCTTACGTCTTTTTTGACCTTTTCGTTCCATTTCTCGTAAAGTGCGTTGGCAGAGCCTTTTACCTTTTCATACGGTCTTACTTTGTAAAGAACTCTCATAAACAAATCTCCGTATACAAAAGCCTGTATTGCTCTCTTTGCAAGTGGAAGGCTATACTTCCAACCCGGATTTTTCTCCAGTCCGGCACTTACGGAAACAACGGGTATGTTTTCCATTCCGGCATTTTTAAGAGCCTTTCTTATAAAGCCGATGTAGTTTGACGCACGGCAGCCGCCGCCTGTCTGGCTCATAAGAACGGCAACCTTGTTAAGATCGTATTTTCCGCTTTTAAGTGCATTTATAATCTGGCCTACGACTATAAGTGCAGGATAGCAGGCATCGTTGTTTACGTATTTAAGTCCCGTATCAATAGATGTCTTGTCTATGGCAGGCATAACGTCTATTTTGTATCCGCTTGACTTAAAGGCTTCTTTCAGTATATCAAAATGTATAGGTGACATCTGTGGGCAAAGAAGTGTATAATCCTTCTTCATTTCGGCTGTAAATATTTTTCTCTTTAGCGAAGCATCACCCTTCTTAGGCTCAACACCCATTGCTTTTCTGTCCTCAATGGCAGCTATAAGGGAACGTATTCTTATTCTTGCCGCACCAAGGTTATTTACCTCATCTATTTTAAGAGTTGTATATATTTTTCCTGCCGCATTGAGTATATCCTTAACCTCATCGGTTGTTACCGCATCAAGGCCGCAGCCGAAGGAGTTAAGCTGAACATATTCAAGGTCTTTTCTTGTTTTTACGAAAGCCGCCGCCTCGTAAAGTCTGGAATGATACATCCACTGGTCACGTACAACAAGCGGTCTTTCCAGTCTGCCCTTCCAAGCAACACTGTCCTCTGTAAGAACGGCAAGGTTAAATCCCGCTATAAGCTCCGGTATACCGTGGTTTATCTCCGGGTCAATATGATATGGTCTGCCGCCGAGGACAATACCTGTCATATGGTGTTTTTCTATGTATTTAAGGGTTTCTTCACCCTTTTTATGCATATCTTCACGGAACTTAGTCCATTCGTCCCAGCCCATTTCAAGAGACTCTTTTATTTCCTGTTTTGTAACATTGTAATCCGCAAAAACTTCCGTCAGCCTGTCGACAAGTGCTTCTTTGTTCTTAAAAGAAATAAACGGATTTATAAACTTAATATTCTTTTCCCTTAAATCCTCCACATTGTTTTTAATGTTTTCGGAATAAGAAGCAACTATAGGACAGTTGTAGCATTCGTCTGCATCTTTAATATCAGGTCTTTCATAAGCCACTGCCGGATAGAAAATTGTTTTCACTCCGTCTGCTATAAGGTTCATTATATGGCCGTGAACCATTTTAGCAGGATAGCAGGCAGACTCACTCGGTATTGACTCTATGCCTTCCTCGTAAATCTTTTTGCTTGAAAACGGAGAAAGCTTTACCGAAAATCCCAAGTTTGTAAGGAATGTGTGCCAGAAAGGATAATCCTCGTACATATTAAGGACTCTCGGAATACCTATTACGCCTCTCTTTGCTTCTTCCGGTTTAAGGGATACATAATCAAAAAGTCTGTTTTTCTTATATTCAAAAAGGTTAGGCACATTCTTTGATACAGCGTGCTTTCCTTCGCCCTTTTCACATCTGTTTCCCGTAACAAACCTTCTGTTTCCGTCAAATATATTTATTGTAAGAAGGCAGTTATTTGCACAGCCGCCGCAGCGGGTATGGGTTATCTTTATTTTAAGGCTGTTCATTTCTTCTTTTGAAATAAGAGATGTTTTATAGCCTTCAAAATATTTTTCCCTTGCAATAAGACCTGCACCGAAAGCACCCATAAGTCCTGCTATGTCCGGGCGAACCGCCTCTCTTTCGCTTATAAATTCAAAGCTTCTTAAAACCGCATCATTATAGAATGTTCCGCCCTGAACGACAATGCTTTTTCCCAGTGCCTTAGGGTCTGAAATTTTTATTACTTTAAGCAGTGCATTTTTTATTACGGAGTATGCAAGACCGGCGGAAATATCGCCGACCTCCGCACCTTCCTTCTGTGCCTGTTTAACACGTGAGTTCATAAATACGGTACATCTTGAGCCAAGGTCAATAGGATTTTTTGCAAAAAGAGCAATCTTTGCAAAATCCTCGACTTTGTAGTTAAGTCCCTTGGCAAATGTCTCTATAAACGAACCGCAGCCGGAAGAACAAGCCTCGTTAAGAAGTACACTGTCTATAACTCCGTCTTTTATTCGGATACATTTCATATCCTGTCCGCCTATGTCCAGTATAAAATCAACATCTGGACGGAAGAAAGCTGCAGCCTTATAGTGTGCTACTGTCTCTATATATCCCAAATCAACCATAAGTGCCTCTTTTATAAGACCTTCGCCGTAGCCTGTAACACAGGAATTTCTTATGGTAATTCCCTCCGGCATAACGGCATAAAGGGCGTTAAGGGCATTTATAACAACATTAAGCGGATTTCCTTCGTTTGATGCATAGAAAGAATAAAGGAGCTTTCCTTCATCGGAGATAAGAGCAATCTTTGTTGTTGTGCTTCCTGCGTCTATACCGAGGAAAGCATCTCCTCTGTAATCCTTTAATTCACTGCGTTCAACCTTTTCCCTTGAATGTCTTTCGGTAAACTTTGCATAATCTTCTTCGTCCTTAAAAAGTGGAGCAAGACGGCTTACTTCCGTTTTTAAAGCCGTCATATTGGCAAGCTTATTTTCAAGAGCTTCAAAATCCGTAACAGGACTTGTATCCTTTGCACTTAACGCCGCACCGTATGATGCAAAGAGATGGCTGTTTTCCGGTATAATTGCAGTCTCGTCTGTAAGCTTTAATGTTTCTATAAATCTCTGTCTTAATTCGGATAAAAAATGAAGCGGTCCGCCAAGAAAGGCAACATGACCTCTTATAGGCTTTCCGCAGGCAAGACCGCTTATGGTCTGGTTTACAACCGCCTGAAAAATAGATGCCGCTAAATCTTCCTTTGCCGCACCTTCGTTTATAAGCGGCTGAATATCTGTTTTGGCAAAAACACCGCAGCGTGATGCTATAGGATAAATTACATTATATTTTTTTGCGTATTCGTTAAGACCTGTGGCATCTGTCTGCAAAAGAGTAGCCATCTGGTCAATAAAAGAACCTGTTCCTCCGGCACATACACCGTTCATTCGCTGTTCTATTCCGCCTTTAAAATATATTATTTTCGCATCTTCGCCGCCAAGCTCTATGGCAACATCGGTCTGTGGTGCAGCTGTCTCTATGGCATTTGCCGTAGCAACAACCTCCTGTATAAATTCAATGCCAAGGGCATCGGATATAGCAACTCCTCCGCTTCCCGTCATCATAGCTGAAAAGGAAACATTGCCCACCTTTTCGTGTGCCTGACGAATTAAATCCTCAAGAGTTTCCTTTATTTCCGAAAAATGTCTTTTGTACTGTGAGAAAAGTATCTCACCTTTTTGAGAAACAACAACTACCTTAACAGTTGTGGAGCCAATATCCATACCAATGCGCATTCTGTTTAAAAAGCTCATTGTATTTCCTCCTGTTTTAGTATACAAAAATCCAATCAATTATAAGCAATATTAGTAGCCATTTGACTCTCTATTATAAATGAATATAGGTTAATTATCAAGCGATTGACATTTTCTTTAAGGTTAGAAATAAATTAAAAAACTTTAAAACCTTGGACTCTGTCCACACCTGCGATTAAGGAACCGCAAAGATAAATGCGGCGAGCGAAGCTCGTTTGCGAAGCAAATTCCTGACCATGAAAAAAATCAAGTAAAACTTTTATCAAAATGCAATTACATTGCGTTTTTCGGAACAAAATTATAAGTTATAACATAAAATCTTAATTTTCTCAAATTTTGCCGAACAAAATCCCATGGCCTAAGCCATGGGATTAAAAATTTTTTTGACTTTAATTATTATGCCAGTTCCGTTATATCCTCTATTTTATTCATCTCGTGAGCAATTATATGTTCACCGGTTATAATGCAAAGAATATCTTTATCGTTTTTGCCTATTATTTCGCCCTCTATTATTTTCTGCTGCAAAGTTGTTATTCTTACTTTCATACCCATAGTAAATACCTTGCCTCTGAAATTGACAGTACTGAGAGGGAACATACTTCTGCACTGGCGTATTACCGCAAGACGCTGTATATCGTCGTGTAAATCAAGTTTTACCCTGTTTCTGTAAATATTTCTTCTCAGTTTATTAAGATTAATTATAAGATGCGTTATTACAAAAGACGTAAGTGCCGCATACAGAATATCCAGATAAGTTAATTTCGAAAACATATCAAACACAAAAATCACCTCCAAACTCAATAACTTTTAAGCCTTCTATTTTTTGGAGAAGGCTTTAAAACCAATCATTCCATTAACTTTTAATATTTAATTCTGTTATTATTTCAAACATTTCTACTTACATTACCGCAAAACCGAAAGTTTTTCAAGTGTTTGATTTTTAACACCTGTTATTTCAACACCGCTTTTATACAAAACATAGGCATTATCCAACACTTCTTTTGTTATTACTTCACCCGGTGAAATAATCGGTATCCCCGGTGGATAAGGTATAACAAACTCTGCCGAAACCCGACCTTCTGCTTTATAAAAATCAACATCTTCCTTGGGCGAATAAAAAGCATCTCTCAAAGTTAATTTCTGTTCAAGATTAATCAGTCTCGGCTGACTTATAAATTCTGTTTTGCTATTGAAGTTATTTTCGTCAATCTCTTTTATATTTTTTATAAGCTCAGATATTTTTTCCATGTCATCACTTATTGTGCTTATTGCCATAAAATGTCCATGGCAGCCCATTTCCATTTCCATTTTATATTTTTTTCTAAGAATATCTGCTATATCAACACAGCTTTGTTTCTGTGACATAACTACTATTTTGGAAATATCAATATCCTTTATACCGTATTTTCCTATTAAATCTTTATCTAAAAGCTCCATGTTTTTAAGGTTTTTCAATTTTTTTCTTTCTTCAATAAGGAACTTTGAAAAATCGGCATATTCTTTTTTTCCGTTTTTTTCAATAAAATCTCTGCACCTGTCAAGCATTGCCATAAATATATACGACGGGCTTGATGTTTCCGTTATGGAAAGAGTTTCCCTTAGTCTTTCGCAGTCAGCTCGGTCACTTCCTATATGGACAACTGCCGTCTGTGTAGGAGCGGGAAGTGTCTTATGGGCACTCTGTACCACAATGTCGGCACCCATTTCAAGGGCGGTTTTTGGAAAGTTTTCGCTAAATTTAAAATGTGAACCGTGTGCCTCGTCTACAATCAACACCATATTGTTTTTATGTGCGGTTTCCGCTATTTTTTCCACATCGGAAACTATTCCTTCTGCCGTAGGACTGGTTATGATAACTGCCTTGGCATTTGGATTGGCTTTAACTGCTTTTTCAATATCCTCGGGAAGTATTCCTCCCGGCATATCGCTTTTTCCGCAATACTGAGGGAACACATAAACCGTTTTGCTGCCTGTCAGTATCATGGCACTATATACGCTTCTGTGGCAGTTTCTTGCCATAATAACCGTATCATTGGGACCACACACAGACATTATCGCCGCCTGCAAGGCTCCCGTTGCACCGTTTACGCAGAAAAAAGTTTTTTTTGCACCAAAAAGGGATGCATATTTTTCCTGTGCATCTTTTATTATTCCGTCGGGATTATGAAGGTTATCAAAACCGTTTATCTCTGTTATATCCGTTTTAAATATATCGTATTCACCGATTCCTCTGCCCATTTTGTGTCCCGGCATATGGAACGGATACGTTCCGCTTTCGGCATATGAAATCAGTTTGTTATATAAATCCGCAGACATTTTTTACTCCTAAATTCTGTTATATCTTTATAAAACAACTAAAACCTTGGGACTCTGTCCCAACCCCTGCAAGCAATGAACCGCCAAGATAGAGGCGGCAGGCGTAGCCTGATTTGCGAAGCAAATTTCTGACCATAAAAAGGCTTGATCTAAACTTTATCAAATTCTGTGACTTATAGTCACAGGATTCTGTTAAATTATAAATTGTTGATTTAAGCTTTCTTCCTCGTGGGGAATACTGACCCTTCCGTCAAACCTTCCCTTTCAGGGACGGCAAAAGCAGTGCAAATGGGTTTCCGAAAAACGCAATGTAATTGCGTTTTGATAAAAGTTTTGATCCAACTTTTTCAAAAGTTGGCAGGTGTGGACAGAGTCCACTGTCTTACTTTTTCAGCTGTGCGTAAATATCCCTCTTGGTTATTCCTCTGTCCTTTGCAGCCTGCTTCATGGCATCTTTCTCGCTCATGCCTTCTGCCATGTATTTTTTTACGTGTTCTTCAACAGTTATGCTCTCCCATGCGGCAATTTCTTCTTTTTTAAGTTCTTGGGCATCTGCTCCGCCTATGACAATAACAAATTCCCCCTTAGGTTCGTTTACATTATAATATTCAATAAGCTCGCTCATATTTCCCTTTTTAACTTCTTCAAACTTTTTGGTTATCTCCCTTACACAGGCAGCTTCCCTGTCTCCTGTGCTTTCAAAAAGTTCTTTAAGTGTAGTTTTAAGCCTATGGGGAGCTTCATAAAATATAACGGTTCTTGTCTCTTTTTCTATTGATTTAAGCACCTGTGCCTTTTCCTTTTTGTCTGTAGGCAGAAAGCCTTCAAATATAAATCTTCTGCTGTCCAAGCCGGAAAGAACCAACGCCGTTGAAAAAGCCGTAGGTCCCGGTGCCGCCGTAACGGGTATTCCTTCTGTTTGGCAAAGACGAACCATATCTGCACCCGGATCGGAAATCCCCGGCATACCAGCATCTGTAACAAGAGCTATGTTTGCACCGTTTTTAAGCTTTTCAATAAGCTCCGGACCTTTCTGGAACTTGTTGTGTTCATGATAGCTTACAAGGGTTTTCTGTATGTCAAAATGATTTAAAAGTTTAAGTGTATTTCTCGTATCCTCTGCGGCTATAATATCACATTCCTTCAAAAGCTCAATTACCCTTAAAGTCATGTCACCGAGGTTTCCTATAGGTGTGCCGCATAAATAAAGTGTACCGTACAAATATATGCACTCCTTAAAAAGTGAATTAATTATAATAAATATCCAAAGTCTCCTGTGTATATGTACCGTCACTGTTATATATAACAAGCGTCGGCATAACCTTTATCATAGGCTTTCCGCTTCTTACCGCCTCTACAAGCACCATATTCGGTTCTCTGTCGGCATAAGGCTGGACAAAACGTATTCTCTTAGGTTCAAGTTTATGTTCTCTCAGCACACACATAATATCCGTCAGTCTGTGGGGTCTGTGTACCATAAAAAACTTTCCGCCAAACTTTAAAAGTCTCTGTGCTGCAAAGGCAACATCATCAAGGGAACACAAAACCTCATGTCGTGCTATTGTCTTTGGATCATAGCTGTTTTTTAATCCGCCTTCAAAATTCATATATGGCGGATTTGTAGTTATTACATCAAAGGACGATGGTTTGAATATTTCCGCTGCCTTTTTAATATCCCCCTCAATTATATCTATCTTGTCCTGCAAATCATTAAGCATAACGCTTCTTTTTGCCATTTCTGCACTTTCCGGCTGAATTTCCAAAGCCGAGAAATGCTCGGCTTTTGTCTTTGCACTCATCAGTATAGGTATTACCCCTGTGCCTGTTCCCAAATCCAGAACCTTATCGCCTTTTTTTGCCGTTGCAAAGCCGCTTAAAAGTACGGCATCAACACCGAAACAAAATCTTTTCGGATCCTGAATAAGCATATATCCGTTTCTGTGCAGGTCATCTACTCTTTCGTAATCCTTAATCTCAACCTTCATAGTTATCAATCCAAATCCATATCAAGCATTTCTTCTTTTCCCTTTGAGTTCTTAGGTTTTTTCTCGCCTTCTGTATTTTTAGGCTTGTTATTTTTCTTTGTTTTAAGAACCTTTATCTCATCTACTGCATAAAAATTAATTGTCGGAGGATCATTTTCGCTTTTCTTAACAGCCGCTTTTACGTTCTGCATAAGCACGTTTACGGAAAATATTTCTCCCGTTCCGTCAGGGGTTGTGATCATATCGCCAACATCAGGAAGGTTTTTGTTAAGTTCCTCATACACTTCCTCCTCATATTTAAGACAGCACATAAGTCTGCCGCAGATTCCGCTTATTTTTGTAGGGTTCAATGACAGATTCTGTTCCTTTGCCATTTTGATTGAAACAGGGTGAAAATCCCCAAGGAATGTGGCACAGCAAAGAGGTCTGCCGCAGATTCCTATGCCATTAAGCATTTTGGCTTCGTCTCTTACGCCTATCTGTCGCAGCTCTATTCTTGTTCTGAATATTGATGCAAGTTCTTTTACAAGATCCCTGAAATCAACTCGTCCATCTGATGTAAAGTAAAATATAAGCTTGTTGTGGTCAAATGTCATTTCGACATCAACAAGTTTCATATCAAGACCATGCTTTAATATTTTTTCCTCACAGATTGAAAAGGCTTCTTTTTCTTTCTTTTTGTCTTCTTCCTGCTGAAGTGCATCATCATCTGTTGCTGGACGTATAACCTTTTTTAACGGCTGAAAAACTTCGCTGTCATCAACCATCATATTTTCTTTTACAACCTGACCGTATTCCACTCCCCTTGCCGTTTCAACAATGGCAAAGCTGTTTTTTTCGAATTTATTGTTGTCAGGATCAAAGTAATACACTTTGCCTGCTTTTTTAAACCTTACACCTATTACCTCAGTCATTTCAACTCTCCTTTAAGTTCATAAAAAGCACTTCCATAGAAAGCCGGAAGGCTGTGTTCTGACGTATTTTCTTTTTTATATCCATAATAAAATCAAGCCTTTTGGCTATTGTTTGTTCATTAAGATTTTTGGCTTTTTTTTCTATTAATCCTATTTTATCTTTTTGTATAACATATCTGTCATCTTTAAACAAACGCATACAGAACACATCTCTGTAGAACATATACATTATATCAAAAAGTTCCGAATAAGCCTTATATTTTTCCATTTCTTTTGCCATAAGCATAGCAGATACAAAATCCATTGTATCCAGCCTGTCAAGACAGGAAATAATATCGTTACGCATCTGATAAAAATTTTCGTCACCGGAAAGTCTCAACGCTTCCCCTATACTGCCTACGCTGTATTCAGCATAAAACGCTGCGTCATCTTCATTCATTGCACAATTATTTATAAGATAATTTTTTATTAAATTTACCGATATCGGCGAAAATTTCATCATTACGCACCTTGAAAGCACTGTAGGCAAAAAATTTTCCGTATTTTCGGCTATAAGTATTATAAGAACATATTTTGGCGGTTCTTCAAGAGTTTTTAAAAGTGCATTTTGTGCCTGTGAAGTCATTGTATCTGCCTTATCAATTATAAATATTTTCCTTTTATAACTGTAGGGTTTTATTTTTACTTCATTTACTATTTGCTCTCTTATATCATCAACAGATATGCTTATTGTTTTTGTAGCCTTAACATAAAACACATCTGGATTATTGCCGCTTTCAAACTGTATGCATGACGGACATTTGCCACAGGCGTTTCCGTTTATGGGCGAAAGACAGTTTGCCGTCTTGGCAAAAGCACCTGCCGTTAAATTTCTGCCTGATCCCTTGTTTCCGCAAAAAATATAGGCATGTGAGGTCATGTCGTTTTTTATGCTTTCCCTAAGACTTTTTATTATTCTTTCATGTCCTGCAACAGCATTAAAATCCGCCATTATTTTCCCTCCGAAAGCTTGTCAAACAGTTCATCAAGACATTTTTTTGTCTCTGCCCATACTTTTTCCATGCTCATTGACGCATCTATACGTTTTATTCTTTTCGGATATTTTTCGGCAAGGCTTATATATCCTTCATAAACCCGATTATGAAAATCCAGACTCTCCTGTTCCATTCTGTCCAAGTCATGCTGATTTTTCTTTCTTAAAATCCCCTTTTCCGGCGGAAGATCAAAAAACAATGTCATATCTGGCATACATTTTGATATGGCAAAACCGTTTATCTCCTCTATTTTTTCTGCCGTAAGCTTTCTGCCATAGCCTTGGTAAGCAATGCTTGAATCTATGTATCTGTCACAGACAACTATTTTTCCTTCTTCCAATGCCGGCACAATAACTTCGTTTACAAGCTGTATACGGCTTGCGGCATAAAGAAGTGCCTCTGTCTGCGGAGTCATGGCAATATTTTCGGTATCAAGTATAACGTTTCGTATTTTCTCACTTATGGCATTTCCGCCCGGTTCTCTCAGAAAAACAGCGTCTTTTTTTCTTTCTTCAAGATATTTTTTTATAAACTCAAGCTGGGTACTCTTGCCTGCACCGTCGGTACCCTCTGCCGATATAAATATTCCACACATAAATTACAACCTCTCCACAAACAATATATTTTAATTTTTTCCTATCATGATTTTAATATTGTCAAACGGATAAAACCTAAGTACAACAACACCCTTTATATTATCTTTTTTAACCGAACCGAAAAACCGGCTGTCGGTACTTTTGGACGGATTATCCCCCAGAACAAAATATTCTCCGTCTGTCAATATGTATTCGGCATTATCCCCTGTGCAATCATAATTTTCTTTAAGCACATCGTTTATATAAAGACTTCCGTCCCTAATGCTTATTTTATCCCCGCTTTTTGCAGCTATTCTTTTTACTATTTTTATATTCTTTATACCGTCATTGTAGTTCAAAACAACTATATCACCGGTATCATATAGGCCAAGCATTGCCGCCGCTCTGCTCATAAGCACTCGGTCGTTGTTTTCAAGAGCGGAATACATGGACTCACCGGTTATTTTAACAGGAAAAATTATATAATACAGTACAAGAACAATCACTGCCGCCTGAAAAAATTCCCCCGATAATTTTACAATAATATCTTTATTCAAAATCAATCAGCTCCGTCAGCAGTATTTATTATATAAAAATGCTTTATACTTTAGTATATATCTTTTCACATATAAGTTTCAAGACCTAAAAAACACCTATCTTATCAACACGCCAAAGCCTTTGATATTTAAAAAAACTTTTATCAATATGCAGCAGTCTATCTGCCCTATTTGAACTATAAATATAAATTTATAAAAGACTAAGACCGTGGGACTCTGTCCCACAACCCTGCGATTTTTTGAAAAAAATCGAGTAAAACTTTTGGTAAAATGCCATTTCATTGCATTTTTTGTAAATCCATTAACGGAAATTTTATAATTAAAACCCAAATACCGTGACTTTGTCACGGTATTTTACTAAAAGTTTAGGTCAAGCCTTTTCAAAGGCTTGTGGGGTATTGGGGCAATGCCCCAAGGTCTTCGGTAAATTTATATTTATGTATCCGTAATTTTGTGATAAAATTTAATCTGATTAAAAACTTAATAAACAATATTTCTTCTGTCTTTATTGACAACATGGAATAGGGTGAAATTCCCTGCGAGTCGGTCACTGTGAAGTCTTTTTAAGAATAAGTCAGATACATGGAAGGATATTCTGCCTTTGCCGAAACCGAAGGTACGTTATAAACAATAAATTTTATGCGGGCATAGACCCGTTTTTAGGCGTACTCATATTTTGGAGTACGCTTTTTTATATCTCAGAGGTGATTTAAATGACACTGCTTCAATTAAAGTATGCCCTAACTGCCGCAGAGTGTAAGACAGTAAGCGAGGCGGCAAAAAAACTTTATATATCCCAGCCAAGCCTCACATCTGCAATAAAAGAACTTGAAGATGAACTGGGAATCACTATTTTTAACAGGACTAACAAAGGAATAATTATTTCTGCCGAAGGTGAAGAATTTCTCGGCTATGCAAGACAGGTCATAGAACAGACAAATCTTATAAACGAACGGTATTTTTCGGCAGTACCCATAAAGCACAGATTTTGTGTCTCAACCCAGCACTATTCATTTGCCGTGGAAGCCTTTGTTAAACTGCTAAAAGAATACGGCGGAGATGAGTATGATTTCCGAATAAGAGAAACTCAGACATATGAAATAATCGAAGATGTGGCAAAACTAAAAAGCGAGGTTGGAGTTATATATATAAATAAATTTAATGAAACGGTTATACAAAAAACCATTAAAGAAAATAACCTTAAATTCAACTCGCTTTTTGTTGCCAGACCACACGTTTTTGTCAGTATATACAGTCCGCTTGCAAAGAAGAAGATAATTACCCTTGACGATTTAAAGCCATATCCGAGACTTTCTTATGAACAGGGTGAGCATAACTCCTTTTATTTCTCGGAAGAAATTTTAAGTACATTGGAAAGCAAAAAAGATATTCGTGTGTGCGACAGGGCAACACTTTTTAACCTCCTTATCGGTCTTGACGGTTATACTATATGCAGTGGCATCATAAACGAAAAGCTTAACGGAAAAAACATATTGGCAATCCCCCTTGATATTGATGACTATATGGAAATAGGCTATATAGTTCACAAAAGAGTTGCCATAGGAAAATTCGGAATCCTGTATATTGAAGCATTAAAAGAATATACATCTGATATTTGATATATATAAAATCTATACCAAACACCAAATTATGTATATTTTACATATTTATATTGTCTGCTTATACTGATACTCAGCTAAAACATTTCAGAAATTTATCAGACAAAGGAGAGATATAAATGAGCAATTTAAAAGCACCGTTCAGATGCGATTATGTAGGAAGTTTTTTAAGACCGGAACCGATAAAGAAAGCAAGAGCGGATTTTAAGGACGGAAAAATCACAGCTGATGATTTAAGAAAAATCGAAAACGAAGAAATTGCAAAGCTTGTTGAAAAACAGAAAAAGGCAGGCTACCATGTTATTACAGACGGTGAGTTCAGAAGAAGCTACTGGCATTTGGACTTTATGTGGGGACTTAACGGAATAAAAGAAATCGAACTTGACCACGGATATTTTTTCCATGGCGAAGAAACCACTCACGGCTCAGCAGAAGTAACAGGTAAAATTTCCGGCGAAAACCACCCGTTTGTTGAAGATTACAAATTCGTAAAACAGTTTGAGGACGAAAACACAGTTGCAAAACAGACAATTCCCGCACCGGCACAAACATTGGCTGAGCTTTTCAGAGAAGATAACGGAAAGAAAACAGAAAAAATTTATCCGAATATCAATGACCTTATAAATGACCTTGCCGCTGCATACAGAACCGTTATTAAAGAACTTTATGCCGCCGGCTGCCGCAACATACAGTTTGATGACTGCACATGGGGCATGATAGTAGATGATAAATACTGGGCTGCAAAAGTAGGCGACGGATTTACCCTTAAAGACGAAGCCGAAAAATACCTTAAAGTAAATAATCTTGCCATAGAAGGAAAACCGGACGATCTTACAATTACAACCCATGTATGCAGAGGAAACTATCATTCTACATATGCCTCAAAGGGAGCATATGATGCCGTAGCACCCTATCTTTTTGCAAAAGAAAATGCAGATGCTTTTTATCTGGAATTTGATGACGAGCGTTCAGGCGGATTTGAACCGCTTAAATATGTTTCTGACAACAAAAAAGTTGTACTTGGACTTATAACAACAAAATCACCTGTACTCGAAAACAAAGAAACAGTTATTGCAAGAATAAAAGAAGCTGCCAAATACATTCCTTTAGACAGACTTTATCTCAGCCCACAGTGTGGCTTTGCATCATGCGAAATCGGAAATAAGCTTACAGCTGAACAACAATGGGCAAAGCTTGCACTCGTAAAAGAAATTGCCGAAGAAATTTGGGGAAATTAAAACATATATCCAAGAAAAAAGCACTCCTACCCTTATTTAAAAAACAAACAGCAAAAGCCTCAATGACTTTTTCGGTCATTGAGGCTTTTGCAATGTAATTAAATCCAAATATATCAAATTTGGGTCAATAAACCTAAGTGGTTTTCAAAATCAACACCATCATTTACATCTGTATTCTCAAGAGATGTATCATAAACTGCCTTTGAAATAAAATCTGCCGCTGTGTTTACTGCCGTTGTAATATCAAACCCACGCACTGACATTGCCGATACTATAGATGCCATAATATCACCTGTACCTGAATATCCGCCTTTTAATTTAGGTCTTTTTACAACGCCTGTTTTATTTAAATCAGCTATTACGTTGCTTATGTATTCTTTGCCTTCTTCAACGGTATTTACACCTGTAACAATAACCGTTGTTTTTGTTTTGTCAGCAAGCTTTAAAGCTGTTTCCTTAACTTTTGCCAAATTCTCTGTGCCGTTTTCAAGCAAAAGTTTTTTCGAGTCCAACCCACTTAAAAGACAAAGTTCCGTTACATTAGGCAGCATTATATCCGCCATTTGTGCAAGATAAAGCATACTGTCTCTTAACCTGATACTATAGTTGGCATAGGGCACATGGGCATCACCCATTACAGGGTCAAGAACAAACTTAACGCTGTCTTTTTTAAACTTCTCCGCCAGTTTAATTACGGAAGACACCTGTTCGTTTCCGGAAAGGAAACCGGAATATATTCCGTCAAATGAAAAGCCGAGTTCAAGCCATTTTTCTATTATAAAATCCATGTCGCCCGTAAGTTCTTTCATATAAAAACTGCTGTAGCAGGTCTGGTTTGAAAGAACAGATGTAGGCAAAGGACACGCCTGAACCTTTAAAGCCGATATTACAGGTATTGCGGCTGTAAGGGAACATTTCCCAAAGCCGGATATATCATTTACAACAGCAATTTTTTTAATCATTTAATCCACCATTTCGTCAGCTTTCATTCCAACTTTATCGGAATGGACATATTTTTTATAGAATATAAGCGATACTATTGTACCAAAGGACCAGCCTACCGGCCATGAAAGCCATACACCTGTTTCTGTTCCTATTATTGCGGCAAGTATATAAGAAAGTATAACCCTTAAAATAAGGTCTGTAAACGTAGAAAACATAAACGCAAACATTTTTCCCGTTCCACGCAATATACTGTCACTTAAAATCTTGATGCCAACAACAACATAAAACGGCGAAACTATGCGAAGAAACATTATTCCTACATCAACTGCCTTAACCTCGTTAAGATCTATAAAAAATCCCATAAGCATTGAGGAAATTCCCACATAAAAAGCCGTAATCACAAGTGCAACGGCAGCTACCATTTTTATTCCGGCCTTAAACCCAAGGCGTACTCTGTCCATAAGTCCGGCACCGTAGTTCTGTGCCGCAAAACTCGAAACACCGCTGCCCAAAGTAGTTATGCTTACTATAGCAAAGGTGTTAAGCTTTATTGCCGCCGAATATCCGGCTATAACATCAGAACCATAGCTGTTTATAAGTGCCTGTATAAAAAGATTGCCTACCGAAACAAAGCTCTGCTGAAGTATACTCGGTACAGCTACTGTCATAAGTCTTTTGAAAATATTAAGAGAGAAAATCTCAGGCTTTTCGTCTGTTTTAATATTATGCACTCTTTTCATAAGAAAGGCAAGTGCAAGCACTGCCGCCGCCGTCTGTGCTATAAATGTTGCCCATGCAAGACCGGCTATACCCATATTAAGCTTCGTTACCATAAAAATATCAAGGAAAACATTGCCTATAGATGAGCAGATAAGGAAATACAGCGGCATTTTGCTGTCGCCCAAAGCGGCAAAAATACCTGTACATATATTATATATAATAAGAGAGAAAAGACCGAATATATAAATATCCAAATAAACTCTTGCCCCTGAAAATATATCCTTCGGTGTATTAAGTGCAAGAAGCATTGAGGAGCTAAAAAGAATACAGAATATTGTAAGCAGCACAGCCATAACAAAGGAAGAAATAAGCGATGTAAAAACCGCTGTTTTCATTGATTTCATTTTCTTACTGCCGAAAAGCTGGCTTATTATAACCGAACAGCCTGTATTAAGACCAATGGCAACAGCCATTATAATCATAGTCACCGGATAGGAGGCACCTATTGCCGCCAATGCTTCCTTTCCTACAAATCTGCCTGCTATGGCACTATCTGCCATGCTGTAGAACTGCTGAAAAATAGCACATACCAAAAGCGGTGCCGAAAACTCAAGCAGTGTCTTTCCGGGTGAACCCGTTGTTAAATCTTTTGTCAAATTTCATCACCTGTTTTTTCTTATTCTATTTTTGCATAGTAAATATATTTTATCACCTTAATTCTATTAATCAACACTAATGTTTAAATATTACTTGAAAATCTCCCCTCCACCCTATAAAATAATCTTAAAACCGTGGGCGTTGCCCACACCCACAAGCCTTTGAAAAGGCTTGACCTAAACTTTAACAAAATACCATGACTAAAGTCATGGTATTTTAATAAAAGTTTTGATCCAACTTTTGAAAAAGTTGGTCAGGGTTTGGGGTGAAACCCCAAGGTCTTGAAAATATATTAAAGGAGATTTGGTATGAAACCTGCTTTGGCTGTAATTAAAAAAGGAGACGCAAGAGCTTTTAAAGCCGGCGGACTCTGGATATATGATAACGAGATTGATTATTTTGAAGGCGATTTTAACGACGGTGATGTAATCGAAGTCCATGATTTCGACGGCTACCCTCTCGGCAAAGGCGTTGTAAACAGAAATTCCAAAATAACCGTACGTATGCTTACCAAAAACATAAATCAGGAAATAGACGATGAATTTATATTTAACCGTGTCAAAAACGCTTATGAATACCGTAAACGTGTAACGGATATGTCATCATGCCGTCTTATTTTCGGCGAGGCCGACTACCTTCCCGGACTTGTAATAGATAAATATTCAGATGTTCTTGTTGTAGAATCACTTTCTCTTGGCATGGACAGATTTAAGCTTAAAATAATAGATGACCTAAAAAAGCTTCTTGCCTCAGATGGTGTTACAATAAAAGGTGTGTACGAAAGAAGTGACGCAAAGGTTCGTGAAAACGAAGGAATGGAAAGATATAAGGGCTTTATAGGCGAACCTTTTGATACAAAAGTACAGATAGTCGAAAACGGCGTAAAATATACCGTAGATGTTCAGGACGGACAGAAAACAGGCTTTTTCCTTGACCAGAAATATAACCGTCTTTCAATACATAAACTTTGCAAGGGTCTCGATGTCCTTGATTGTTTCACCCATACAGGTTCTTTTGCCCTTAACGCCGGTATTGCCGGAGCAAAAAGTGTTCTCGGTGTAGACGCTTCCCAGCTTGCCGTAAATCAGGCAGAAGAAAACGCAAGACTCAATAACCTTCAGGATACAGTTAAATTTAAATGCTGTGATGTTTTTGAGCTTCTTCCTCAGTTGGAATCAGAAGGCAAAAAGTTTGATATGGTAATACTTGACCCTCCGGCATTTACAAAATCAAGAAACTCAGTTAAAAATGCTGTTAAAGGATACAGGGAAATTAACCTTCGTGCAATGAAAATAATAAAAGACAACGGATTCCTTGTTACCTGTTCATGCTCTCACTTTATGCCGTACGAGCTTTTTACACAGACAATAGGACAGGCAGCAAAGAATGTTCACCGCAGACTCCGCCAGATAGAATATCGTACACAGGCACCTGACCACCCGATACTTTGGTCGGCAGACGAAAGCTATTATCTTAAATTTTATATATTCCAGGTTTGCAGGGATATTTAAAAATACAGACTTTATAAAAACCGCTCAAAATTTTTGAGCGGTTTTTATTGTAAACATAAAAAAGCATTGAACTCTTTAAAATTCAATGCTTTTTAAATCGGAGAAAGATGGATTTGAACTATAAAATTATCGGTATAACCGTATGTTGTTTAGTGCTGTTTTACACTGTTTTCAAAAAAATCAAATCCTGTCTTGTACCGTTTAATACTGTTTAATATTTTCCACTTAAGGGAAAATTTAATGGAAAAAGTCACACGTATATGTCATAGAAATTTTTTCTTTTTCAGTCCCTCTTGCCGTATTTATTTTTTACTTTCAAAATCCAAAAATTCCGCCGCCGTCAATATTTTCGGATTAACTATATCAGATTCAAGAAAATCTTTATCACCTGTAACCAAAACATCTGCCTTTGCAAAAATTGCAGCTCTGAGAATTGCCCTGTCATTAATATCTCTTATATTGTTTTCAGACGTATACTCCAATTCAGGTATATTAACCACTTCAAGAGTAAGCAGTGCTAATGAAAGAAATGTTTCCAACGCCTGTATTTTTGCAGGAAATTTACGGTTAAATATACGCCGCATTTCATCTATATTCTGTTCGCAGACCAAACCACGATTGGGAAAGCTGACAGCTTTAATAAATGCCTTGGCAGGTGTGCTGTTGCTGTTCAACACTGCCGATATAAGAATATTGGTATCAAGAAAAACATTCATCAATATTCACCTTCTGCACGTATTTCCTTAACCATATCCATAACCTTTTCTTCTGTGTCAAGTCCTGACTTTTCGGCTTCTCCTGTCATCTGGTTCTGAAATAACTGCATAGCATAAACGGCAGCATTAACCAATCT
This sequence comes from uncultured Eubacteriales bacterium, assembly GCA_934256695.1. Taxonomy (GTDB): domain Bacteria; phylum Bacillota; class Clostridia; order Lachnospirales; family Anaerotignaceae; genus Neoanaerotignum_A. The sequence continues at coordinate 27,682 of CAKQPE010000012.1, forward strand.
TACATTTCCGTTTTCAACAACAAATGTAACTCTGTCGCCGTTTGATACACCCAAAATTTCACGTACATCTTTAGGAATGGTAATCTGTCCTTTTGCCATAACTTTTGCATTGTCTATAAATGTGTTTGTACTCATACTAAGCACCTCCAATTTAGAAAAGTAGGGAATTCCCTACTTCAAGTATATACTGAAATTTTAAGAAAATCAACTTATAATGTTTGGCAAAACAATTACTTTATTACATATCTCTGACGACAACATGGAAAATTTTATATCCAACTTAAAATAATTTTTTATGTTTTAAATTTAAGAGAAAAAATAAGGGAAAAAAATAATTTTAAGGGGAAAAACACAAAAAAGCATTGAACTCTTTAGAATTCAATGCTTTTAAAAGCGGAGAAAGAGGGATTTGAACCCTCGCGCCGGTTGCCCGACCTACACCCTTAGCAGGGGCGCCTCTTCAGCCTCTTGAGTATTTCTCCAAAACGCTTACTGCAAGAGATAGTTTACCACAAACAAGAGTGTATGTCAAACATTTTTTAATCTTTTGTTATAAAAATTTTATATTTATCCGGAATAAACTCAAGTTCATTCTGGACACGGGTCTTTTTTGGCGGTATGGCTATTGTTATTGCCTTATTTATATTCTCTATAGTTACATCAGTGTGTGTACCACCGTATTCTCCATCAAGTGTCCACTGTATTTCTGATTTGGATTTAAATTCGGCTTTCGATGTTTTAAAAACAGTAAATACATTTGAAGAAAAATCGCCTGTTATTATTCCTGTTATTATCATCTGAAGTTCAATAGGATTCTGCGGATACTTAACAAGTATTACCTCAAAAAGCCCGTCATTAAGCTGCACCTTTTCTTTGCCGAGTAATTTAAAACCGCCTGTTGAAAGAGTATTTGAAATCATTCCGTAAATATATGTTCCCGTTTCTACTACATTATCATGCTCTATATTAATATCATATTTTTGCAGTGACGGCAGTCTTTTAATTCCTTCCAATATATATGCCATATGACCAAGGATATTTTTTATATCCTGCGGTGTATCATAGGATACATCTGTAAAAGCTCCAAAGGCCGCTATATAAACAAAACTGTCATCGTTAAACCTGCCTATGTCACACTTAAATACAGTTCCCGTTACAATATTTTTTGCTGCACTAATCATATTTTTAGGAAGCTTGAGGCTTTCGGCAAAGTCATTTGTTGAACCTGCCGGAATGTATCCCACTACAGGACGCTTTTGCTCATCCAACTCCATAAGGCCTTTTACACACTCACTTAAAGTGCCGTCACCTCCGCTTATTAAAACATATTTATATTTTGCAGCTTTCGATTTAATCAACTCATATCCGTGCATTTTACGCTGTGTAATGCATACAGTAACCTCAAAATCATCTTTTTCGAGAGTATCTATAATTTCAAGTAATTTATTTTTAATAAGACCTTTGCCTGCTTTCGGATTAATAATAAACAGAACATTTTTAGCCATAATAAAACCCCCTACGTCTTAAAATACCCATTTATTTTTAAGATTATACTATTTCTTAAAGTTAAAAACAATATTGCCTAATAAAAACTAAGTAAATTTTAATGTAAAACCCTCCAGTTAATTTACGATATTTTGCATGCTAATAGTTCTAAATATTAGAAAAGTATCTTCATTATATAAAATGTGCATATATTTATTTTCAACAGACAATTTTAATTGTATATTGTTCCAATAAAAAAGTTGAACAAAAAGTATATAGCAAAGGTAGTTTTTTTTGATTTTAAAAAAAATATCAAAAATCTTTTTTCCAAAATGGGTTGACTCTCTTTTAATAGAATAGATTATAATAAGGCTCGTGGTTGATATTTCCAAAGTTAGTTTTTTGATATTCAACTAAAATATTCGGCGGCACATAAGTCGCCTGACTTAATTATCTTTTTAAACAAGGAGGAATAAAAGATGGTAGGAGAGAAAGTAAAATTTCATTTAATGATGAGTGCTAAAGACGCACATTACGTTGGCGGTCTTGTAAACGGTGCAAGAATAGTTCAGGTTTGGGGCGACGTAGGAACAGAACTTATGGTTCGTGTTGACGGTGACATCAGCCTTTTCCTTGGCTATGAAGAAATCAACTTTACAGCTCCTGTATACGTAGGCGACTTTATGGAATATGTTGGCTGGATTGAAGAAGTTGGCAACCAGAGCTACAAATGTAAATTCGAAGCTTGGAAAGTAGCTACTCAGTGCGACAGAACAGACATGGATCTTTCAAACATGGCTACACCTGAAACAGCAGCTACAGCTTGCGTACCTCCTGTACTTTGCGGTACAGCTACAGGTTCTCTTTATATCGCTAAGAAGGACCAGAGAGGCGAAACAGACCCTGCTTTTGTTCACACACACAGAGCATAATTTTCGGCAATACATATAAAACAAAATTTGACCTTGAATAGGAGGAAATAAAAATGGTAGGTAGTGAAGTAAGATTTCATTTAATGATGAGTGCTAAAGACGGTCATTATGTTGGTGACCTTGTAAACGGTGCACATATCCTTGACATCTGGGGCGACGTAGGAACAGAGCTTATGGTATTAGTAGACGGTGACATCAGCCTTTTCCTTGGCTACAAGAATGTTAAATTTACAGCTCCTGTATATGTAGGCGACTTCATGGAATACACAGGATATATCGAAAAAGTTGGCAACCAGAGCTACACATGCCACTTTGAAGCTTGGAAGGTTGGCACAATGCTTAACCATACAGACGCTGACATGACAGGTATCGCTCATACAGCTGCTACAGCTTGCGTACCTCCAATCAAATGCGGCGAAGCTACAGGTTCTCTTTACATTGCTAAGAAAGACCAGAGAGGTCCTCAGAGAGAAGATTTCAAAGACGCTGTTCATCCTGCAAAATAATTTAAAAATTATTTTTATCCCCGTTCTTAACGGGGATTTTTTTTATATAATCAGTCACATATCGAGAACTTATCTACGCACACTTCAATATTCTTGACTTATTTCCCACTAAATATTATTATATAAATAAACCCAAAAACTTATGAATTCTTAGGACTTCTTCCGGTAGAATTAAAGTTTTTATTTTATTAAATATCGGTTTCGGCAGATATTTTTCCTTAACCTAAATAAACAAATTTAAGTACGGGAGGGACTTAATATGAACAAATTTGAAAACGGAAATAAGTTTAAAGAAACAGTAAGATTTTTAAGAAAGCAAAATCGTATGACTCAAAACGAACTCGGAGATGTTCTCGGATACGGATATTCTGCAATATCCAACTACGAAAGCGGAAGAAACGAACCTTCCATAAATAACCTTATTAAAATAGCAGACTATTTCAACGTATCTATAGATTATCTTGTAGGACACGAGTTGAAAACAAGTTCTGCCAATAACTATGAATATGCAATAAAACTCAAAAAATTAAGTGAATGTATACATAATTTTCAAAAAGAAACAGATGAAATAATAAAAGGCATTGCTGATACAGAAAATTAATTCCTTATTAATTAGATAGGTTTGTAGTATTTTACTATTGAAAATACCACTGCAACATGGTATTATTAAACAGTAAATTTTGTAAACCTTATTTTTGTACCTTTAAAGGAGGTAATAGCAATGGCTCTTGAATTTGACGAACAGTTATCAAGACTTCAGAAACCCGACAGAAACGAAATGACAGACGAACAGTACGAAATATTCAATAAAGCTGTAGAGGGAATGGAAAAAAACTGGGGCTTTATAAACAACCTTTTTAAAGTTCTTCCTCTTAATGCCGCAGAATACGTAGGTTTCCTTAATTTCAAAAGCTCTCTTTTTAATCCTGAAACCTGCTATCTTTCAGATGCAGACAAGGAAATGATAGGTGTTGTAGTATCTGCAACAAACGGCTGCAACTACTGCCTTACAACTCACGGCGATAATTTAAGAGGACTTACTGGAGATCCGGATTTATGTGATACTTTATCCTACAACTACCGTGCCGCCAGAAATCTTACACCTAAGCAGAGAGCATTATGCGACTATGCATATTTTGTAACAGCATATCCGAGAGAAATAGATACCGAACAGGTCGAAAACTTACGTAAAGTAGGATTTAACGATCACGAAATACTTGAAGCCGCTTTTGTTGCAGGGTTCTTTAACTATACAAACAGATGGGTAAGCACAATAAGCCCTGTACCTAACAAAGGTCATTATATGCATAACAGAAAAAAAGATTAAGACATAAAGACCTTGGGATTTCACCCAAAACCACATATTTTTTTTGAAAAAATTTGAATAAAACTTTTAGTAAAATACCATGACTTTCGTTATGGTATTTTTAGATTAAATAAAAATTTATATAAGACCTTGAGACTCTGTCTCAAACTCTGTGAGCCTTTGAAAAGGCTCAAGCGAAACTTTTATCAAAACGCAATTACATTGCGTTTTTCGGAACAAAATTATAAGTTATGTTATTGAGATTTTGATTTTCTAAAGCTTTATCGAATAAAATCTCTATTGCATTGATTTTAAAACGTAAATCCTGTATC
>CAKQPE010000013.1 GCA_934256695.1 uncultured Eubacteriales bacterium
TACTAAATTTTTTTCAAAAAATTTTCAGGGTTTGGGGTGAAACCCCAAGGTCTTTCAGTCCGATAAATTTATATTTAAAACCGTAAAAAAATATACGTTTATGTATTTTATAGGTATAAAAAATGCTCTTGACATAATAAAGTTTATAATGCAAAATATAGGTATAATAATTACGAAAGCAGTTCGGTAATAACGAAAATAAATTACGGAGATAAAAATGGCGAAAACAGAAGGCGTTACTATTCAGTCTGTCGTTAAGGCAGCCAAAATATTGGATATTTTATTAAAAAAGGGCGAATTGGGAATTTCGGATATTTCTGCCGAAATGTCAATAAGTAAAAGCACTGCTTATGGTATAGTAAACACTCTTGCCGAAACAGGTTTTATAGAACAGGATTCGGAGAACAAAAAATACCGTCTCGGGCTTAGGCTTTTTGAGCTTGGTTCTGCTGTTGAAAACCGTATGGATATACGCACAGAGGCAAAGCCTTTCTGCGAGGAACTTTCAAAAAAATATTCACAGACGGTTCACCTTGCGACCCACAGTGAGGGCAATGTTGTGTATATAGATAAATTCGATATACCCGATTTTCTTATTGTTTATTCTCAGGTTGGGCGGCGTGCACCTATGAACATTACCGGCGTAGGCAAAGCAATGCTTGCTTACCTTGATGATGAATATATACAGAAATATGTAATAAACAATCTTGTTTCAAAAACACCTAACTCCTGTGATACGGCAGAAAAGCTTTATAAAAGCCTTGAAGATGTAAGAAATCTCGGATATGCCGTTGACGATGAGGAAATACAGCTTGGTCTGAGGTGTATTGCCGCACCTATATTCAATAAGAATAAAAAAGTTGTTGCGGCAGTGAGCATTTCCGGCATGGTAAATGCCGTAAGCAGTGAAAAAACAGAAAAAATCGCAAAAGATGTAATGCTCTGTGCGGCAAACATATCAAGGCGATTAGGATATATGGGTTAATTTTTTAAGGATATTATTTTTTAAGGGAGGATTTTTAATATGGACAAAATTAAAGTTGGTATTATCGGTCCCGGAAACATCGGCACTGACCTTATGTACAAGGTGATGAAAAGCAAACATCTTGAAATGAGCATGATGACAGGTATTGTTGAATCCGAAGGTCTCAAAAGAGCAGCGGGTCTGGGTTTTAAAACATCTTTGGAAGGTGTAAAAGCCGTAGCGGAAGACCCTGAAATAAAAATAGTTTTTGATGCTACAATGGCAAGTGCCCATCTTGTAAATGCACCCGTACTTAAAGCAGCCGGAAAAATCGCAATCGATATGACCCCTGCCGCTGTAGGCCCATACGTTGTTCCTTGCTGTAACCTTGACAGCCTTGGTGAGGTAGATAACTATAACATGGTTACTTGCGGAGGTCAGGCAACTATTCCTATTGTAAACGCCATAAACGCCGTTGCAGATGTTGAATATGCGGAAATAGTTGCAAGTATTTCTTCCAAATCCGCAGGCCCGGGAACAAGAGCAAATATTGACGAGTTTACACAGACAACAAGAAAAGGTCTTGAAATAGTAGGCCATGCCGACAGAGCAAAGGCTATTATTATCCTTAATCCGGCAGAACCGCCTATAATGATGTGCGATACAATATACTGCAAGGTTAAAAATCCGGATGAAAAAGCTATTATCGAAGCAGTGGAAAAAAGAGTAAAAGAAGTTCAGGCATATGTTCCGGGCTACCAGCTCAGAGTTCCTCCTTTTGTTGAAGGAGATAAAGTAACCTGTATTCTTCAGGTTGAAGGTGCCGGAGACTTCCTTCCTAAATATTCCGGAAACCTTGATATTATAAACTCTGCCGCTATATCTGTTGCTGAAAAACTTGCCGCTAAAATGCTTGGCAAAGAAGAATAAGGAGGATACTGAAAATGGAAAATCGAAAAATTAATTTTGTAGATACAACACTTCGTGACGGCAGCCATGCCGTAAGCCACAGTTTCTCTCCGGAACAGGTTGCGGCCATTGCAGGCGGTCTTGATAAAGTAGGTATTTCGATTATCGAATGTGCTCATGGTGACGGTATTACAGGTTCATCATATAACTACGGATTTTTGAAATATCCTGAAGCAGAGCTTCTTAAAGCGGCTAAGGGAGTAATAAAAAATGCAAAACAGGCTATTCTCCTTCTTCCGGGTATCGGTACTATAGAGGATTTGGAGGAAGCATACGAAAACGGTGCAAGAGTGGTTCGTGTTGCTACCCACTGTACAGAGGCTGATACAGGTATTCAGCATATACAGGCAGCTAAGAAAATGGGAATGATGGCTTGCGGCTTCCTTATGATGATTCATATGGCAAGCCCTGAAAAACTTCTTGAACAGGCAAAAATATTCCAAGAGGCCGGAGCAGACTATATTAACCTTGCAGACTCAGCAGGATACCTTCTTCCGGAAGATGTAACGGCAAGAGTTAAGACACTTGTTGAGGGCCTTGATATTCATGTTGGTTTCCATGCTCACAATAACCTCGGCCTTGCAGTTGCAAACTCAATAGCAGCCGTTAAAGCCGGAGCTACATACATCGACGTAACCTGCCGTGGCCTCGGTGCCGGTGCCGGAAACTGTCAGGGTGAAGTTCTTGCGGCAGTATTTGACAGAATGGGAATAAACACAGGTGTTGATATGTATGGTCTTCAGGACGTAGCAGAAGAAATAGTTGAGCCTGTTATGCACAGACCGCAGGTTATAAGAACAGATTCGCTTATGCTTGGCTATGCGGGAGTATATTCATCATTCCTTCTTCACACACGCCGTGCGGCAGAAAAATTCGGTCTTAACCCAAGGGATATTCTTATTGAGCTTGGCAGAAGAAGAATGGTAGGCGGACAGGAAGACATGATTGTTGATGTTGCTTATCAGCTTGCACAGCAGAAAAACAAATAATTTAAGTTATTGATTTTAAACCCTTAAACCTTTAAAATAAACGTAAAAAGCTCTGTTATATTGTTTTGATATAACGGAGTTTTTTATTTGGAAAATAATAATACAGAAAATATTCGGTGTAAATATTTTGGATTTCATTCTTTGCGGAAACTGTAGGTTACGGAAGTTTCCCTATTGTTTTTTAAGACAGAAATATCAAGGCCTTTTAGGGTAGCTATTGAATTAAAAATGGTGTAAAATAAATTTTAACAGTAAAATATATGGATTTTTAGGAGGGATTTGTTTTGAAGGGAAATAAACGGCAGGTAATGAGTTACCCTGCTATGGCGATGCTTTTTGTTTTTGCTGTGTTTCCTCTGCTGATAATGCTCTTTAACAGTTTTCAGAGTGATAACGGCACAGGCGGATTTGTTTTGTCAAATTACATAAGATTTTTTTCAAAGGCAACATACCTTAAACTTACTTTAAGGACAATATTAAACAGTATCCTTGTTACGGTTATTAGCCTTATAATATCATATCCTTTGGCATATATAATGGCAAAAAAACTTAAAGGGCTTAAAAATATTGTTATGGTGCTTATTATAATTCCGTTTTTTACCAATCAGCTTGTACGTGTATACAGCTGGCTTATATTCCTTCAGGACGGAGGATTGCTGGAAAGCCTTCTTAACTCATTGGGAATTATAGACGGTTCTCTGGGGATTATGTATACAAAAGCTGCCGTTATAATAGGTCTTGTCCATGCATTCTTCCCGTATATGGTTATAACCATATATATGGCACTGGAAAGAATGGATAATTCCGTTCTTGAGGCAAGTAAGTCTTTGGGTGCATCGGCATTTACTACTTTTAGAAAGGTAATATTCCCAATGTCAATGCCGGGAGTTGTAAGCGGAATAATGATTGTTTTTGTGCCATGCCTCGGTACGTTTGTTGAGCCGAGAATATTGGGCGGTGTAAACGGTACCGTTATAGGTACTGTTATAGAGGATCAGTTCTTTGAAATTTACGGCTGGAACTTCGGTGCGGCAATAGCCTTTATACTGCTTGCCATGGTAATTATAAGCATGGCGGCAATAAGTAAGTGGGGAAAGAGGTATGACGTATGAGAAAAGGAATTTTATCGAAAATTTATGTGCTTTTGATTATGCTCTACCTTTATGTGCCTATAATAGTGCTTATGGTAATGGGATTTAACAAATCAAGATACAATTCAATGCCTTTTGAATTTACTACCGAATGGTATCAGGCGTTAAGCACAGACTCTGCTTTACAGCAGGCAGCTTTAAACTCGGTTCTCCTTGCGTTGGTTACAGGGGTTGTGTGTGTGTTATTGGCAACACTTTTCATTCTTGGTGAAAGGTATCTTTCAAACAAACTAAAAGGTATTTTCAACAGCATTGTAATGATGCCTATGAGTATACCTTGGCTTATAATGGGTCTGTCACTTCTTCTGCTTATAAGATTTTTTGATTTTGATAAATCTATGTTCTTTGTTGCGGCAGGGCATATTGTTATATCCCTTCCGTATTCAATGCTTGTTTTAAAGGCAAGGGTGCAGTCGATGGATAAGGATTTGGAAGAAATGAGTGCTTCTTTGGGTGCTGACGGATTTACAACATTCAGGCGAATTACACTTCCGGCAATAGCTCCGGCAATGGTAGCAGGTGGATTTTTGTCATTTATGATAAGCTTTGACAACTTTGCCATAAGTTATTTTCTTATGCCGGCGGGAGTATCCACACTGCCTATAGAGATTCAGACATCAATAAAGTTCGGTTTTACACCGGAGATAAATGCAGTTTCAACCGTAATAATTGGCGTATCACTTTTATGCCTTGCCGTTGTTGGCTTAATTATGGGTTCAAGCCTTAAAACAATGGCAGGAAGGAGCGAAAAATAAATGAGTGAAGTAGTATTAAAATCAATAACAAAAAAATACGGTGCAAATACAGTAGTAAACAGCATTGACCTTACTGCGGAAAACGGAAAACTTATATCAATTCTCGGCCCTTCCGGCTGCGGAAAGACAACTACACTGAGAATGATAGCAGGTTTTGAAAAGCCCGATGGCGGAGAAATATATTTTGACGGCAGAGAGGTGAAGGATATACCTGTAAACAAAAGAAATATAGGCATGGTTTTCCAGAGCTATGCACTTTTTCCGCATATGACAGTTGAACAGAATGTAGCATACGGTCTTGAACAGAGGAAATTGCCTTCTTCGGAAATAAATGAAAGGGTTTTTGAGGCACTTAAACTGGTGCATATGGAGGATTATGCAAAAAGAAAGCCGAAACAGCTCTCCGGCGGACAACAGCAGAGGGTTGCTCTTGCAAGAGCGTTGGTTATTAAGCCTGATGTACTTCTTCTTGATGAATGTCTTAGTGCTTTGGATAAAAAATTAAGAGTGGAAATGCAGATAGAGCTTAGAAAAATACTTGAACAGACAGGTGTAACAACATTTTTCGTAACTCACGACCAGGAGGAAGCAATGACTCTTTCCGACAAAATAGTTGTTATGAACGAAGGACGTATAGAACAGGCAGGAACGCCTTTTGAAATATACGAAAAACCGTCAAGCCGGTTTGCGGCAGGGTTCTTGGGCAAAGCAAACTTTTTTGAAGGCAAAATACTTTCATATGACGGAAACAAGGCAGAGATACAAACGGAAAACGGAAAATTTTCAATACCTGTTCAAAATGCTGTTGTTGGAGAAGAAATGCTTTTTGTTGTTCGTCCCGAAAAAATACATTTTGTTTCGGACAACAGCGGTATTGAGGGTATAATAGAACACGTTGCTTACAGCGGAAACATTTCATCTTGTTCCGTAAACTGCAACGGAAAAATAATTGTATGCGAGGTTCAGAACTCGGATTTAAGCGGCAGACCACAGAAGGGAGATAAGGTATCCCTCTGGTGGGTCGGCTCAAGCAGTATTAATATTTCAGGCGGTGGTAAATAAAAATGGATTGTATAGTTTTAGGCGGTCTTGTGGCAGACCGATATTTTGATATAGAGTCTTTTCCCGAAAGAGGACAGGACGGACTTATAACATCGGAAACGGCATATGTAGGCGGCTGTGCGATAAATATTGCCGCTACAATAAATAACCTTGGCGGCAATGCCCATATTGTTTCCTATGTAGGCAACGACAAAACAGGCGAGCAGATAATGAACTACATAAGAAAAAATAAGTTTGCCGAGGACTTTATAAAACAGACAGAAGGCATAAGCGGTTATTGCCTTGTGTTTAAAGAACCGGACGGAGAAAGAACATTTCTTACTAAAAAAGGTGTGGAAGGAAACTTTGATACGGGACTTTTGGACAATATCGACAATATCCGTGCCAAAGTTGGTGCTGTTACTGGATATTACCTGCTTAACGAAAACGCTTCTTTAATAATGGACTGTATAGAGGTTATGCGTGTTTCCGGAACAAAATTTATATTTGATCCGGGTCCACTTGTAGGCAGTATAGATAAAGAAATTCTTAAAAGAATGGTAAAGGCATCTGCCGTAATAACTCCAAACGAAGCAGAGCTTGCCGTTTTTGAACAGGAGGACAAAAACTTTATAGAAAATTTTATAAAGAATAAGGGCATAGTTGTACGCAAACAGGGAAACAGAGGCGGAATGTGCTATACCCGCCACGGAATATTCAACTATAACAGCGTAAAAACAGAAGCTGTTGATACAACGGGAGCCGGTGACAGCTTTACAGGTGCTTTGTGCTATTCCCTCGGTTCGGGAACGGATATTAAATCTTCCGTAGAGCTTGCATCGGTCTGTGCCGCAAAAACAGTGGAGATAAATGCACCTCACGGATTTTGGAAAATAAAGGAGGATTAAAAATGGATTTACTGGACAGAGCCTATGGCGCACTTGTAGGCGGAGCAATAGGTGATGCTATGGGTATGCCTGCGTCATTTCTTACAAGAGAACAGATTAAAAATACATATGGATACATAAAGGATTTTTTAAAGCCTGATGATGATGTGCAGAAATATCACGGCTCACTTGAGGCAGGGGATATTACCGATGATACAATGGAAAGCATTATTGTAAGCAAGGTACTTATAGAGCATAACGGATTTTCGGAAGAAGCATTTAACAACGAAATGAAAAAATGGGCAATAGAACAGAAAATGCTTGAAAGCACTGTTATAGGCCCTTCTACAAGAAGATATTTAACGGCACTTATAGAAGGCAGAGACCCGAAGGAAACCTCCGGCAAAGGCAACACAAACGGTTCCGCAATGAGAGCCGCACCTATAGGTGTTAAATATTATAACGATATTGCAAAGTGTATTGAAGCCGCAGCAGCTTCGTCTTTGCCAAGCCACGGCAGTAAGCCTGCTGTAGCGGCAGCCTGTGCTGTAGCGGCGGCAGTTTCCGGCGGTGTTCACGGCGGATATTCGCCAAACGAAATTTTGAATATGGCTTATGATGCGGCACTTTACGGAGAAAAGAAGGGTGCGGATATTACGGCACCTATGGTTTCAAAAAGAATTAAGCTTATAGAGTCTATAGTAGACAGCGTAGGAGAAGGCAGCATAAACGATATTCTTGATGAAATAGCCGGAGTATTCGGTGCAAGTATGTTTGCCTATGAATCAGTGCCTGTTGCCCTTGCCATTTTCTATGCCGTAAACGGAAATGCAAAAGAAGGTATACTTGGATCAGTAAACACAGGTGATGATGCAGATACAAACGGTTCCATATGCGGAAATATTTGCGGTGCTTACAGCGGTGCATCGGGACTGCCTGATGAATGGAAAGAAAGAGTGCAGAAAACAAGCAGTGTTGACTTTAAGACAGAAGCCCAAAAGCTTATAGGTTAATTTTAAGCAATAATTTATTATATCCCGTGACATTGGTTGCGGGATTTTTGTTACACCTAATACGGATTTAAAATTACTGTTTGATAAAAAATTGTTATATAAATAACAAACAATATGGCAATAGTACAAACATAATTGCAAAAAAAATAAGGAATATTAAGAAAAATATAATTTAATAGTAATAGATTGGGTAAGTTAATAGAATATGTGCATAATTAACAAAGTATATGCTTTTACTTGTAAATGAAGGTTCTCTATGATAAAATTTATTTATTAGATGCAGGTTCGTGTATTTTGCGTTTCCTGCTTGTTTTGGGCGGAACAAAACCGCCTGAAGGACGCTCGGCAGTTGTGGTTTAAACAGTTTGGGACTGCAAAGTGTGCTTTTTATAACTAATTTTAAGGGGGAAATAATCAAATGGCAAAAAGAAGTGACATCACAACTAAAGGTCTTGAAAGAGCAACACACAGAGCTCTTTATTACTCAATGGGACTTCTTGATGAAGACCTTGAAAAACCTATAATCGGTATTGTTAACTCACAGAACGAGGCAATGCCTGGACACAGACATCTTGACACAATAGCAAGAGCTGTAAAAGAGGGTGTTATCGCAGCAGGCGGTACACCTATCGAATTCCCTACAATCGGTATCTGTGACGGTATCGCACAGGGTAACTACGGTATGCATTACCCTCTTGCAAGCCGTGAACTTATTGCAGACTCAGTTGAATGTATGATGAACGGTCATAGCTTTGATGCTATGGTTATGATACCTGACTGTGACAAAATCACACCTGGTATGATTATTGCAGCTGCAAGACTTGATGTACCTACAATTATCGTTTCCGGCGGTGTTATGATGACAGGCTGTATGGACGGTGAAAAAGTAGGCTACACAGACCTTATGGAAGCTTCAGGTCTTGTTCAGAGAGGAATTAAGTCAAATGAATGGCTTAATAAACTTGAGCATTGTGCTCTCCCTGGCTGCGGTGCTTGTAACCTTCTCGGTACAGCAAACTCAATGAACTTCCTTACAGAAGCTCTCGGACTCTGTCTCCCTGGTGCAACAGCACTTGCAATGAGCGGCAGAAAACTTGCTATTGCAAAGAGAACAGGTATGCAGATTATGGAACTTTACAAAAAAGGCATTACAGCTAAACAGATTCTTACATCTGAAGCTATATATAATGCTCTTTCAGTTGATATGGCTATCGGCGGAAGCTCAAACACAATGCTTCACCTTTCAGCTATCTGCCACGAAGCAGACCTTCCTTTCAGCTTTGACGAAGTTGAAAAGATTGCAGCACAGGTACCTCACCTTGTTAAGCTTAAACCGGCAGGAGTTCACTATCCACAGGATTTCGATAATGCAGGCGGCGTAACAGCTCTTATGAACAGACTTAAAGAATACGGTCTCCTTAAAGACAACCTTACAGTTACAGGAAAGACAGTATTTGAAAACATTGCAGATGCAGAAGTTCTTGATGATGAAGTTATCAAGACAAAGGAAACAGCTTACAGCCTTACAGGCGGTCTTAAAATTATGTACGGCAACCTTGCAAAAGACGGTGCTGTATGTAAAAAAGCCGGTGTTGAGCCTTCAATGTATCACCACACAGGCCCTGCAAGAGTATTCGATCAGGAAGAACCTGCCGTTAAAGCTATTTACGGCGGTGAAATTAAACCTGGCGATGTAGTTGTTATCCGTTACGAAGGACCTAAAGGCGGCCCTGGTATGAGAGAAATGCTTACACCTACATCAGCTATTATCGGTATGGGCCTTGGCGAATCTGTTGCCCTTGTAACAGACGGACGTTTCTCAGGTGCTACAAGAGGTGCGGCTATAGGTCACGTTTCTCCTGAAGCTGCCGAAGGCGGTCTTATCGCATTCGTTCAGGACGGAGACTCTATTTCAATCGACCTTGATGCAGGTACAGTAACACTTAATGTTGCTGATGAAGTTATCGAAGAAAGAAAGAAAGGCTGGGAGCCACATAAGCCACCTGTTAAACCGGGCAGCTACCTTGACAGATACTCTAAGCTTGTAACATCAGCTATGTCCGGTGCAGTTTTCAAAAGATAAAAATTAAGACCTTTTAAAAATTTTAATTTAAACTTTTAATAAAAACCTCAATGACAAAAACAGTCATTGAGGTTTTTTGGTATAAGAAAAGTTTGCCGCTAATAAGCCTTCTCCCGGGAGAAGGTGCTGAAGCCGCAGGCAAAGCGGATGAGGGAAAAATAAGAAAATAAATTATATGAAAAACATAATTTGTATTTAAACAAATCCCTCATCCGTCACTTCGTGACACCTTCCCCCAAGGGAAGGCTTTAAAAGCTTCGCAAATAGATTTCCCAAAAATGCAATGAAATTGCATTTTACTAAAAGTTTTACTCGATTTTTTTCAAAAAATCGCAGGGTATTGGGGCAACGCCCCAAGGTCTTTTTTTCAAGTCTTTTTCTGTTGAAAATTGTCTGTCTTTTGCTATAATTAAGTTAATATTTGGGATTTTTATTTTTAACACAAAAGAGGATTTTTACAATTTCAAAGAGAGGGTGGATTTTAATGACTAAGGGAAATGATTTGGGACATGACCCTATAGGCAGACTTGTTCTTCGCCTTGCCATTCCGTCTATGATAGCACAGTTTGTAAATGTGCTTTATAGTATTATAGACCGAATGTATATAGGCAATATTCCGTCAACAGGCGGTCTTGCACTTGCCGGAGTAGGCGTGTGTGGCCCTATAGTTACGCTTTTAAGTTCTTTTGGCACACTTGTGGGTCTTGGTGGTTCAATACTTATGGCTATGCGAATGGGTGAGGGCAATAAGGAAATGGCAAAAAAGCTTTTGGCAAACAGCTTTCTTATGCTGACAGTATTTTCGTTTATACTTACGGTTGTTTTTTTGATTACAAAGAACAAGCTTCTTATGTGGTTCGGTGCAAGTGAGGCTACTTTTTATTATGCAAATACATATCTGAGTATTTATACGGCAGGTACGTTTTTTGCACTTATGGCAATGGGACTTAATTATTTTATTAACTGTCAGGGATTTTCCACTGTGGGAATGATGTCTGTTGTAATAGGTGCAGTATCGAATATTATACTCGATCCCATATTTATATTTGTTTTTAACATGGGTGTTGCCGGTGCGGCAGTTGCAACGGTTATGAGCCAGATTTTGTCGTTTTTGTTTGCGGCTTCGTTCCTTTTCGGCAAAAGACCGCCTATAAAAATAACTTTCGGTGGATATTCCCTTAAACTGTGGCTGAAAATAATATCCATAGGTATTTCGCCTTTTATTATTTTAGCAACAGACAGTATAATAATAATAGTTATGAATGCGGTTTTGCAGAGAACAGGCGGTGCAGACGGTGATACACTTATAACATGTGTTACTATAGTGCAGAGTTACTTTATGCTTATAACATGTCCTATGATAGGCATAAGCGGTGGAACACAGGCTATTATAAGTTTTAATTACGGTGCCTGTGAAAGTGATAGAATACGAAAAGCCGAAAAAGACATATTGCTTTTGTGCATTGGCTTTACAACGGTAATGTTTATCGTATCCCGTTTGGTTCCGCAGTATTTTGTTGCACTTTTTACTTCTTCGGCAGAATATACCGCTCTTTCCGTATGGGGTATAAAGGTATTTACTTTGGCAATAGTACCGCTTAGTTTCCAATATGTGCTTGTAGACGGACTTACGGCTTTGGGCAGAACAAAGACAGCATTGTTTTTCTCGATTAACCGAAAGTGTGTTTATTGTATAGCTATAGTTGCATTTGCTTTTTTATTCGGTGCCAAAAATGCTTTTTACGCACAGCCGGCGGCAGATTTTGTTTGCTCCTGCATATCTACGGCAGGCTTTTGGGTTGTGTTTAACAAGCACCTTAAAAAACGTGAGGAATTATGCGGAAAATCCGTTAAGCTGCATTCGGTATCTTTATAAGGTCTGAAAAATAAAGTTAGTAAATTTAATAAAAACCTCAATAACAATATTTGCCACAGGTGTCAGATTTTTGGTCTGACTCATTAGGACAGTATGGTTATTGAGGTTTTTGGTTTAAGTGATATTTATTAACAGGCGGAAAAGAAAAATATTTTTATTATTATTTTTTGGGAACAATATCTTAAATGTTTTCGTATATTAAGTAAGGTATTATTTTAGCGTGTGAAAGTAATATAACAAACATATTACAATTTGCTTAAATTTACTTAAAAAACGTTAATAAATGTACATTTTTAATAATATTATTGTATAATAGCAATATAAATGAAATGAATTTGATTTTTAAAACAGGACAACCCTGTAAAGAGGAGGAATAAGCAATGAAATTTAAAAAACTGCTCACTGCTTTTATGACAGCTGCAATAATTTCCGGAAGCATTACACCGACAGTGTTTGCTGCTGATTTTTCGGATATAAACGATGTGCCTTGGGAAGGTGCGAAAACATATATAAATGCCGTTGCAGATTCAGGCCTTATGGTAGGCGATTATAATGCAAAAGGCAAAAAAGTTTTTAGAGCAAGAGACAAGGTTAGCTATTGCGAGACAATGCAGCTTGTATATACCCTTATGAAGGAATATACAGAAAAAGGCGTTGATCCGGCTGTAGTTACAAAGTATACAAGTGTTATGAGCGGATATAAAATTCCGTCATGGGCATACGATGCGGTTGCATATGGCCTTGAAAACAGTATTGTTACAATAAACGATATACCTGGCTTTATAACTTCAAAGGGAACAAACCAGAATGCTACAAGACAGGACGTAGCCATAATGCTTGGCCGTGCATTAAAGGTGTTTGAAAGTGTAAATAACGATGCAAAGCTTTCGTTCAAAGATGCATCAAGTGCCGCAAGTGTTGCCGTACCATACATAGACCTTCTTAACAGACTTGGTATTATTACCGGCGACAGTGACGGAAACTTTAACCCTAAAAACCATATAAACAGAGCCGAAACAGCTGTTATTGTGTCTAAGACAAATGAGCTTATTAAGTCAAAGAAAAATTCAAATAATAACAGCTCAAACAACAACAGCTCAAATAATAACAGTTCAAATAATAATAACGGCAACAGCTCAAGCGTTATTAAACCTATGGAAACAAAGTCATCTACAGGTACTGTAACAGGTGTTGCCACTGTAAACGGCAGTGTAACTCTTAATATAAATACAGGCAGTGAAACGCTTAGCTTTACAGCTGTTGACTCTAAGATATGCCTTAAAGGAACAAATGTGGTTGCACTTTCTTCCCTTACGGTAGGAGACAAGGTTCTTATTTCATATACAGGCCCTAATATACAGAGCGTTGTTATTACAACATCTTCATCAAGCGGAAATTCAAATAATAACTCAAGCAGTTCAAGCTACAAAAATACAAGCCTTAAAGGAACTTTCACAAGCCTGACAAGATCTGAGCTTGTAATGCGAAAGAGCGGCGAAAAAATCACACTTCCTTTTGATGATACAGACTATGTGAGATTTTATTATGACAGTGAAAGCTATAAATATTCCGAGTTTAAAGATAAAGTATCAAGCGGAGACAGCGTAACGGTTTATACCGACGGAAACGGATATGTAACAAGAATAAATGCCGAAGAAGGCAGCGATACCGAATATGATGTAACGGGATACCTTGATAAGCTTTCAAGCTCATATATAAGAATAGCAAAAACAAAAAACGGTTCTTCCACGGAATATACATATAAAAACGACAGCAAGAGCAATGTTGCTTTCTATATAGGCACAAGCGAGAAGGACTATGACGATTTTTATGACAAGGTTGGCAGCAACAGCAAGATAGGTATTGTTACAAACAGCAGTGACAAGGTAATTGAGGTTCACCTTCTGGACAGCAGCTCAAGTGATGATTATGATAAAGAAGGTTATATCTATAAGGTTGCCGATGAATACATAAGAATAGTTACATCAAAAAATTCATCGGACTATAAGGAATATACATATGTTGATAAGGATTATGATTCCGTTAAGTTTTATGTAGACGGAAGCAAAAAGAGCTATTCAAAATTTAACGATGCTGTAAGCAAAGGCTATTCCGTAGGACTTGTACTTGACAAAAACGATAAAGTAACTAAGGTTTATGCAAAGAAATCTTCCTCAAGTTCATCAAGTACGGATTATGATAAGAAAGGCTATGTATATAAGGTTAAAGACGACAGCATAAGAATAGTAACAAGCAAAAATTCAAGTGATTACAAAGAATATACATATAAAAACGAGGACAGTAATTCTGTAGATTTTTATGTGGACAAAAAGAGCAAGTCGTTTGATAAGTTTAAAGATGCAGCAGAAAAAGGTACATCTGTAGGAATTGTACTTAACAGCAGTGACAAAGTAACAGCTGTATATCTTACAACAGATGATGATGACGATGATGATTACGACAAAGAGGGATATATCTACAGGCTTAAAGACAGCTATATCAGAATAACAAGTTCTAAAAGCTCAAGTGACTACAAAGAGTATTCATTTAAAAATGACAGTTCTGACGATGTAACATTTTATGTAGACGGAAGTGAAAAGACATATTCCAAGTTTAACAATACTGCCGAGGAAGGCGATAAGGTAGGACTTATGCTTAACAGCAGCGGTTACGTAACAAAGGTATACCTTATAAGCGGTTCTTCTTCAAGCTCAAGCGGAAAGACAGTTGAGGGCGATATATCAAGTATATCCTCGTCAAAGGTTAAAATAAGCGGAAGCGGAAGTAACTATATTGTTGACAAGGCAAGCAAAATAAAGGTTGACGTAACAGACGGAAAGAGCAATATAGATAACTATGGTGACCTTGAAGAAGCAATAAATGATGACAACAAAACAGCAACAGTTAAACTTAAATATGACAGTGATAATTATATTACCTCAATCACAGGTTATATAAGCGGCGGAAGCGGTCTGCTTTCAAGTATTGATACATCAGGAAAGACAATAAAGATAGAGTTTGATGATGACAAGACTACATACAAATATAAAAGCAGTATGAGTGTTGATTTAAGATATTACGATTCAAGTGTATCAGGGCTTGAAAAAGCAATAGACGGTGAGTCAAAGTCAGACAGAACAGTTAAGATAAAAGTAAATTCCGACGGATATATTACAGAAATATCTTCCAAGTCAATTTAAAAAAGCAAAAGGGTGTTGATTTTTTCAGCACCCTTTTTATAGAGGCTGTGGGTGATTTTTAAATTACTATTTTTCTGCACTAAATATAAATTTATCGGACTGAAAGCCACTTCGAAAGCCGTCCCTGAAAGGGAAGATGGCAAACTGAAGGTTTGACGGAAGGAAGGGTTTTGTTTTAAAGCCTTCTCTCGGGAGAAGGTGGCGAGCGTAGCGAGTCGGATGAGGGAAAAATAAGAAAATAAATTATATAAAAAACATAATTTGTATTTAAACAAATCCCTCATCCGTCACTTCGTGACACCTTCCCCCAAGGGAAGGCTTTAAAAACTTCGCAAATGGATTTCCGAAAAACGCAATGTAATTGCGTTTTATTAAAAGTTTTACTAAATTTTTTTCAAAAAATTTTCAGGGTTTGGGGTGAAACCCCAAGGTCTTTTTACAGAGGTGATATATTTTGTTTTACAGTGAAAAAGTAAGGAAAGCGGCACTTATTGCATATAATGCACACAAAGACCAATCGGATAAGGGTGGATACCCATATATAATGCATCCAATTCATATTGCAGAGCAGATGGAAACAGAGGACGAAACAATAGCGGCACTTTTGCATGATGTAATAGAGGATACGGATATAGGTTTCGATTATTTGAAAAAAGAAGGTTTTTCCGATACAGTTATAAACTGTCTTAAAATTCTTACAAAAGATCCAAATGAGGATTATATGGATTATATAAGAAAAATAAAAAAGACCGGCGGCATTGCACTTAAAATAAAAAAAGCAGATATGGCTCATAATATGATTGCTGAAAGAATTTCAAAAAAAATACAATCCGATGAGAGCAGAATGGAAAAATACAGAGCTGCCTTTGATATATTAAATGGTCAAAATACATAATTTTTTGCATTAGTAAATAATTCTCTTGAAATCCTATCGGATTATAGTTAAAATATAAGAGAGGTGATTGTATGAGAGTATCTACAAAGGGAAGATACGCCCTTAGAATAATGATTGATTTGGCAGAACATAACAACGGAGAATATATTCCGCTGAAGGATATATCGGCTCGTCAGGGTATTACAATAAAATATATGGAGCAGATAATACCACAGCTTAATAAAGCAGGATATTTGAAAAGTCTTAGGGGAAACGGCGGCGGATATAGACTTGCCAAAACTCCGGATAAATATGTAGTAGGTGATATATTAAGAACAATGGAAGGTCCGCTTGCACCGGTTGCCTGTCTTGACGGAGAGGAAAATGAATGTATAAGATGCGACAGCTGTGTAACAATAAGATTTTGGAGCGGATTGAAAAACGTTGTTGACCAATATGTCGATAGTTTTACACTGGCTGATTTTTTAAGCGGAGACGATTATGTTATATAAGTTTTTAAGGGATTTTTGTTTAACTTGGGAGAGATAAGTTTGAAAGCAAAATGTTTTTTAAAAAATTTATATAAATTGGTATTGACATATTCATAAAAGGGTTTTATAATCTAAACATACCAAACAGATAGGAATACTATTAAAACGAAAATAAATATAAAACCAAAAGGAAGGATTGATTTAAATGGCAATTTATAAAAGCATAACAGAACTTACAGGAAACACACCACTTGTTGAACTTACAAATATCGAAAAAGAATTTGGTCTTAAAGCAAGATTACTTGCAAAGGTAGAATTTTTTAATCCTGCCGGAAGCGTAAAAGACAGAATTGCTGTAAAAATGATTCGTGATGCAGAAAAAGCAGGCGTACTTAAAAAAGGTGCAGTTATTATCGAGCCTACAAGCGGCAATACAGGTATTGGTCTTGCAGCGGCAGCAGCAAGCCTTGGCTACAAGATGATTATTACAATGCCTGAAACAATGAGCGTTGAAAGAAGAAAGCTTATTGCGGCATATGGTGCTGAAATCGTTCTTACAGACGGTGCAAAGGGTATGAAGGGTGCTATCGAAAAAGCCAACGAACTTAAAGAAAGTACAGAAGGCGGCGTAATCTTAGGTCAGTTTGTAAATCCAGCTAACCCAAAGGCACATTTTGAAACAACAGGTCCTGAAATCTGGAAAGATACAGAAGGCAAGGTAGACATATTTGTAGCAGGTATCGGTACAGGCGGTACAATCAGCGGTACAGGCGAATACCTCAAGAGCCAAAATCCAAATGTTAAGGTAGTAGCCGTTGAACCGGCAGATTCACCTGTTCTTTCAAAGGGCGTATCCGGAAAACATAAAATTCAGGGCATCGGTGCAGGTTTCGTTCCTGATACACTTGATACAAAAGTATATGATTCAATTAATGCAGTTGCTAATGAATCAGCCTTTGAATGGGCAAAGAATATAGCTAAGAAAGAAGGCATACTTGTAGGTATTTCTTCAGGTGCGGCACTTTATGCGGCAGTTGAAGAAGCTAAGAAAGAAGAAAACGCAGGCAAGACTGTTGTAGCACTTCTTCCTGACACAGGTGAAAGATATCTTTCAACAGAACTTTTCGACTGATAAAAAACATTAAAAATTTTTCTCCTAACCAATATATCCCAAAAAACATAAAAAGGCTGCTGCAAAATCATATTTTATGATTTTGCGGCAGCCTTAATTTTTACGCAAATTTTTAATATATTTTTATATGACAAAAGACTATAGCGGTCAGTCGTTATTTTCTTTTTTCTTTTTTGCAACGGCTTCTTTTTTCTTGTCACATACGATTTTAAAGGCAGAGCCTGCATATAGCCCCGTAAATGTGAATGTAAGATATACAATCCCTACAACTATTGAGCCGACATCTTTATAATATATAACCTGAGGTGCATATATTATTACTGCCATTAGCATATAAATAAGATTCATTCCGTTAAAAAGCCCGAAAGCAACTGATGACAAAAGGCATATAAGCGGTGCCGCAAAAACCCTGAAAACAACATTGTCTTTCCCTATAGGCAAAAGAATGATGTAGTATGCCAAAATAAGAAGAATCGCAAAAGGTACAAAGCGTTTGGCTTTTTTAATAATATTTTCCATAAAACCCCTCCGTATTATGAAATATTAATTTTTCTTTTGCAGTTGGCTTATTGCTTTTATCAAAGGAATTTTAAAAGCATTTATGTCAGAAAATTCATCATATAAATCAGTCTTGCAAAATCCTTTGCAGTCTATATAAAGACAGCTTCTGCCGTCTGTAAAACAGTCTTTAATGTATTTTATGTCGTTTTCAAAATCAAATGCAAGCAGAAGAATCGGGTTTTCGTCGGAGCGGATATATTTTATCTTTTTATAAAATTCCGCTTTTTCTGTGTCGTTTAATTTTTCTGCCGAACTGTCTCTGAAGAAGCCTATATATTTTCCGCCGTTTTCGATAATTTTATTTAAAAAACCATCATCTGAAATGTTTTTGTAGTTATTAATATTGTAACAGGCAGCGACACCGAAAATAATACCGTTATTTTTTAAAATCTTCATTATATTAAAAGTTTTTTCTGTATTTTCGGAAATATTTATGTTTATTGAAATGTTTCCCGCATCAGCAAGTCTTTTGGCAAAAACATCTGTTATTCCGCTGCCAAAGGTTTCTATAATAAATGTACAGTCGTTGTGTTTTCTGCATAGTTTCATAATATCGAGTTTTCTTTCAAACACATCTCCGCCGGAAAGAATATAAAAATATATGCCGAGCTGTTTTCCCTGAGATATTATTTCGTCGATTTTTTCATAAGGCATAACAGGCTTTTTTTCGTTGTTTACAACAGCAATATCTATTAAGTAAGGCAGAGAAAATTTGCACATTTTTTCTGTTTTTTTTAGAGTTTTTAAACCGTTTAGACCGGATTCATAACTTATATTCAAAATATGTGTTTTAAGTACATTTGGGTTGGTTTGTCTTAATATTTTTTCTGCATACTTTGCCCATTTGCTGTCGGGTTTTAAAGCATATTTTTTTATAATGCCGTAAACAGAGGAATCTATGTTGCCGCCAATAAGATTTTCTGCTGTGTCTATTGCATTAAGCAGATAATTTCCGGATTGTGAGTTTATTTGTTTTATTGCGTTATCTATTGCTTTTAAATATGCGATACGCAAAGCTGCGTGTGAAAGTCCCATTTTTGTATGCTCCTGAATATTGATTTTTATATAAGATTATAATACCACAGGCTAAAAAATATTAAAAGATATATGATATTTTACGGTTTTAAATGTTTTGTATATTTTTCTCTGTTTTTACAGATAATACTTGTAAACAGGAGGTAAAAAAATGGAACTGATTACAACTATTCTTATTACGGCACAGCTTATATTTACGGTTACGGCATTTTTATATTTTTTTAACGGAGTAAAGGAACAGAATATATCGAAATCAACAGCAACAATAGATTTTACAAAACAGACGGAGCATTTGAACAAGCTAAAGCAGATTTCCCTTACACTGCCGATTTCTGAAAAAACACGCCCATCATCAATGGATGATGTAATAGGTCAGGAGGAAGGCATAAAAGCATTAAGAACGGTTCTTTGCGGTAAAAATCCACAGCACGTTTTGATTTACGGTCCTGCGGGAGTGGGGAAAACGGCGGCAGCAAGACTTGTTCTTGAAGAAGCAAAGCTTAACCCTGAGTCACCTTTTAAAAAATCTGCAAAATTTATTGAAATAGATGCAACAACTTTAAGGTTTGACGAGAGAAGCATAGCCGACCCGTTAATAGGCTCTGTTCATGATCCTATATATCAGGGTGCAGGTGCTTACGGAAATGCGGGAATACCTCAGCCAAAAGAAGGAGCTGTAACAAAGGCACACGGAGGGGTATTGTTTATAGACGAAATAGGTGAGCTTAATACAATACAGATGAACAAACTTTTAAAAGTGCTTGAGGACAGAAAGGTATTTTTGAGCAGTGCCTACTACAGCAGTGAGAATAATCTTATACCGTCTTATATACATGATGTGTTTAAAAACGGACTTCCGGCGGATTTTAGGCTTATAGGTGCTACCACACGTTCTCCTGAGGAAATACCTCAGGCTTTGAGAAGCCGTTGTTGTGAAATATTTTTTGATAAATTAAGTACCGAGAATATTAAAGTGATTGCACGAAATGCTGCGGCAAGTACCGATATGGAATGTGAAAACGGAGTTTTTGACATAGTATCGGGATTTTCACAAAACGGAAGGGATACGGTGAATATAATGCAGACAGCGGCATCTCTTTGTGATTATGAAAAAAGAAAAAATATTACCTGTAACGATATAAAATGGGTTATAAAATCCGGAAGATACAGCAGGATAATAAAAAATAAAATTTTTGAAGAGGAGCATTCCGGTGTTATAAATGGTCTTGCAGTAATGGCAGACGGTACGGGAATGATTATAAAAATAGAAGCTGTTGCAAAAAACGGAACCGGAAAAATTTCTGTTTCGGGAATAGTTGAAACCGAGGAAATACACCACGGCTCTGTTGTAATGAAAAGAACAAGTACGGCAAAAGCATCAGTCGAAAATGCCGTATATGCCATTAAAACCGTAACGGGTATTGATATGGATAAGTACGATATTCATGTTAATTTTCCGGGCGGAATACCTGTGGACGGGCCATCTGCGGGAGCAGCTGTGTGTTGCGGCGTATATTCTGCCTTAACGGGAAAGTGTGCAAAAAGGACATATGCCGTTACAGGTGAGATTTCTGTTTTTGGAGATATACTGCCTGTAGGAGGAGTGGAGGAAAAAATAAAAGCAGCAGCTGAAGGCGGAGCAAAAACCGTATTTGTGCCGGATAAAAACTATTCGCCGTCGTTTGAAAATTTTGGAACAGAGGTAGTGCCGGTGCGGAATATAACGGAAATTTTTGATGAAATTTTCAAAAACAGTGTTGACATAAAAACCGAAAATATTCTTACGGCAAAAGAAGTGTGAATATAAATTTATTGAACTAAGACCTTGGGGCGTTGCCCCAAGGTCTTACATAAAGTTATATTTTATCTAATAGTTAAGATTTTTAGTCATTTTACATAAAATGTCTGAATTTCAGACAAAAGAAAGATGATGTCTATTGTTGAAATGCCGTTAAAAATATACTATGTATTTAAGAAAGGAAAGAATAAAGAAAAAGGAGGTGCCGATAATTGAAAAGACTAAAGGTAGCCAAATACGGATATATTATAATGTCGGTTATATTTTATGCCCTTGCGGTAATGTATATAATGTTTTATAAACTTCCGGCAGAAGAACTTTGCATTATAGCTTCGGCTGTTATGATGGCCTATGGCATTATAAAAATAATAGGCTTTTTCTCAAAGGATCTATACTGTCTTGCATTTGAATATGACCTTGCCTTTGGAATAATGCTTACAGTAATGGCGGTGTTGCTGTTTTTTTACAGAGAAACCGCAAAAGAATATTTGGCATTTGTTGTCGGCATAGTTATTCTTGCAGACAGCCTATTTAAAGTACAGATGTCTTTTGAGGCAAAAAAGTTTGGTTTGGAAACATGGAAAATGATATTTATTCTTTCCGTAATAACCTGTATTTTTTCAATACTGCTTATAATACGCTTTATGGGTTCACTTTCTGCGGTATACATAATATCTCCCGTAGTGCTTTTTCTTGAAGGTGCAATGAACCACTGCGTTGTTATATGTACTGTAAAAAATTTAAAGGTTCGGTAATATACTTAAATAAGCAGTTTGAAAACAAATGAGCAGTAAAGGATTGGAGGATTGTATTATGAGCGTACTTACATCAATTAAAAAATTCGGACTTGAACAGGCTTTCAATTATCTTCAGAAAGACCCTGAAAAAAACTATAAGAAATTAATCGACTGGGCAGATGTGTTTGCCCATGGCGAATTTAAACCTCACAGAAAAATGATTCGTGAAATAATAGAAAATAAAGACCACCCGTATCATAATTTTTTGATGCGTCTTACAACCGACCTTGATCCTGAAGTTTTAAAGACCGTTGCCTGCAATCTCTTTATAAATGCCGGCATGATAGGCTGGGACAAACAGGAGGAATACCGTAAGAAATACGGCTGTAATATTCCTTGGACAATTCTTCTTGACCCTACAAGTGCCTGCAATCTTCATTGCACAGGCTGCTGGGCTGCGGAGTATGGCAACAAGCTTAACCTTACATATGACGAGATTGACGATATAATCCGTCAGGGTAAGGAAATGGGCGTTTATATGTATATTTATACAGGTGGTGAACCACTTGTAAGAAAAGACGATATTATAAAACTTTGTGAAAAACATTCGGACTGCGTTTTCCTTTGTTTTACAAACTCAACTCTTATAGATGAAAAGTTTGCAGACGATATGCTCAGAGTAAAGAACTTTGTTCCGGCTATTTCCCTTGAAGGTTTTGAGGAAGCTACAGACGGCAGACGAGGAGAAGGCGTTTACAACAAGGTTATTAAGGCAATAGAACTGCTTAAACGCAAAAAGCTTATGTACGGCATTTCTGCCTGCTACACAAGTGCAAACTTTGATTCGATTACATCAGAGAAATTTTATGATAAGCTGATTGACCTGGGAGCATACTTTGTCTGGTACTTCCACTATATGCCTGTAGGCAACGATGCTGCGGTTTCACTCCTTCCTACACCGGAACAGAGAACGGAAACATACCGCCGTATACGTTATTATCGTTCACATAAGCCACTCTTTGCAATGGATTTCCAGAACGATGCCGAGTTTGTAGGCGGCTGTATAGCAGGCGGCAGAAGATACCTTCATATCAATGCCAACGGCGATATTGACCCTTGTGTATTTATACATTATTCCGATTCAAACATAAGAAAGAAAACATTGCTTGAGGCTTTGCGGTCACCAATGCTTATGGCGTACCATGACGGACAGCCGTTTAACAAAAATATGTTCAGACCGTGTCCTATGCTTGAAAACCCAGAACTGTTGAGAGAAATGGTTAAAAAAGCGGGTGCAGTTTCAACTGACCTTCAGTCACCGGAAAGTGCCGATCACCTTTGTGCAAAGTGCGATAAATATGCCGCAAACTGGAAACCTGTGGCAGAAGAACTCTGGAAGGAAGAAGGAAAAGAGGAGTAAGACCTTGGGGTTTCACCCCAAACCCTGACAATTTTTTGAAAAAAATTGACTAAAACTTTTATCAGATACCATGATTTTATCATGGTATCTTGTTAAAGTTTAGGTCAAGCCTTTTCCTTGGTCAGAATTTTGCTACGCAAAATGAGCTACGCTCACCGCACTTCTTTGCGGTTCTTACTTGCAGATTTGAGACAGAGTCTCAAGGGTTTAAGGATTATTGATGTGAACCAATAAGATTTTATTTTTTTGTCATTATACCATACAGTTTTTCGGTATATTTCAAAAGGTCATAATCCATATTGTTGTCGAACCAATCCAGAAGTATGCCTACAACAAGGCATTTATAATATTTTTTGACAATAAGTTGAGTTTCTTTGTCAAACTCTGAAAAAGAATCGGAGTTTTCCGTATACCTGTCTATGGTGAATACGGCTATTTTCTCAAGACCCTTTAAAAACAAGTCCTTCTGCATGGAATTGTATATGTGGGACATTGCCTTTCCGTGTTCTTTCAGTGCCTTTGTTATGTATATAATACATTCAAGAGGTGTTTTTGGATTAGGCACACCTTCTATTATCTCGGCGGTTTTTTCTTCTATTGTGTGTTCAAGAAGATATGGTATGTCGGGAAAATGATAATAAAAAGTGTTTCGGTTTACACCGCATAATTCCACTATGTTCTTAACTGTAATTTTGTTGTAAGGTTTTTCTGTCAAAAGCTGCCAGAAGGCATTTGTTATGACCTTTTTTGTTCTGTCCATAGCTCAACTCATCTTTCGGATTATACATATTTGACCGTTGTTTTGGATAAATATAAATTTATAAAAGACTAAGACCGTGGGACTCTGTCCCACAACCCTGCGATTTTTTGAAAAAATCGAGTAAAACTTTTATCAAAACGCAATTACATTGCGTTTTTCGGGAAAAAATATATTGAATTATTCCAAAAATACCATGGCTCTGCCATGGTATTTTACAAAAGTTTAGGTCAAGCCTTTAGGGAACCGCAAAGATAAATGCGGCAGGCGAAGCCTGATTTGCGAAGCAAATTTCCTGACCAAGAAGGCTTGTGGGGTATTGGGGCATTGCCCCAAGGTCTTAGATAAATTTATATTTATATTACCACAACATGAACTTATAATACAAGTGCAAAGATGTCATTTTTCCGTAACGGCAAATTTTATTCCATTTCAAATGCACCCGTATAAAGTCTGTAGTATACGCCTTTTTCGGCTATAAGCTGTTGGTGGTTTCCTCGTTCTATAATGCGTCCGTGGTCAAGAACCATTATAACATCGGAGTTCTGTACCGTTGAAAGCCTGTGGGCTATTACAAATACCGTTCTGCCGTGCATAAGGGCGTCCATACCTTTTTGCACTATTGACTCGGTACGTGTATCAATACTGCTTGTTGCCTCGTCAAGTATCATAACAGGCGGATTGGCAACAGCGGCTCTTGCTATGGTTATAAGCTGTTTCTGACCCTGACTCAGTTCCGAACCGCTGCCGGAAATAACGGTGTTGTAGCCTTCGGGAAGCATTTTTATAAATCCGTCTGCATTGGTAAGCTTTGCGGCGGCATATACTTCCTCGTCTGTTGCGTCCAGTCTGCCGTAACGTATGTTTTCCATTACCGTTCCCGTAAAAAGGTTTGTATCCTGCAAAACTATACCGAGAGAACGGCGGAGATCGTCTTTTTTGATACTGTTTATGTTTATTCCGTCATACTGTATTTTTCCGTCTGCAATATCATAAAAACGGTTTATAAGGTTTGTTATGGTTGTTTTTCCCGCACCGGTAGAGCCTACAAGGGCTACTTTCTGCCCGGGTTTGGCAAAGAGTGTTATGTCGTGAAGAATAGTCTTTCCTTCTTCATAGCCGAAATCAACGTCATCAAAGCGGACATCGCCTTCAACCTTGACATAACGGAAGGAGTTGTCCTTGTCGGGACATTTCCAAGCCCACATACCTGTATAGCCTTCGGCAGGAATAAGGTTGTTGTTTTCGTCATATTTTGCGTTTACAAGGGTAATATGTCCTTCGTCTGTTTCCGGTTTTTCGTCCATAAGGTTGAATATTCTTTCCGCACCGGCAAGTGCCATTACAATAGCATTAAACTGGCTTGAAATCTGGCTGATAGGCATTGTAAAACTTCTGCTTAACTGAAGGAAAGAAGCTATTATACCGAGAGTAAGTCCGCCGAAACCGCCTATTGCCAAAGCACCGCCCAGAATGGCAAGTATTACGTACTGGAGGTTTCCGATATTTCCCATTACAGGCATAAGTATGTTTGCAAATTTGTTGGCATTGGAGGAAACCTCACGCATATTTTCATTGAGAAGATCAAAGGTTTCTTTTGATTTTTCTTCGTGGCAGAAAACCTTGACTACCTTCTGACCGTTAATCATTTCTTCTATATATCCGTTTATTTTACCCAACGCAACCTGCTGTTTAATGAAATAGTGTCCGCTTTTTGAGCCTATAAATTTAATTGTTTTAAGCATTATAAAAAGCATTACAAGAACAAATATTGTAAGGTGTACACTGCTGTAAAGCATTGCGGAAAAAACGGCTATTATTGTTATCAAAGACGAAAACATCTGGGGAATAGCCATTGAAATCATCTGTCGCAGTGTATCCGTATCGTTTGTAAAACGGCTCATAACATCGCCGAATGTGTTTGTATCAAAGTATCTGACAGGCAGTGACTGCATATGTGTAAACATATCGTCCCTTATGGTTTTTAATATTCCCTGTGCAATATAAACCATTATTCTTGAATAGGCGAAGGAAGAAAGAACACCTGTTATATAAAGCAGAGCCATTTTTGATATTGCCGAAAAAAGACCGTCATAAGACGGATTTGGGCTTAAAAGCATAGGTGTTATATATTTGTCTATAAGCACCTGTATGAAAAGTGAGCCGCCTACGGAGGCTGCCGCACTGATAACTATGCACACAAGGACAAATATAAAACGGAATTTGTATTTATCAAAATATTTAAGAAGTCTTTTTATAGTGTTAATATCTCTTTTTGAAAGATTTCTTGTTCTTGCTGTATTCGGTCTCGGCATTATTCTTCACTTCCTTTCTGCTGTGATTTATAAAGTTCGCTGTAAATATCGCTGTTTTTAAGTAATTCTTCATGGGTTCCCACAGCGTTAATATGTCCGTTTTCAAGAATAACTATTTTGTCGGAATCCTGAACGGAGGATATTCGCTGGGCTATTATTATTTTTGTTGTGTCCGGTATTTCTTTTGCAAAAGCATTTCTTATAAGGGCGTCTGTCTTGGTATCTACGGCACTGGTTGAATCATCGAGAATAAGTATTTTAGGCTTTTTGAGTAATGCCCTTGCAATACACAGTCTCTGTTTCTGTCCGCCGGATACGTTGCTTCCGCCCTGGTCGATAACAGTATCGTATTTATCGGGAAATTCCATTATAAAGTCATGTGCCTGTGCAAGACGGCAAACACGTTCAATATCTTCGTCGGTTGCCTTTTCGTTTCCCCAGCGGAGATTATCTTTTATAGTACCGGAGAAAAGCTCGTTTTTCTGCAAAACCATTGAAACCTGATTTCTCAATGTCTCTATATCGTAATCACGGACATCGATTCCGCCTACTTTTACACTTCCGCCCGTTACGTCAAAAAGTCTCGGTATAAGCTGAACAAGGCTTGATTTTGAACTTCCTGTTCCGCCTATAATGCCTACGGTTTCGCCGGAATTTATGTGGAGATTGATATTGCTTAATACAGGTGCGGACATAACGTCTTTTTCTTCTTCTCTTATATGGTGTGAATAGCTGAAGCTTACGTTTTCAAAATCAATGCTTCCGTCTTTTACCTCAAGAACGGGATTTTCTTTATTTTCCATGGTGCTTTTTTCATTAAGAATTTCCGCAATACGTTCTGCCGAAGCCTTGCTCATTATAATCATAACGAATACCATAGAAAACATCATAAGGCTCATAAGTATCTGACCTGCGTAGGAAAACATACTCATAAGCTCGCCTGTTGTCATAGTGTCGGAAAGTATAAGCTTTGCTCCGAACCATGATATAAGCAGCATACAAAGGTACATTGTAAACTGCATAAGAGGCATATTGAGCATAAGAAGTTTTTCCGCTCCTACGGAGTTTTTGTAAATTTCGTTTGAAACACCTTTAAACTTCTTTTCTTCAAAATCCTCACGTACAAAAGACTTTACAACCCTCATTCCACGAAGGTTTTCCTGAACAACGAGGTTTAAGTCATCATATTTGTTAAAAAGTCTTTTGAAAATAGGGTGGGCTTTGCTCATTATAATGTAAAGACCTATGCCGAGAATCGGTATGGCTATAATAAAAACAAGAGCAAGTTTCGGGTTAAGCATAAACGACATTACAAGAGCGAATACAAGCATAATAGGGCTTCTTACGGCAACACGCACAACCATCTGATAAGCATTCTGTATATTTGTAATGTCTGTTGTAAGTCTGGTAACTATACTTGATGTTGAAAATTTGTCTATGTTTTCAAATGAGAAATTTTGGACATTGTAAAACATATCTTTTCTTAAATTTGCGGCAAAACCCGTAGATGCTTCTGCGGCAAATTTGCCCGAAAGTATGCCGCATATAAGCGATATTATACAGGTGACAACAAGTATAAGTCCTGTTTTGGCAATAACATTCATATCGCCTTTGTTTATTCCGTTGTCTATAAGGTAAGCCATTATGGTAGGTATCAGAACCTCCAGTATTACCTCAAAGGTAACAAACAGAGGTGCAAGCAGTGACTGGCGTTTATACTGCCGTATGCTTGCGGATAATTTTTTAAGCATATTTTTACCTC
This sequence comes from uncultured Eubacteriales bacterium, assembly GCA_934256695.1. Taxonomy (GTDB): domain Bacteria; phylum Bacillota; class Clostridia; order Lachnospirales; family Anaerotignaceae; genus Neoanaerotignum_A. Next base: position 27,811 of record CAKQPE010000013.1, read on the forward strand.
CTCAAATATTAATTATTTATTTTTTAAAGACTGTCTCTTAGATTAGTCCTCATTTTTTCCACTACAGATAAAAATATATCCAGTTCATCTTTGCTTATGTCTTTTAAAATAATCTTTTCCGTAGCTTTTATTTTTTCCATTATTTCATAATTAAGTGCAACGGCTTTTGGAGTAATGCATATTTTTTTGAGCCTTGCATCATAATCTACGGCTTCTCTTTTTATAAAACCGTTTTTTTCCATAAGCTGAAGAATATTTGTTGCCGTTGAACGGCGGATTTCAAAATTCTGTTCTATATCCTTTTGGAATATTTCCTTATCCTTGTTTCTGCAAAGATAGCCTATTATCCAACCCTGCATCATAGTAGGTTTGTATGGTTCATCATTTTTTGTTATGCCGAAAGTTTTTCTTCTTATAAGGTTCCCTAATTCTTTTATTATGGGCCCGATATGACAACTTTTGGTATCCATTTAAATTCTCCTTTCATTTGATTATGTTAGCTTGCTAACAATATCGGCATAATTGTTAGTTGGCTAACATTTCTTAATTATTATAATCATAAATAATTAATTGTCAATAAAAAAATTTTGCTTTTGAATAAAAAATCAGATTAAAATAAAACTAATCTTATGTTTACAAATTGTTCACAAAATATATATATTAGATTAACAATTATATTGCATAATATATCTTGTAAGAAACAAAGAGAGAGTTTCTTACAACCCCCAATAAGAAATAAAACCCCTAAAAAGCAATTCATAATACCATCCTTCCCCAAGGAAAAGAAAAAGCTCCTGTTACCCCACAGGAGTTTTTTCATGTGTATTTAAATTTCAGCAGACTGCTTGTTAAAAGTATTTTATGGTATTTATTTCTATGATTTTTTCTGTATTTTCGTATTTTGTTCACATTTGTATGGTATCATTAAAACGAAGGGTTTTAATTTAAAACAAAGGTGTGATAATATGAGAAAAAAATTAACGGCATTTTTTCTTTCGGCAATATTTGTTCTTCAATTTGGTTTAGTTGCTTTTGCCGAAAACAATGACGGTTTATTGAAAATAAATTCAAATGAAGAAAATACAGCGGACTTTTCCGATAATTCGGGAGAATATACAAATAATGAGGTTCTGGTTCTTTATAAAGACGGTACTGTAAAAACAGTTTCTTATTCATCAAAAGAAGAAGTTGGACAGGCTGTTGAAAATTTCAGAAATGACAAAACAGTAGAGGTTGTTCAGCCTAACTTTAAATATGAAAATACAGCATACAGTGCAGATGATGAGCTTTTTTCAAAACAGTGGGCGTTAAATAATGACGGTTCTACACTTATAAGAGAAAAAACGGCAGACTATGAGCCTGTTATGGATTTATACGGTTTTGGCCTTTATACCAAAAAGAATATAAAGGAAAATATATATAATTCCAAAGAAGGTGTTGATATTAATATTGAGCCTGTATGGGAGAAATTTTCCGATGAAGGCAAAAGACAGGCTGTTATTGCCGTAATAGATACGGGAATAGACAAAAACCATGAGGATTTACAGGATATTCTATGGGAAAATCAGGACGAAATACCAAATAACGGTATAGATGATGACGGCAACGGATATGTTGATGATGTTTACGGATATGATTTTTATAACAATACGGGAAATATGACTTCAACAACAGACGATAACCACGGTACTCACTGTGCCGGAACAATCCTTGCAAACAGAGATAATTCAAAGGGAATTGCCGGAATAGCATCAGGATACAATGTAAAAATTATGTCCCTTAAAGCACTTGGCGGAAACAACGGTGAGGGTACAACGGAATCTGTAATAAAAGCAATAAAATATGCAGAGGATAATGGTGCGGTAATATGTAATTTAAGCTTATGTACCGAAGAAAACGATACGGCTTTGTATAAAGTAATGGCAAAGTCCAAAATGCTTTTTGTTGTTGCCGCAGGCAATGACGACAAAGGAACGGACAATGACTCAATACCACATTATCCTGCCGCATACAATATAGAAAATATGATTACCGTTGCCAATATACGTGCCGACGGTGTTATTGACCCTACATCAAACTACGGCAAGGAAACAGTTGATATTGCCGCACCGGGAAACCGTATTATAAGCACCACTGTAAACGACACATATTCATATATGACCGGAACATCAATGGCGGCACCTATGGTTTCGGCTGTGTGTGCAATGCTTTACTCATACTATGATGACATAAATTTAAAAGATGTAAAAGAAACGGTGCTTAATTCTGCGGAAAAATTGACTTCTCTTAACGGTAAGGTTTCAACAGAAGGAATGTTAAACGCATATAATGCATTTACATATGATAAATCTTTGCTCTCCCACGGAGAATTTGAAGTTCCTGCCGAAGCATATATAGAGGAAGAACCTACAAAATTCAGTTTCGATATTTATAAAGAAAACGGTCTCAGCTATCTTACAGTAACGGCAACAGATGTAAATAACGATATTTTTGCATTAAGATTTATGAAGGGCAATAAAACTTCTGCCGATTTTAAAGGCGGCAGAGAAGGAAAAGGATTTACCTTAAACGGTAATAACGAATGTACCTTTGTTGTTCGCAGTGAGGGAGAGTATACTTTCTATGCTCTTGATAAAAAAGGCCATGAAACCGTATCAACGGTGGCAATTAAATTTTAATCCGTTTTGTGGTAAAAACCGACCCAAAAATTGTCTGGATAATAAAAACCGACATACATATACTATTCCTGCAACACAAAATTAAAAAATGTTTTTTTAATTTAAAGGAGGAATTTAATATGTCACAGAACAGTTCTAAAACAGGAAACAAAGTAAATATACCGGAAGCAAGAGGAGCAATGGACAGATTTAAATACGAAGTTGCAAATGAAATCGGTGTTCCCCTTAAAGACGGTTATAATGGCGACTTAACATCTGCACAGAACGGTTATGTAGGCGGATATATGGTTAAAAAGATGATTGAGGCTCAGGAAAAAATGATGGCAGACAAAGAGTCTGGCAGATAAAAAAGAATAAAAAATAATTTTTTTCGCCGAAGGAAATTTTCCGTCGGCGATTTTTAATGTTACGCTTTAGCAAGACAAATCCCCCTGTTATACAGGGGGAGTAAAATAGCTTTAGCTTTAAGAAAATAACCC
>CAKQPE010000014.1 GCA_934256695.1 uncultured Eubacteriales bacterium
TTTCTTTAATTGCAGTGTTTTTTGTTTCATCGGAGCTGTCCGGGCTTTCGCCGGAGTCATTGCTTTTGGTGCTTGTATTTTGGTAGTATTCTTTTAGAGAACCGTTTTCCTTTTGGATATTATATTTTACGCCATTTGGGTTGGCATTTTTGTTTATATCCACAGTTTTTGCTTCTTCGTTTAAAAGCATGGCTTCGTTTGCGGATCTTTGACGTTCTTGTTCACGTTTTGCACTTCTGCTGCCGGCAATACCTGCACCGAATGCGGTAATAAGCACAAGGCATGAAAATACAGCGGCATATTTTTTTCGCTTTTTCATAGTAAAACACCTCCGAAAGTATTATTGACTTTGCCTGAGATATTTATTCAATTATTTTTATACGTTGGAAAATATGCCGAGACAAAAGAAAAGACCCCATAATTTATTAAATTTTTTCTGCAAATGTTTTTTGTCCCATAAGAATGTTTATCGACAACAAATAAAACTACCATAAGCAATAGTCATGGTAGTTTTATAAAATCTTTAATCGGGTTTTTACTCTACTTCGTCAAGATTGAGCTTTTTTGTACAGGTAACAGCTAAAGCTCCGGCACCTATATGGCATGATATGCTTAATGAAAGAGGTGCGGTTTCTATACTGTGGTTAGGGAATTCGTTTAGAAGTTCAGCTTTAAATTCCTCGCACTCGGCTGTATCTGTACCGCTGTAGACAACGTGTATCCATACATTGTCTTTGTCTGTTTTAAATCTGTCTGATATATCGGAAAGAATAGCGTTTGTCATTATTTTTTTTGCTGATTTTTTTGTTCTTGCCTTAGAGAAGGAGTCAAGCTTTTCGCCCTGAATTTGAAGTATAGGCTTTATTTTTAAAAGAGAAGCCATAGCCGCTGCGGCAGGGGTTATTCTTCCGCCTTTTTTAAGATATTTAAGTGTTTCCAGAGTTATATATATGCTTGAATCGAATTTAGTTTTTTCAAGATGATTTTTAATTCTGTTTCCGCTTATTCCGTTTTCTGCCATTTTCATTGCATCAAGAACGGATTGTTTCTGTGTTACGGATATTCTCTGGTTATTTACCACGTAAACCTTTCCGTTATAATCATCTGAAAGCATAAGTGCTGTCTGGCAGGAACCGCTTAATCCACTTGACATAGGTATATGTACTATTTCGTCATATTCTTCAAGAAGTGAATCCCAACAGTCGGTAATATCTGTAATTGACGGCTGGGAAGTGGATATGTCGGAGTCTTCTCCAAGATGTTTATAAAACTGCTCTTGTGTAAGGGTTATATCCTCAAGGAAAGTTTTGCCGTTTATTGTAAAAGGCATCGGTATTACGGTAATGCCAAGTTCTTTTGCTTCGCTTTGGGTAATTCCGCTGTTGCTGTCAGTTACAATAGCTGTTTTAGCCATTTTTCGTTCCTCCAATTATAAATAAAATATTCTGAATTATACCATAAAATCAGCTTTCTAACAACATAAGGGCAGTTTATAATTAAAAATTTATCGAACTGAAACTATAACCACTCAGTCACTGCGTGACAGCTCCCCTTTCATGGGAGCCTTCCAAAATCGAAAGCCGTCCCTGAAAGGGAAGGTGGCAAACCGAAGGTTTGACGGAAGGGTTTTAGCCTTCTCTCGGGAGAAGGTGGCAAGCGTAGCTCGTTTTCGTAAAGCGAAAATTCCTGACCAAGAAAACTGGCGGGATATTGGGGCAACGCCACAAGGCCTTTTGTTTTCATATCGTTGACAGGAATTTTCAATAATGATAAAATTTTTTTGTAAGTATAGGGCTTTTAATAAATAAAACACATAAGTTTTTAAGGGAGGCAAAAATTTTATGGTGTATAATAAACTTTTTGAAAAAGGCAAAATCGGAAAGCTTACCGTAAAAAACAGAGGCGTTATGATGCCTATGGGTACTGTTTTTAGTGAGCCTGACGGTTCTGTAAACGAAAGAATAATAGAATACTATGCCGAAAGAGCAAAGGGCGGAATAGGTCTTATTATAAATGAATATACAGGTGTTGATGATGTAGACAGCATACCTACAACAAGAAATTTGAGAGCAAGCCGGCACTATCATGTGGCAGGTCTTGAAAGACTTGTTGAGGCTGTTCATAAATATGACTGTCTTATATTTGCACAGCTTCACCACGGCGGTGCAACATCAAAGCCGGCTCTTACAGGCAGACAGTCACTTTCCGCAAGCAATGTGCCTGCCGCACCGGGAGCGCCGGAGCCGAGACCTATGACTGTTGAAGAAATAAAAGCTGTTGAAAAGAAATTTATAGATGCGGCTGTAAGATGCAAAATGGCAGGCTATGACGGAGTTGAGCTTCATGGGGCACATTCATATCTTCTTGCCGAATTTTTCAGCCCGTATTTTAACAAACGTACAGACGAATACGGCGGAAGTCTTGAAAACCGTATGAGAATTATTGCCGAAATTATAGCCGGAATAAGAAAAGAACTTGGAAATGATTTCCCTATTTCCGTGCGTATCTGCGGTGATGAAATGACGCCCGGTATGCTTACTCTTGAAGAAGGTCTTGAAATAGGAAAATATCTCGAAGGTCTCGGAATAGATGTTATCAATATTTCAAACGGAAGCTCACAGAACGGCAATGCCAACTGTGACCCATATTCCTACAGACCGGGCTGGAAAAAGCACGTTGCAAAGGCATTTAAAGAGACTTTGAACATACCTGTAATTGCAACAAACACAATAAAGAACCCTGACTTTGCGGAGCAGATGCTTGAAGAAGGCGTGTGTGATTTTGTAGGTCTTGGACGTTCACAGTTTGCCGATCCTGAATTTATGAAGAAGGCAAAAGAAGGCAGACCAGACGAAATAAGACAGTGTATCGGCTGTATGTTCTGCCGTGAAAGACTTATACCTATGGATATGCCTGTAATGTGCAGTGTAAACCCTCGTCTCGGCTGTGAATATATTTATAAGGAATACAAGAAAAACGGAAACGGCAGACCTGCGGCGGTAATAGGCGGCGGCCCTGCGGGAATGGAGGCTGCAAGAGTTCTTGCGGAAAGAGGCTTTGACGTAACATTATTTGAAAAAGAAGGTTTCCTTGGCGGTGCGTTAAACGTAGCGGATAAGCCTAAGTTTAAGGACTGCATTGACACACTTACAAGAACAATGGAGACACAGATAAGAAAGCTTGGTGTAAAGACTGTTCTCGGTGTTGAGGCTACACCTGAAACGGTTAAAAAACTTAATCCTGTTGTTGTTTTTGTTGCCTGTGGTGCAAAGCCTGTTGTGCCTAACATTGAAGGTGTTGACGGAAAGAATGTTGCCGTTGCAGACGATATTATAACAGGCAAGGTTAAAGCCGGAAAGAAAGCCGCAATTATAGGTACAGGTCTTACTGCACTTGAGGCTGCGGAAACTATGCTTGAACAGGGTGTGGAAGTAACAATAATAGGCAGAAGCGAGAAAGTCGGCAGAGGAGTATTCCCTGTTATATTAAACGATGTGCTTTCAAGAGTAAACAGCTATAAGCCTGAATATATGTTTAACCAGAACACAAACAAGATTACGGAAAGCGGTGTTGTTGTAACAGACAAGGCTACAGGGAAAGAAAAGCTTGTTGAGGCAGATACGGTTGTTCTTGCAATAGGCATAACACCTAAGAAGGACATTGTGGAAGCATTCGAGAAAGAGTTTGACAACGTAATAGCTATCGGTGATGCTCTCAAAGGCGGAAGAATACACAACGCAACAAAGGACGGTTTCACAAAGGCTTTTGCTTTTGATAACTGAGAATAAAAATATAAACTTTAATAAAAAGCGTACCGTTTAGGTACGCTTTTTTGGTTTATATAATCAGAAGCAAATATAAATTTATCGGACTAAGACCGTGGGACTCTGTCCCACACCCTGTGATTAAGGAACCGCAAAGATAGATGCGGCAGGCGGAGCCTGATTTGCGAAGCAAATTTCCTGACCATGAAAAAAATCGAGTAAAACTTTTAATAAAATACCGTGACAAGTCACGGTATTTTGAGATTAAGTATAAATTTGCTACTAATAAGCCATCCCTGAAAGGAAAGGTGGCACAGCAAAGCTGTGACAGAAAGGTTTAAGCCTTCTCCTGGGAGAAGGTGCTGAAGCCGCAGGCGAAGCGGATGAGGGCTAAGTATAATAAACTATAAAAAGCCATAACTTATAATCAAAACAATCCCTCATCCGTCACTTCGTGACACCTTCCCCAAAGGGAAGGCTTAAAAGACTGCAATTTTAAAATTCTTCCGAAAAATGCAATGTAATTGCATTTTAATAAAAGTTTCGCTCAATCCTTTTCAAAGGCTTGTCAGGGTGTTGGGGCAACGCTCCAAGGTCTTCAGTTTTCCGTTTCACCCTTTGGCAGACCTTCCTCCATAAATACGGCGGCAAATATAAGCACGGCACCGATTATTATTCGTAAAGTAATATGCTCGTTAAGGACAAGCACGGAAAATATCGTGCAGAATATACTCTCGGTGGAAAGTATAATTGAGCCTTTGGCAGGGCTTGTATGTGGCATTGCAAGGTTTTTTAATGCAAAGCATACAACAGAGGAAACAACGGCATTATATGCAATAGCCGCTCCGCCTACAATATTTATTGCCGAATGTGAGCCTTCTATAATATATCCGCCGAAGGAAAGAATGGCTATGGAAATAAACTGGAAAAATGTCATCTGCATAATGGGACAATCTTTTTTGAGATACGAAAGCATTATAGCATTTACCGCAACACATAAACCGCTTATTATGGCAAAACTATCGCCGATGTTTATTGTAAAATTGCTTTTAAGGCTCATAAAGCCTACACCTGCCATAGTTATAAATGCGGCAATTATGGTATGCATATGCGGAGTCTTTTTCTTGATTGCCCAGTTGATAAGGGGTACGGCAACAACCGTTACCGACAAAAGAAAGGCAACCTTTGACGGCTGTGACTTGCTTACGGCAAGAAGCTCGAAGGCGTAGCTTGCAAAGTTTATTATTCCGAGAAGAAGTCCGTTTATTACGGCAGTTTTGTTTATGGGAAACATGGATTTTCCGAAAACTATAAATATAATTATTGCCGAAGGGAAAAATCTGAAAAACATCATCTGAAATGTTTTTATATTTTCACTATAGGCTATGTTTGTAAATATTATGCTCATCCCCCAAAGAGCGGCAGCTAAAAACAAAAATAAATCCGCTTTTTTCTCACTCATTTTTTATTTTACCTCCCTAAAATATAACCATTGATTTTGTGGCAAAATATATTATAAACACTGAAGCTGAGATAGTGTCAACAAAAAAATATGCATTGTAAAATAAATTGTTTTAAATGTTATTTGTTTCAGTTGACGTTAAAATGTAATGTATTTGTGTGAATTAAATAAAAAAATAATTTATTTACATATGAGAATATGCTATTTTTAAAATATATACTTTAAAAGAGAATATATAGTGTCAAAAATTAACAATAAATATCAAATTTTAATGTTATTTATGCATATACATATAAAAAATAAGTGCAAGTGATGGTTTTTATTTACCCATTAATATAGTAGTTTATAAAATTTTATATTTTTTATAAAAGGGAGGTTTTTATGAAACGATTCAAAAAGCTTATATCTGTAGTTTTAGCGGTTGCAACCGTGGTAAGCTTAACTGCCTGCGGTTCCGGCTCGTCTTCTTCCGGAGGAAGTGCAACGGCAGGATCCGAAAGCAGATGTAAATGTGTTTTTCAGCGGCTGCGGAGCAGTATACAACAATCCGGAACTTACTAAAACAGCTAAAAGGGCAGTTGAAAACATAGTGGGAAAAGAAAATAATTTATATGTCGAGCGGTCGGGGATAAATGAGGATTTTTCGCACTATAGAAAGATTGCACCGAGTGTGTTTGCTTTTGTCGGCTGCAAAAGAAACAGTATACAGCAGTACGGACTGCATTCGCCGAAATTTAATATAGATGAAAATGCACTTGCTGTTGCGGCTGCAATATATGCAGAATTTGCAGTACAATTTCTTACGGATATGTAACAGTGCTTTTATTGACACATCAGACAGCCTTGGTTTATTATATAGCAATAGAATATTCAAAAATATCTGCTTATTTGGTGGGTAAGAATATTGGCTGATGCTTTAATAAATTGAAAGGGAACAAAAAATGGAAAAACTTAAATATGATGTAGTTCTTTTTGACTTAGACGGTACTCTTACAGATTCGATAGAAGGAATAGTAAATGCAGTGTGCTTTGCCTGCAGAAGGCTTGGACTACGTATACCTACACAAGATGAGCTTTTGGAATTTATAGGCCCGCCTATGACTCTTTCTTTCAGTACACATTTTGGGCTGAAAGGCGAAACACTTGAAAAGGCGATAGATTATTATCACGAATACTATACGGAAAAAGGCTGGGCGGAAAATAAGCTTATAGACGGTATTGTGCCTATGCTTGAAAACCTTAAAGCCAAAGGTAAAAAAATGGCACTCTGTACCAATAAGCCTGAGCATTATGCAAAACAGATAATGGAGCTTTTTGATATTGCCAAATATATGGATTTTATAGGCGGCAGCAGTGCTGAAGCAGACAGAATGGTTAAATGGAAGGTAATTCAGTATACTGTAGATATGCTTGGTGTTGATAAATCCGAAGCTGTAATGGTAGGTGACAGACACTATGATGTTGAAGGTGCACAGACTGTAGGTATTAAGACAATAGGAGTTACTTTTGTTGGCTATGGCTCTAAAGAGGAGCTTGAAAACGCAGGTGCAATAGCTGTTGTTAATACACCGCAGGAACTTTCCGAATTGTTTTAAGGAGGAGTTTTGTATGCAGATGCGACTGGTAGATATGATAGATGCTCTTATTACGTTTTATGAATCTGTTGGATATGAGGATTTTTACGAGAGAGAAATAGAAGGTCAGGATCCGGAAACCATACGTGACCTTTACGAAACAACATTTGAGAATATACTGTAAAAAACCTTGGGGTTTCACCCCAAACCCTGACCAACTTTTGAAAAGTTGGATTAAAACTTTTATCAAACCGCAATTACATTGCGGTTTTCGGGAAAAGAAAATAATTTAATCCTAAATCACGTGGCGTTGTCATGTGATTTTATTCTTGAGAAATTTAATCGGTTTTTATTAAAAATTGCAGTTCTGTTAGGTTAAGCCACACAGTCTGCGAAAAAGGTGATATGCTTTGACAGTCATAAAAAAAATTACTGAAAATAAAAATATAAATACAGGCTCGGTTTTGACAGCTGTATTGTGCGGCTTTTTGTATTTTGAAAATAAATCTCTTACAGTGGGAAAGTATATAGAAGAAAGCCTGAAAATATCAGATGAAAATGACAGACTGTGTATAGTACAGGTTTCCGATTTGCAGAATACGGAGTTCGGACACAAAAACAAAAGGCTTATAAATAAAATTAAATCCCTTGAGCCGGACATTATAGTTGTTACGGGAGATATTGTGGACTGCCACAGAACTGATATTTATTCGGCACTGGATTTTGCAAAGGAAATAAGCAAAATCTGCAAAGTTTATTATGTATGCGGAAACCATGAAGGCGTTTTGGGAAACTATAAAAGACTGTGCTATGACTTGAGAGAAAACGGAGTAATTGTTCTGAACAACGAAAGTGTATATTTTGATGAAGAAAAAAATATACGCATTACGGGAATGACAGACCCATATTTCGGTTTTGTAAAAGATATTCCGTCAATGCTCAAAAAGAAAGCGGCAGAGGATAAAAACGCTTTTAATATACTTTTAAGCCATAGACCGGAGCTTTTTAAAATATATGCCAAATCCGGTTTTGACATTGCTTTCTGCGGTCATGCTCACGGCGGACAGATAAGACTGCCGTTTATAGGCGGGCTTTTTTCACCACATCAGGGATTTTTGCCTAAATACACTTCCGGTGTTTATCAAAATGGCAGTTTTAAAATGATAGTAAGCCGTGGATTGGGAAACAGTGTGTTCCCGTTTAGAATTTTTAACAGACCGGAAATAGTTAAGGTTGTACTTAAAAAATTTTAAGGGTGATAAAAATGATTATAGGAACCTGTGTTGTATATCTTCAGGCAGAGTGGGTAAATAGCCTTAAAGAAAAAAGAATGATTGTAAAAAGCATAACAGAAAAGGCAAGACATAAATTTAATATATCTATAGCGGAAGTGGAGCAACAGGACAGACACAAATTAATAGCTATAGGTTTTGCCTGTGTTACAAACGAGGTAAATCATGCAAATTCCATAATAGATAATGTAATAAATTTTATTGAAAAATCAACAGATGCGGTGATTTTGGATACGGTTATGGAAATATTGTAATGTTAATAATTTTTTCTGGATTTTATATAGGTAATATGTTATAATGCAATTTAGCTATGCAGACATTTAACCGCTGTTTTTTGAATAAATCATTTTAGTCAGACATATTTTCGGCGAGACGGTTCGGTTAATTAACAATAACTAATCACTAAGGAGGATTTTTAAATGAACGCTAAGTTAGTAAGCAAAGAAAACAACATAGTAAAATTTACTTTCGAGGTTGGTCCTGAGAAACTTGAGGAAGGTATGAAATATTCTTACGAAAGAAATAAAAACAGAATAGCTCTTCCTGGTTTCAGAAAAGGCAAAGCACCAAGAAAGCTTATAGAAGTTGAATACGGCCCAGAAGTATTTTATGAAGATGCAATCAACTTTGTTCTCAGCACAGAATACGAAGCAGTAGTTAAAGAACTCGGACTTGATGTAGTTTCAAGACCTGACATTGATGCTCCTGTTATCGATAAAAACGAAGGTATCAAATTTGAAGTTGAAGTAACAGTTAAGCCTGAAGTTAAGCTTGGACAGTACAAAGGCGTTGAGGTTGAAAAGGTTGACACAACAGTTAAGCCTGAAGCTGTTGAAGCAGAACTTAAAAGAGTTCAGGAACAGAACTCAAGACTTATCGCAGTTGAGGACAGAGCAGCTCAGAATGATGATATCGTAAACATCAGCTTTGACGGCAGTGTTGACGGTGTTCCTTTCGATGGCGGCAAGAGCGACAGCTATGACCTTACACTCGGTTCACACACATTTATCGATACATTCGAAGACCAGATTGTTGGCCACAATGTAGGCGACAAATTTGACGTTAACGTTACATTCCCTGAAAACTACGGTGCAAAAGACCTTGCAGGCAAGGCTGCTGTATTTAAAGTAGAGGTTAAGGGCATCAATGTTAAAGAACTTCCTGAAATCAACGATGAATTTGCACAGGATGTTTCCGAATTCGATACACTTGATGAATACAAAACAAGCATAGAGGGTAAACTTAAAGAGACTGCTGAAGCTAACGCAAAACAGCTCAAGAGCGACAGAGCAGTAGATGCAGTTATCGAAAACGCAGAAATGGATATTCCTGAAGTAATGTATGATAACAAGATTGACCAGATGATCAACGAGTTTAAGAGATACATTGCAGCTCAGGGCATCTCTATTGATATGTACTGCCAGTACCTTGGTACAACAGTAGAAGGTTTAAGAAGCACATTCCGTGATTCAGCAGAAAAGAGCGTTAAAGCAAGACTCGTTCTTGAAGCTATCGCAAAGGCTGAAGGAATTACAGCTACATCTGAAGAAGTAGACGAAGAAATCACAAAGATGGCTGCTGCATACGGCGTAGAAAAAGAAAAAGCTCTTGAAATCTTCAAAGAAGACGACAGAAAGAACGTAGAAGGCGACATTCTTGTTAAGAAAGCCGCTCAGTTAGTAGAGGACTCAGCAGTTGAAGTTGAGAAGAAAGAGGCTTAATCAACGGCTGATAATTGATGTCCTCACAAAAAAGGAGGAATTAAGATTATGAGTCTTGTACCATATGTTTTAGAACAGACAAGCAGAGGCGAAAGAACATACGATATTTTTTCAAGACTGCTTAAAGACAGAATTATATTTCTTGGTGAGGAAGTAAACGATACAACAGCAAGCCTTGTTGTTGCACAGCTCCTTTTCCTTGCGGCAGAAGACCCTGACAAGGACATAAACTTATACATAAACAGTCCGGGCGGCTCGGTAACAGCCGGTATGGCTATTTATGATACTATGCAGTATATTAAACCTGATGTATCAACAATATGTATCGGTATGGCTGCAAGTATGGGTGCTTTCCTTCTTTCCGGCGGAGCAAAGGGCAAAAGATATGCTCTCCCTAACTCGGAAATAATGATTCATCAGCCTTCCGGCGGAGCAAGAGGTCAGGCTACAGAAATCCGCATAGTGGCTGAAAACATACTCAAAACAAAGGAAAAACTCAATAAAATTCTTGCCTCAAACACAGGCAAGAGCCTTGAAGAAATTGAAAGAGATACAGAGCGAGACAACTATATGTCGGCTGAAGAAGCCAAAGAATATGGCTTGATTGATGCTGTAATCACTAAGCCGGTTTAAGGAGAGATGAAATATGGCATCAAAAACAGACGATAAAAAACAGCTTAGATGCTCTTTCTGCGGCAAACCGCAGGATCAGGTAAAAAAACTTATTGCAGGACCTGACGTATATATATGTGATGAGTGTGTAGGTCTTTGTACCGATATAATCGACGAGGGAATGGAAGACGAAGCCATAATGGAAACAGGCTCACTTCCTAAGCCTAAGGAGATTAAAAAAATTCTCGACGAATACGTAATCGGTCAGGACGAGGCAAAAAAAGTCCTTTCCGTAGCAGTTTATAATCACTATAAGAGAGTACTTGAAAAACGCAGAAAAAATGATGTTGAGCTCCAAAAGAGCAATATACTTATTCTCGGCCCTACAGGTGTAGGTAAGACACTTCTTGCACAGACTCTCGCAAGACTGCTTAATGTTCCTTTTGCCATTGCAGATGCCACAACCCTTACAGAGGCAGGCTATGTAGGCGAGGACGTTGAAAATATCCTTTTGAAGCTTATTCAGGCTGCCGATTATGACATTGAAAAAGCCGAAAAAGGTATTGTATATATCGACGAGATTGATAAAATAACAAAGAAAAGCGAGAATGTTTCCATAACAAGAGACGTTAGCGGTGAAGGCGTTCAGCAGGCATTGCTTAAAATTCTTGAAGGAACAGTTGCATCTGTCCCTCCTCAGGGCGGCAGAAAGCATCCTCATCAGGAGCTTATACAGATAGATACAACTAACATTCTCTTTATATGCGGCGGTGCATTCAGCGGACTTGATAAGATAATCGAAAACCGTGTAGGCGAAAAGGTTATCGGCTTTGGTGCAAAGGTACAGAGTAAGCAGGATACATCTTTTGATAAGCTTTTAAAGAGCGTTCAGCCGCAGGACCTTATAAAATACGGTCTTATAGCCGAGTTTGTAGGCAGACTTCCCGTTGTTGTAACACTGGAAAACCTTTCGGAAAGCGATCTTGTAAGAATACTTACAGAGCCTAAAAATGCCGTTACAAAGCAGTACGAATATCTTTTTGAGCTGGATAATGTTAAACTTGAATTCCAGAAAGAAGCTCTTGAGGAAATAGCAAAGCTTGCTATTGAAAGAGGAACGGGAGCAAGAGGAATAAGAGCCATAGTTGAAGGCTTTATAAATAAGATTATGTACGAGGTGCCAAGTGACCCTAATGTAGAAAAGGTAATAATTACACCTGAGTGCGTAAGAGGTAAGGCAGATGCTTTGTTTGAGCTTAAAGATAACCGTGTTCAGCTAAAAAAAGAGACGGTTGAAAGAAGTACAGATGCAAAGGGCAGTTTGGCATAAAAATATATAAAGACAGTTGGGCTTTTCGGCTGTCAGCAAGATTAAAAAGGCTTAAGGTAAATTTTTAATTAAAAAGTCGTTCAAAACCATGTTTTGGACGACTTTTTGGCTATAGATGCAAATTCTTATTAAAATGCGAAAATTGTGTTTTTGAGGTTTAGTCAAGTATGTTTCCGTCTGTACTTACTGTAACTACGGTCCATGGAATAAATTTTCCACTGTCCAAAAGAGCTTTTTTAACGGCATTTTCAAGACCGCCGCAGCAAGGCACTTCCATACGTGCTATTTTTACACTCTTAATGTCATTTTGTTTTATTATTTCCGTAAGCTTTTCGGAATAATCCACCATATCAAGTTTAGGACAGCCTATGAGTGTTATATGCCCGTTAATAAAATCATTGTGGAAATTTCCGTAGGAAAAGGCTGTACAGTCTGCCGCTATAAGAAGTTTGCAGTTATCAAAATACGGAGCTTTTATAGGGGCAAGCTTAATTTGAACAGGCCAGTTAAGTAATCTGCTGTTAATATTGACAACGGAATCAGAAATATTTTTTGCGGAAGCTGTGTGTTCTATTGTTTTTGATATTGAGCCGGGACAGGTGAAGCCTGAGTTTTTAAGTGCCATATTTGCCTTTACGGCAATTTCATCATAAGCTGCGGCTTCTCTTTCCTCAAATGTAATTGCACCTGTAGGACAGACCGGCAGACAGTCACCGAGACCGTCACAGTAATCATCTCTCAGAAGAATGGCTTTTCCGTTACTCATGCCTATAGCACCCTCGTGACAGGCTTTGGCACATAAACCACAGCCGTTGCATTTTTCGGTATTTATATTTATTATTTTTCTTAACATAGAAAACCCTCCGTTTGTTCGATATTATCATATATAGTTGATTTTATGGTTATATTATAGTAAAATTAAGCTGTAAAGTATGTTGTATAAACAACGGAAGTGAAGAATTTTGAGAAGATATATTGAAATTATAGAAAAGTCTGTAATTTTTAAAGGTCTTACCGCAGATGAAACTGAAAAAGCCGTTGAATTTTTTGGTGCAAAGGAAATCAAATTAAAAAAAGGAGAATATATATATCATCCTGATGACAGCATCAAAAAAATAGGTCTTGTGCTTGATGGAAGTGTAAGAATTGAAAAAGAAGACTATTACGGAAACAGCACAATAATGACATCTGTATCAAAAGGCGATATTTTTGGAGAAGTATATTCCTGCTGCCATAAAGGTGCATCAGGAGTAAGTGTGGTTGCCGAAAGCGAAACAAAAGTACTTATGCTTGACACAAGCCGAATATTTATGTGTAATGGCTCAAAAGAAACGTTTTATTATAAGATAATGCATAACCTTATAAATGTGCTTGCATCAAAAGCATATATGCTTAATTTAAAAATAGGGTATATATGCAAAAGAACTACTCGTGAAAAGCTTATGTCATTTTTGTCTCAGCAGGCGGAAGAGAAAAAAAGCAATGGTTTTTATATAAATTTTAACCGTCAGGAGCTTGCGGATTTCCTGTGTGTGGACAGAAGTGCCATGTCAAATGAGCTTAGCAAAATGAAAAAAGAAGGAATTATTGAGTACAATAAAAATTACTTTAAACTGCTTTAAAAATCAAAAGAGGTGTTTTGTATGAAAGAATTGCTCGTGGTAGTTGATATGCAGAAAGATTTTATTGACGGTTCTCTTGGAACGAAAGAAGCTCAGGCAATAGTTGAACCTGTATGCGAAAAGATACGTTCCTTTAACGGTGATGTTATTTATACGAGGGATACGCACAGTGAAAATTATCTTGATACTCTTGAAGGAAAGAATCTTCCGGTAAAACATTGTATAAAGGATACGGAAGGCTGGCAGATACAGAAAGATGTTTATGAAGCAGGCAGCGGAAAAACCCTTTGTGTTATAGACAAGCCTGTTTTCGGCAGTGTCGAACTGACGGAAATTGCTTTTATAGGCAGATATGAAAAGGTAACTCTTATAGGCTTATGCACGGATATATGTGTTGTTACAAACGCACTTTTACTTAAAACAAAGCTGAAAGAAATTCCTGTTGCCGTTATAGAAAATCTTTGTGCCGGTGTTACACCGCAGAGTCATAATGCGGCTGTTGAAACAATGAAAATGTGTCAGGTTATAATAGAATAAAACCTGCATATTATAAAAAAATTTTAAAAGGAGATGTATATTTTATGAAATTGAAGAAGTTAACAGCTGTTTTTGCTGCTGTGGTAATTGCAGCAGTATCTCTTGCAGGCTGCGGAGGCAGCTCATCATCAGGCAGCGGTGCGGCTTCCACATCAGGCAGCGGCTCAGAACAGGCAGCTGCAAGCACACAGTCGGGAGAAAAGACAAAGCTTTATGTTGTAAACTGGAAAGACTATGCTTCAGATGATCCGGAATTTGTAAAGGCATTTGAAGAAGAAAATAACTGTGAAATAGTAAATACATATATGTCCAGTGAAGAAGATCTTCTTACAAGACTCAGAACATCAAAGGCAGGAGAGATAGATGTATGCCTTCCGAACTGTACTATTCTTCCGGCAGCAATAAAAGACGGACTTCTTGAGCCTATTGATACATCAAAGCTTGAAAATTTTGATGAACTTTTTGCAAAATTTAAAGAACAGAAAGAATGTTTTGACGGAGATACAATGTATGCAGTACCTTTTGTATGGGGTTCAACAGCTATAGCATACAATACAGATGAAATTACAGAAGCACCTAAGAGCATGAATTGTCTTTTTGACGAACAGTATGCAGGAAAGATTGCATTCAGAGATGACTACAATGATGCTGTAATGTCAGCAGCTATTGTTCTCGGTCAGGATCCGAATGCACCTACAGACCTTGACGCAATAAAGGCAAAATTAATAGAACAGAAACCTCTTAACAAGACATACTGGAAAACAGGCGATGAATTTTCAAAACTTTTTGCCGGAGGTCAGATTTCTGTAGGTCTTATGTGGTCAGGTCAGGCAGCGGCAATGAAACAGGCTGGAGAACATATTGCATTTACAGTACCTGAAGACGGTGCAATCGGTTGGGTTGACAACTGGGGTATAGCGGCAAACAGCAACAATAAAGAACTTGCTTATAAATTTATTGACGCTATGATAAGTAAAGACCTCCAGTATAACTGGGCTTCTTCAGGCGGTCCTTCACCAGCGAACCAGTCAGCAGCAGAGGCTATTGACCCTGAATATGCAGCTTCAGCCGGTATGGATGAAGAATCTCTTAACAGACTTTATTTTATGGAATACAGAACAGATGAAGTTAAGAACGAATGGAATGAACTTTGGACAGATGTAAAGGCTGAGTAAAAATATCTGTGGAGTTTATACTGATTATCAATGATTTTTGAAAAATACGGCAAGACATTAAAAAACACCGTGACTGTTGTCACGGTGTTTCAGATTATAGACAAAGTTATTTTATAAAGCGGAAGGGTTCGGGAAACGAATGAGTTTCCCGAATGGAATCCGCAGTCGGAATTCATTTCCGACGAGGAAAACAGCAGGTTTCAAGGCTTTTAAGCCCATGGAACCTGTCTGTTTATTCTTCTGTTTGAACAAGTCGAAATCCTGATTTCGACTTAGGGTGTCGACTTTGTCGACACCCTAAAACACCGTGACTGTTGTCACGGTGTTTTATATTTGCTCAAGATCTTTTGTACTATACACCAAACGTATGTTTATGGTATAATAAATAAAAATTAAACTTTTTATTATATTTGTTCGGGAGAAGAAAAAATGATTTCTTATGTAAAAGGAATGCTTGAGGATATATCAGACAGCGGAATAGTTGTAGAAGCCGGCGGAATAGGATATTTTATTTCTATGCCTCCTTCAATTTCGGTTAAGTATAAACAACATACAGAAGTAAAAATACATACCTATATGAACGTAAAAGAAGATGGCATTTCTCTCTTTGGCTTTGAAAGTCAAAAACAGCTTGAGCTTTTTAAAAAACTTACTTCAGTATCAGGTGTAGGCGGAAAAACGGCAATGGCACTTCTTGGTGTATGCAGTGTAAATGAAATTACTTCCGCAATAGTGTCAAACGATATTACAATGCTTTGCAGAGCACCTGGACTTGGCAAAAAATCGGCACAGAGAATAATACTTGAATTGAAGGACAAGATTTCCACAGACGATATTACGTCTATAATTGGTGGAGACATAACAAGCGACAGTGTTGATTTGTCAGATGCAAAATCAGAGGCACTGGAGGCACTTCTTGTTCTGGGCTATGGCAGAAGCGAAGCTGTAAAGGCTCTTTCGGATATATATTCAGCCGAGGACGATACATCAACACTTATTAAAAAAGCACTTAAAAGAATTTCCGAAAAATAATCAGGCGGTGTTAATATGCAGGACAGAATTATAACATCGGGCTACAGAGCGGAGGATATGGAGTTTGAACCGAAGCTCAGGCCCGATACTCTTGACAGCTATATAGGTCAAGAGAGTGTAAAAAACAATATGAAGGTGTTTATTGAGGCGGCTAAAAAAAGAAATGAGCCGTTAGACCATGTTTTGCTTTACGGGCCTCCGGGATTGGGAAAGACAACACTTTCGAACATAATAGCAAATGAAATGGGTGTAAACATAAAGACAACGTCCGGTCCGGCAATAGAACGCCCGGGAGACATGGCGGCTGTTTTAAGCGGACTTGAAGAAGGCGACATACTGTTTGTAGACGAAATACACCGTCTAAACAGAATAATAGAAGAAATTCTTTATCCGGCAATGGAGGATTTTGCAATAGATATTGTAATAGGCAAAGGTGCCGGAGCGAGAAGTGTGCGTATAGACCTGCCGAAATTTACTTTGGTTGGGGCAACAACACGTATAGGTCTTTTGACAGCACCTTTAAGGGATAGGTTTGGTGTTATACAGCGTCTGGAACCATACAGTGTTGAAAACCTTAAAATAATAGTAAACCGTTCGGCGAAGGTACTGGGTATAGACATAGATGACGGTGGAGCGGAAGAAATAGCAAGGCGTTCAAGAGGAACACCGAGAATAGCAAACAGACTGCTTAAAAGAGTACGTGATTTTGCACAGGTAAGCTTTGACGGAGTAATAACCCATGATGTTGCAAATCAAGCACTTAACAGACTTGATGTGGATAAAATGGGACTTGACCTTACAGACAGAAAAATGCTGCTTGCTATGATAGAAAAGTTCGGTGGCAGACCTGTAGGCGTAGATACCCTTGCTGTATATATAGGTGAGGAAAGCGAAACAATAGAGGACGTATATGAGCCATATCTTATACAGCTTGGATACATACAGAGAACGCCAAGAGGCAGGGTGGTAACCAAGAGCGGTTATGAGCATTTCGGCTATAGGTATCCTGCCGAGGAACACGCTTCGCAGATAAAAATAAACGGGATTTAAAACCTTGCTACCTTCCATTTCAAGGATTACTAAAAGCAATAAATATAAATTTATCGGAGTGAAATAATAACCCCTCAGTCACTGCGTGACAGCTCCCCTTTCATGGGAGCCTTCTCAACTCGAAAGCCGTCCCTGAAAGGGAAGGTGGCAAACCGAAGGTTTGACGGAAGGGTTTTAAAGCCTTCTCTCGGGAGAAGGTGGCGAGCGTAGCGAGTCGGATGAGGGAAAAATAAGAAAATAAATTATATGAAAAACATAATTTGTATTTAAACAAATCCCTCATCCGTCACTTCGTGACACCTTCCCCCAAAAGGGAAGGCTTTAAAAGCTTCACAAATGGATTTACAAAAAACGCAATGTAATTGCGTTTTGATAAAAGTTTAGGTCAAGCCTTTTCAAAGGCTTGTAGGGTATTGGGGCAACGCCCCAAGGTCTTAGTTCAATAAATTTATATTTAACCTAAAAATACCGTGACATTGTCACGGTATTTTATTAAAAGTTTTACTCAATTTTTTTAAAAAATTGTGAGGTATTGGGTCAAAGCCAAAAGGTATTACAACAGTTTTTTCTTTTTGAATATAAGTATAAGTATTGTAACAACGATAATACTCAGAAGTATTACAGCAGGGTATCCGTGGGCAAGCTCCGGCATATTATGGAAGTTCATGCCGTACCAGCCGGTAATAAGAGTAAGCGGATAGAATATAGCAGACATAATGGTGAGAAACTGCATATTTTGATTTTGCTGATTTGCAACATTACTCTGATAAATATCTTTTACCTGCTGTGCATAATCTATAAGGTGAACAGTTTTGCCAATAAGCCTTTCGGCACGGTCGGAAAGAGTACCGAAATATTTTGTCTGGTTTTTCTTAAAAAAGTGGTTTTCGTCTTCTTCAAGAATTTTTCCGAGTTCCGAAATCTGATCGTAATATCCTCTCAGTGTAAGAAGCTGTTTACGTGTACGCAGAAGGGTAACAAGAAAATCGGGATCGTCCTCGTGCAGTGCTTCATCTTCCATGTTCATAAGACGATGCTCGAATTTTTCGAGCAGCTCGGAATCTTTTGACATAAATTCCGATATAAAGTTATACATAAATTTTTCTTTTGACTCACCTTGATGAATTTTTCGTCTGAGAATACGTTTTAAAATACGCATTGCAAACCCGTCATCATCTACTATTATTATGTCATTAAGTGTAATAAAGAACATAAGCCGGTAACGGCTTCCCATTATGTCTCTGAGCTTGGGAATAAGAAATGTTCCGAAAATACAGTCCTGCTGTGCCTCGGCTTTGCAGAAATACACATCCTCCAGCTTATATTCACGCTCATAGGATATGCCGAGTTTCGGCAGTATGCGTGGACACTCGTCTTCATTTACTATAAAAACGGCACTTTGACCTGTTTCAAATGCTTCGTCTTCAGTTGTTTCAATAAGTTCTTCACCAAGATAATAGACCATTTTGCATACCTCTTGTTTTAGTTTTATACCTCTGTTTTTTCCCTTGCAACAGAAAGCATAAGTTTAATTCGGTTTTCCTGATTTACTTTTGTTGCACCTGTATCGTAGTCTACAGGGACAATATTTGAATCGGGATACATTTCCTTTATTTTATGTATCATACCTTTGCCGCATATATGTGTAGGCAGACAGCCGAAGGGCTGTGTGCAGACAATATTTTCATATCCGTGTTTTATAAGCTCTATCATTTCGGCAGGAAGAAACCAGCCTTCGCCCATACGGTTGCCAAGACCTATAAGACCGTCTACAAGCGGTTTTGTATCGGCATATGATGAAAGCTGTGTGAAACGTGAATTATCAACGGCTTCCATAAATGCCTTTTCTATTTTTTCAAGGTATCCCAAAAGCGTCTTTGCGGCAAAGTATTTTACTTTGCTTCCGCCGTATATAAGATAATCCTGAACTCTTGCATCAACCTTAAACATTAAAAAGCCCATAAGACCGGGAACCATAACCTCACAGTTTTCATCGGCAAGAAATTTTTCAAGGCTGTTGTTTGCAAATCTTGCATATTTAACATATATTTCGCCTACTATGCCGACCTTTGTTTTAATTTCTTTTTTAAGCTTTATTGAAGAAAAACTGTCTATTACTTTTGTAAAGTTTGCTTTCATCTGGGAAAAGCTGTAGCCTTTTTTTGCACGGAACTGTTTGGAAATATCAATAACCCATTTTTTTATAAGTTTGTCCGTTTCACCTTTTTTTATTTCATAAGGTCTTGTCTGGTTGCTTAAAAGCATTATAAGGTCACCGTAAATAACGCCGGCAAGTATACGGCGGATAATAGGCAAAGTAAGCTTAAAACCGCTGTTATGCTCAAGACCGGAAAGGTTAAAGGATATAATAGGTACATTGCTGTAGCCTGCCTTAACGAGAGCCTTCCTTAAAAGATGTATGTAGTTTGAGGCACGACAGCCGCCGCCTGTCTGCATTATCATAAGAGCGGTTTTGTTTACATCATATTTTCCGCTTGAAAGTGCGTCAAGAAACTGTCCCGCCACAAGAAGTGCAGGGTAGCAGATGTCGTTGTGCATATATTTAAGACCAAGCTGTTTTACGGCTGTGCCGTCGTTATCAAGAAGTGCAAATTTATAGCCTTCGTTTGTAAATACGTTTTTCATTATATTGAAATGAATAGGGAGCATATTTGGTACAAGTATTGTATAGTCCTTTTTCATTTCCTTTGTAAAAATAATTCTTCCGTTTTCATCTCTTATCAGTTCAGCCATTAATTAGTCTCCTCCTGCTGACTTAAAGCTGCCAAAAGGCTTCTCAGCCTTACTTTGACTGTACCGAGATTTGTTATCTCGTCAATTTTAATTTGTGTATATATTTTTCCGCTTTCTTCTATTATGGAACGTACCTCGTCTGTTGTTATGGCATCAAGACCACAGCCGAAGCTTACAAGCTGAACAAGCTCTATATCGTCTTTGTCGGCAATGTATTTTGCGGCGGCATAAAGACGGGCATGATATGTCCACTGGTTAAGCACGTTTACATGGAATCTGTTCATATATCCGCTTAAAGAATCCTCACTTATAACTGCCATGCCGAGAGACTCCAAAAGGGTATCTATGCCGTGGTTTATTTCCGGGTCAACATGGTAAGGTCTGCCTGCAAGGACAATGATTTTCTTGCCTTCTTTTCTTGCTTTTTTAATTATTTCAGCACCTTTTTTGCGGACTGATTCCATATAGCTTTCCCTTGCGGCGAAAGCATCATCGGAAGCCTTTTTGATTTCGTTAAGCTTTATGCCGTCGAAATATTTTGAAAGTATTTCGTGAAGTTTTTTAGGGAAATCTTTTCTTCTGTGGACACCTACGTAATCGTTAATAAGTGTTACGCCTTTTTTAAGTCTCATGTTTGCGGCTATAATCTCCGGATAATAAGCCACGACAGGACAGTTGTAGTTATTGTCTCCAAGATTTTCGTCAAAGTTAAAGCTCATGCAAGGATAGAAAATATGGTGTATTCCGTCCTGTTCCATAAGATATGCCACATGACCGTGAAGAAGTTTTGCAGGGAAACAAACGGTATCGCTCGGTATTGTTGCCTGTCCTTTAAGGAATATATCCCTATCGGAAAGAGGTGAAAGTACAACCTCAAATCCAAGATCGGTAAAGAATTTGTGCCAGAAAATGCACATCTCGTACATATTTAATCCGAGAGGTATGCCTATTTTTCCACGTTTGCCTTTAACGGGTTTTAAGGATTTTATAATATCCTGTTTGTATTTGTATATGTTAAGCTCACCTACAGAGGCTCTTTTGGTAACAGGTCGTTCACATCTGTTTCCGCCTATGTATCTGCTTCCATCACCGAAGGTATTTACAGTAAGACGGCAGTTGTTAGAACAGAGACCGCAGTTTACGCTTTTTACCGTATGGCTGAAGCTTTTAAGTTCTTCATAGGTTATAATAGAGCTTTTTTCGAAAGCGTGTTTCTGTGCATACAAAGCACAGCCGTAAGCACCCATAAGACCTGCTATAACGGGACGTACAACATTTACGCCCATTTCTTTTTCAAAAGCCCTTAAAACTGCATCATTAAGGAATGTGCCGCCCTGAACAACTATTTTTTTGCCAAGTTCGTCTACACTTGACGGACGTATTACTTTATAGATTGCGTTTTTAACTATACTTGTTGAAAGTCCGGCAGAAATATCACCTGTTGTTGCACCGTCCTTTTGTGCCTGTTTAACAGATGAGTTCATAAATACGGTACATCTTGAACCAAGGTCAACGGCATTTTTGGCAAAAAGTCCCATCTGTGAAAATTCTTCCACATCATATCCGAGAGTATTGGCAAATGTCTGAAGGAAAGAACCACAGCCCGAAGAACAGGCTTCGTTAAGATAAATATTATCTATAACGCCGTTTTTGATTTTAAAGCATTTCATATCCTGACCGCCGATGTCGATTATAAATTCTACATCGGGCATAAAATATTTTGCCGCAGTAAAATGTGCAACGGTTTCAACAAGACCGTTGTCTATATGGAATGCATTTTTTATAATATCCTCACCATAGCCTGTAACACATGAGGATTTTATTTTTATATCAGGTTTTATTTCGTAAAGATTAGTTAAAAAGCCACGTATAACGGGAACGGGATTTCCACTGTTTGACATATAAACACTGTGAAGTATTTCGCCGTTCTCGCCCATAACAACGGCTTTTATTGTTGTGCTTCCGGCATCAATACCGACAAATGTATTTTTGGAGTAGGTTTTTAAATCACCGTATTTAACATCGGCTTTTGCATGGCGGCTTTTAAATGTTTCGTATTCTTCTTTGTTTTTAAAAAGCGGTTCAAGTTTTGCCCATTCCGAAACGGAATGGTAAGCCGAAATTTTTGATATGGTTTCGTCAAGGTCCGTTTCTTTTTTGGCACAGTATGCCGCACCGAGAGCAACGTAATAAAGGGAGTTTTCGGGGCATATGCCTTTTGTGCCTATGGTTTTGTCAAAGCACTGTCTTAAAATAGGCATAAATGTAAGAGGGCCGCCAAGGTAAACTACGTTTCCTTCTACTGGTCTGCCCTGTGCAAGACCGCCTATTGTCTGGTTTACTACCGCATAAAAAATACTCAGGGCTATATCGCTTTTTTTTGCACCCTGATTTAAAAGAGGCTGAATATCACTTTTGGCAAAAACTCCGCAGCGTGAAGCTATGGTATATACCTTTTCGGCTTTTTCCGCAAGGGAATTCATATCCTCTGTTTTTACGTCAAGAAGGGTTGCCATCTGGTCAATAAAAGCACCTGTACCGCCGGCACAGGTACCGTTCATTCTTGCCTCCATGGAGTTGCCGAGGAATATAATTTTTGCGTCCTCACCGCCAAGCTCGATTATTACATCGGAGTTTGGGATATTTTTTTCTGCCGCAACTTTTTCAGCATAAACCTCCTGAACAAATTCCACACCGCAGTTTTCTGCCATACCCATACCGGCTGAGCCTGATATAACAAGGGAGAAGTTTTTGCAGTCCTCGAATTTATTTTTTATGGCAGTAAGCATTTCTGCTGTCTTTGATGTTATCTGTGAAAAATGACGCTCATAAGATGAGTAGACTATTTTCCCCAGCTTATCGATAACCACACTTTTAATGGTGGTAGAGCCTATGTCTAAGCCTATTTTCAAATTTGTCACATCCAATCTATATAATTAAAGTTTTGTGATTTTATCACAAATACCATAAAACTATTTATTTTAAAAGAAATTTTCATAGTCATAAAAAGATTTGACCTAAACTTTAACAAGATACCATGACTACAGTCATGGTATCTGATAAAAGTTTTGATCCAACTTTTTCAAAAGTTGGTCAGGGTTTGGGGTGAAGCCCCAAGGTCTTGCCTTTACATCTTTATTTCTGCCGATTTGCAGCTTACGTTTATTTTGCAGTCAAAAAGTCTCTGCCAAGGGAAAGCTGTGTTTTCCAGTTTAAATTCAGTTAAATATGTGTGCTTTCCGTTTATGTTAAATCTCTTTTTCTCAAAAGCCTTTGTTACTGAGTCATTGTTTAAAATATTGTATAACTCACTGCTTGAAAGCATTTCTTCTTTTGTCGGTTTGTAGCCTTTGGAAGAAAGATAATCTCTTGCTCCGCCGAAATAAAGCCCGTCCTCGTAAATATGCTGTGCAAGCATTTTTGTCTCACCTTCTGTAACGGCTTTAAAATCTGTGCAGTGCTGTTTTGCAAGGGAATACACTCCCGCATTGGCAAAGCCAAGACCTATGGCGTTGGCACTGGTATTCCATGCGGAAAATGCCGTTAAATCGGCTATGCCGAAAGAATTGTTGTTTTCTGCCGAGTCGGAAAGGAGCTGACGGAAAACAAAATTGCTGCCGGACGAAATTACATCATGGCTGTAAAGCTCTATGAGGGCAACATCGTTATTTTCGGCAGAAGATGAAAGCTTTGATATAAAGTCGGCTTTGTCGTTTTCGTTGCAGACAGTATAGTCAAAAATATACATATCTGTTTTGTCACCGCTCGGTACAAGATTTGCGGATATAAAATTACGTGCGTTTTCTGCAAGCTTGTCATTGGAAAGAACATCATAGTCTGCCGCAACGGAATTTGTTCTGTAGTTTGTTATATCTATGTCGGCACTGCTGCCGTATCTTTCGGCAAGACTTCTTGCATATATAAGCTGTGGTATTTCGTCCATACCGAATATAAAGTTTATGCTTTTGCCTTTTCCCACAAGGGCATTGTCTGTTTCGGTTTTGGAGAAAGCTCTTTCCATACGTTTAACAACACTGCTGTTGCCTATATTCATGTATGTTCTTGAAAAGCTGTATTTTACAGGTGTTCCGTTTTCAAGAGGAACCCAGTCTGCTTTTTTTGAATAAAAGTATGAAATCGACTGCGGAAGCTGAAGGTCGTCGTTGCCGATAATTATTTCGTCTATTTTTCCGGCTCTCTGCCAACGTATAAGACTGTCGCAGATTTTTGCTGTTTCGGAAAACGGAGTAATATAATTTTTTATATACTGACCGTAAGTTTTGTTGTTTACGTAGTTTTTATTACAATAGTCAAGAAAAGCCTTTTCCCAGTCAGTAAGCTGATATGAGCCTTTTTCTGCCTGTTTGTTGTATACATAACCGTATTCAAGCAAAAACTGTGACGGAGAAACAAGGCTGTACGTGCTTTCTATTTTTTCCCTGTCCTCACAGTCGGGATTGGACTGAAGATAAAAGTAAGAAAGGCCTTTTATTTTTTCTTCGTCCGGCCATATTTTCTGTCCTCTTGTTTCGGGAAGGTTACGTGGCATTGCTATATTGATATAATATTTCGGCTGAGTATAGTCCGTAACAAGGCTTAAAAGCTCTTTAAGTGCCGTATCTGTGTTTTCGTACTGTGCGGCACAACGGCTGCCTACAAGACCGCCTGTAAAATAAGAGGAAGTATTTATTATTACCGTTGTATCGGAGGAATTGTTTTTGCTTACGTTTTCTCTTATAAGTTCACGAACTTTTTTGCTGTCTGCAAATTTTTCAGTATCGGCAGTAAACATATCAAGATATGAGTTGTCTATGGTTATAAGTTTATCGTTATTTATGGACACAAGGTTTTCCAGATATGATGTGCTTATAGGTCTGCTGTCAACAGGTGAGGTAATAACTGTTGCGGCGGAAACCGACAGAGGAAAAAGAAGTGAAATAAAAAATAAAAACGGAACAAAAATATATTCTTTTTTCAAATTAAAGAGTCCTTTCTGTATGATTTATGTAAAGAAATATGCTTAAAAATTACTGTCTTAAACTGCATATAAAAGTTTAACATTAATATGTAGTTTTTTCAACAGGATAATATCTATTGCCAAAAAATAAAACAATTTAATACAGTATATGACAATATATTTATCACAGGCAGACATACAGTTGAATATTATATATAAACAAGAAAAATTTGGTGATAAAAATGAGATATATATACATGGATAATGCGGCAACGACACCGTTAGGTGATGGTGTTTTGGAAAGCATGGAACCGTATTTTGAAAAATTTTGGTCAAACCCTTCTTCATCATACGGATTTTCCCATATGCCTAAAAAAGAAATAAACCGTGCAAGGGAAAGCTGTGCAAATCTTATAGGAGCGGAGCCGGAGGAGATATATTTTACATCAGGAGGCAGTGAAGCCGACAACTGGGCTGTCAAAGGTGTGTGCCATTATTTTTACGGTGAAAAAAATAAAATAGTTACAACACCCATAGAGCATAAAGCTGTTTTGAAAAGTACCGAAAGTATGGAAAAATACGGTTTTAAAACGGAGTATGTTCCTGTTGACGAAAACGGAAAAATCAATTTAAATTCGGCAGAAAAAATAATCGACAAAAATACGGCACTTGTATCGGTTATGTATGCAAATAACGAGGTAGGAACAATAGAACCTGTAAAAGAAGCGGCAGAGATTGCACACAAAAACGGTGCGTATTTTCATACAGATGCGGTACAGGCGGCAGGGCATATAAAGATAGATGTAAAAAAAGAAAATATAGACCTTCTTTCAGTATCGGGGCATAAATTCGGTACACCTAAAGGAATAGGGTTTCTTTATATAAAAAACGGAATCAAAATAGATAATCTTATTGACGGCGGAGGACAGGAAAACGGAAAAAGGGCAGGAACGGAAAATGTGCCGTACATTGCGGCAATAAGAAGGGCAAGCGAAAATACAAGGGCAAATTTTATTGAAAACGGCTTAATATCTGCACAAAAGAGAGATTATTTTGTAAAGCTTATACTTGATTTTATACCGAATACTTTTTTGAACGGTCACCGCACAGACAGGCTTCCGTCAAATGCCAATATTTCTTTTATAGGCACAGAGGGAAGGGCGGTAGTGAATATGCTTTCCTTATACGGAATATGCACATCAGCCCAAAGTGCATGTGCGGCAAATTTATCACAAGGCTCATATGTGCTTAAAGCTATGGGATTAAGCAACGAAAGAATAAATTCCGCCGTAAGGTTTTCACTTTCTTCGGATATAGATTACGGAGAAATTAAGTTTGTGTTTGAAAGGCTGAAGAACATTATAAAAATGCTTAGAGATGTGTGAAAGGTTTGAAAGACAAAAAACAGTGATTAGCCGTCAGTGTTCATTTTTCAGAATGTGCGGTCCACTGAAAAAAACTCATCAGTCACCTTGTGACACCTTCTCCCGGAAGAAAGCTTTAAAACCCTTCCGTCAAGCTACACTTGCCACATTCACTTTCAGGGACGGAAAAAAGCATTGCAAGGTTGATTTTGCTCGGCAAATTTTAAGAAAAGTAAAATTTTATATTATAACTTATAATTTCGTTTCCCAAAATGCAATGAAATTGCATTTTACTAAAAGTTTAGATCAAACCTTTTCAAAGGTTTGCAGGGTGTGGGACAGAGTCCCACGGTTTTAATCAGTTCGATAAATTTATATTTATAATTAAAATACCAGAGTATTTTTATAAAGTTTAAGGTCAAGCATAAGGTCTTATGTTTTTGTTGTAATTGCTTTGGCTGTGTGGTAACATATCAAAAGATTATAATAGGGTAAGTGCAGACAAATAAGGAGAGAAAAATGAGTATCTTAAACGTAGAAAATCTTTCACACGGCTTTGGAGACAGAGCTATATTCAATAATGTTTCATTCCGTCTTTTAAAGGGTGAGCATATAGGTCTTATAGGTGCAAACGGTGAAGGAAAATCCACATTTATGAATATTATAACAGGCAAACTTATGCCTGACGAAGGTAAGATAGAATGGTCAAAAAACGTAAGAGCAGGGTATCTTGATCAGCACACTGTTCTGGAAAAAGGCATGACAATAAGAGATGTTTTGTCATCGGCTTTCGGCTTTCTTTTTGAAATGGAAGAAAAAATGAATGAGCTTTGCGACAAAATGGCAGATGCAACAGAAGAAGAACTGGAAAGCTACATGGAGGAAATGGGCGTTATTCAGGAACAGCTTACGGTACATGATTTTTATATGATAGATTCCAAAGTAGACGAAGTAGCAAGAGCCATAGGTCTTACGGACATCGGTCTTGACAGAGATGTAAGTGAGCTTAGCGGAGGACAGAGAACAAAGGTGCTGTTGGGAAAACTTCTTCTTGAAAAGCCGGATATACTTCTTCTTGACGAGCCTACAAACTACCTTGACAAAGAACATATAGAGTGGCTCAAGAGATATTTGCAGGAATACGAAAATGCTTTTATTCTCATTTCCCATGATATACCGTTCTTGAACAGTGTTGTAAACCTTATTTACCACATGGATAACCAGCAGCTTAACAGATATGTGGGTGATTATGACAAGTTTATGGAAGTTTATGAAATGAAAAAGGCACAGCTTCAGGCGGCATATGAAAAACAGCAGAAAGAGATTGCCGATCTCAAAGACTTTGTAAGCCGAAACAAGGCAAGGGTTTCCACAAGAAATATGGCTATGAGCCGCCAGAAAAAGCTTGATAAAATGGAAAAAATAGAGCTTGCGGCAGAAAAACCGAAGCCTGAGTTTAATTTTAAAGAGGCAAGAGCCAGTGGAAGATATATTTTCCAGACAGAGGATCTGGTTATAGGCTATGACGAACCCCTTTCCAAACCGCTTAACATAGAAATGGAGCGTGGACAGAAAATAGTTCTTACAGGTGCAAACGGCATAGGAAAAAGTACCCTTTTAAAGAGCATACTTGGCATAATAAAGCCGTTAAGCGGAAAGGTTGAACTGGGGGACTATCTCTATATAGGATACTTTGAGCAGGAAATGCCGAAGGATATTCCCACAACCTGTATTGAAGAAATCTGGAATGAATTTCCGTCATACACACAGTATGAGGTAAGAAGTGCTTTGGCAAAATGCGGACTTACAACAAAGCATATTGAAAGCAGGTTAATGGTATTAAGCGGCGGTGAAAAGGCAAAGGTGCGTTTGTGCAAACTTATAAACAGAGAGACAAATATACTTGTACTTGACGAGCCTACAAACCACCTTGATGTTGACGCAAAGGACGAACTTAAAAGAGCCTTAAAAGCATACAAGGGCAGCATACTTATGGTATGCCATGAGCCGGAGTTCTACGACGGTCTTGCTACAGATGTAATAGACTGCTCAAAATGGACAACAAGAATATAAATTTCGTTAAACAAAGAAAGTTAAATTAATTTACAGAAGGAGGATTAGTTTATGAAAAAAAGATTTGTAGTTATGCTGTCTTTTTTATTGGTTTTCAGTACTGTAGTCTTGTGTAATGCAAAAGATACAAGCAGTTATGATTGTGAACAGCAGTTGTACGATACAGTTAATAATAATCCTTCTCAATACGGAGGATATTATTACGAAGGGAATGTGCTTCATATAATACCTTATGAATATGCTGTTAATTTAACTGCCCTTAATGATGAAATAAACAAGAAAGCAAAAAATGCGGAAATAGATATAGTATATGATGAACCTGTTAAGTATTCATATGCGGAGCTTGACAAAGGATATTATATATTGATTGATCATTGGGATGAATTGGAATTGAAAGAACTTACTGTTGATGTTGAGACAAACTCCATATTGGCAGGAGCAGTTAAATGGACTGATGAAAGCAAAGAAAAGGCAAAAAAATATTCCGGCATAGAAAACATAGACTTTTATATTTCCGATGGTGTAATAGAAGGAACTTATGAAGAAAGTGAAAATAAATTGCCGAAAGGTTACAATGCCGGAACAAATAATTTTCAAAATATGGATACAGAATTGAAGACGCTTATCAGACTGATAGTTCAGGCAGTGTTAATAGTTTGAAGTCAACAGTTGTGGTTAATCACAAAATTTCCGTTAAAGCCTTCTCCTTGTGGAGAAGGTGCTGAGCTGCAGGCGAAGCGGATGAGGGGTAAATCCTTTAATCAAATTTTTAATAAAAAGAATTAAATTTAATTTTTTCCAAATGGAAAAGTGGGATATTGCAGGAACTTTTTTAAAAAAGTTCCCTGCACCCTCAAAAACTCTTTAAGACCGCACATTCCATGTGCCTCCGGAAATAGGCTATGCAATGTTTACGGCAACAGATACAGGATTTACGTTTTAAAATCAATGCAAGAGAGATTTTATTCGACAAAATTAGAAAAAATCCAAGTCTTAATAACACAAATATAAATTTATTTTGCTAAAAGCCAGCTCGAAAGCCAGCACAGAAAGGGAAGGTGGCAAGCGTAGCTTGACGGAAGTGTCTTAATGCCTTCTCCCTGGGGAAAAGGTGCTGAGACGCAGTCGAAACGGATGAGGGGGAAATCTTGATTATTTTACGTTATTTTTCCCCTCATCTGTCACTTACGTGACATCTTCCCCACCAAGGGGAAGACTTTAAAAATATCGCAAATGGATTTACGAAAAATGCAATGAAATTGCATTTTACCAAAAGTTTTACTAAATTTTTTTCAAAAAATTTTCAGGGTTTGGGGTGA